>NZ_JBSSEP010000016.1:0-168708 GCF_054061835.1 Pseudomonas sp. TE12234
CATTGTTTATCAAGGAGTTTTCCGTTTCGACTGCGCCGGAAGTGGGGCGAATTATAGGCCTCCAGAATCTGCCGTCAAGCACTGATTTGGTTTTTCTATCAATTACTTACGGAAGGGAGGAAAGACCCTCTCCCTATCGCCTCTCTATATAGAAGCGACTAAGCGGAAAGGAACGACAATACGCAGCAGTCACCGAATAATGACCAACAGGCAATGATGAAATTGGAAATTACAAATGAAATGGTGTCCCAGGGCAGGTTCGAACTGCCAACCTTCCCCTTAGGAGGGGGATGCTCTATCCAATTGAGCTACTGAGACACAAGCTGCCCGCGAGAACACGCGAAGCAAGGGACGGCGTGCATGTTAACGGGCAACCATGCCTTTGTCATGTCGTCCTTAGGCATTTTAAGTGTAGGCAGATGCCTCCGCTTCATCGCGAGCTCACCGCGACGCAAAAAAAGCCCACCCGCATGACGATGTTTTTCCCAAGGATCCACGCCCACCCTATGGCGAACGACTCACCATCCATCCTAAAAAGCATTGACTGCGCAGCTACCCCTAGTAAATCGGCCATTTGCCACTATCCTGTAGAGGTAAGGAACAGTAATTGAATTCGCATGACTTGCCCTTCAGATTTCATGACATCCACTGTCGGGCAGAAGGACGCGGTCAGCAATACGCGCTTGGGCAAACTTTTCAACCCAGCCCGCATTTCTGATAATTGGTGCTGGCATAACGCCTTTATCCAGTTCAATATTTGTCACAGAATTGACGCCAAGGATCTGGCTAATTTGAGGCATGATGCGGGCCTCTATCAATTCAGGTTGAACATTTGGCCAGAGCGCTTGTCCTATCAGACATCCTGCGGCCAATCCCGAGAACCGCTCCCCTGAACTAACCGGTTAAATATATGCGCCCATTGAAACAGGCAATTTATTCCAGCCGTACGGCTGACAAGTTCGTCGTACGTCTGCCAGACGGAATGCGTGAACGCATTGCCGAGGTGGCTCGCAATCATCACCGCAGCATGAACTCCGAAATCATCGCGCGCCTTGAGCAGAGCCTCATTCAGGAAGGTGCATTGGGCGAAGAATTAAGCATGCGCCTGGACAGCCCGGAACTTTCACTGCACGAACGTGAATTGCTGCAACGCTTCCGCCAACTCTCCCACCGCCAGCAAAACGCACTCGTTTCGCTGATTGCACATGACGCCGAAATGGCCGCAGACGCCTCGTAATTACCTGAAAGCTCAAGCCAGCCTAATCGCTGGCTTTTTTTTGCCCAAAATTCAGGCATAAAAAAACCCGCCGGTAAGCGGGTTTTAAAAAAGCATCTCAGAGCAGGAAGATCGTTGCCAGACCAAGGAAGATAAAGAACCCACCACTGTCAGTCACGGCCGTGATCATCACACTGGAGCCCATGGCAGGATCGCGCCCAAGCCGCACTAATGTCATGGGGATCAAAACGCCCATCAACGCCGCAAGCAGTAAATTGAGCGTCATGGCTGCGGTCATTACCACACCCAAAGACCAACTGCTGTAAAGAAGATAGGCGACAATGCCGATCACACCACCCCAGATCAGACCATTAATCAGCGCAACCGCCAACTCTTTGCGCATCAGCCGTGACGTATTGCCGGTACTGACTTGATCCAACGCCATCGCCCGAACAATCATGGTGATGGTTTGATTGCCGGAATTGCCCCCGATACCCGCCACAATTGGCATAAGCGCCGCAAGCGCCACCAGCTTCTCGATTGAGCCCTCGAAAAGGCCAATCACCCGAGATGCGACGAATGCGGTGATCAGATTCACCGCCAACCAGGCCCAACGGTTACGTAGGGACTTCCAGACGGACGCGAAAATATCTTCTTCTTCGCGCAGACCCGCCATATTGAGAACTTCGCTCTCACCCTCCTCACGAATCAGGTCGACCATTTCATCGATAGTCAGTCGACCGATCAATTTCCCGTTTTTGTCTACAACAGGTGCAGAAATAAGATCGTATCGCTCAAACGCCTGCGCGGCATCATAGGCCTCCTCATCCGGATGAAAGCTCACCGGATCGCTGGCCATTACCTCAGATACTTGCTTTTCCGGGTCGTTAACCAGCAAACGCTTGATCGGCAAAACCCCCTTGAGGACGCCGTCGTAATCAACCACAAACAGTTTGTCGGTATGACCGGGAAGCTCCTTGAGACGCCGCAGGTAGCGCAAAACCACTTCGAGACTGACATCCTCGCGGATGGTCACCATCTCGAAGTCCATCAATGCACCGACCTGATCCTCGTCGTAGGACAATGCGGAGCGAACACGCTCACGCTGCTGACCATCGAGCGTTTCCATCAGCTCATGGACGACATCTCGCGGCAGCTCAGAGGCCAAGTCAGCAAGTTCGTCGGCATCCATGTCCTTGGCAGCAGCCAGAAGCTCCTGATCGTCCATGTCGGCGATCAGGGTTTCACGGACCGAGTCAGATACTTCAAGAAGAATGTCGCCGTCGCGATCAGCCTTGACCAACTGCCAAAGCGTCAGACGATCGTCCAGTGGCAAGGCTTCAAGGATATAGGCGACGTCAGCGGAGTGCAGATCATCGAGTTTGCGTTGCAATTCGACGAGGTTCTGCCGGTGAACCAGATTCTCGACCCGATCGTGATGCGGGCCTTCCTGGCGATGAGTCAGGTCTTCTACTACTCGCTGACGCTGCAACAGCTCAACAACTTGAGCAAGGCGGTCCTGCAAGCTTTCTTGCGTTTTCTTTACTTCAACTTCAGACATAGGCGAACTCCACTCCCAGCAGCGGGGCACGCCGGAAGCATCAATCAGTCAATTCATGATTGGAAAAACGGGGTATTGAGTAACTACTGGGTAAGTCCATGGAGGTATTCCACAAGCCCCGGCGGGGCTGACGGGCGCAATGATAACACCGCCCGACGGTTTTAAACGTTAAAAAATCGTGGCTGAAACAAGCGCTTGCGAAACAATCTTGAGTGCCATCCTGATCCTTCAAACTGCGACGACTCATCCTGAAAAGAAAACACACCGGCAACTGAAAATGTAGCAGCTACCTTTGGACGAGTACTGTCACGGAGGACGTCGAATGCTACAAAAATCATCCCGCCTTTTACTGATCCCCCTTCTCTGCCTGCCACTTGCAGCGCGCGCTACCAATATCCATCGCTGTGAGGCACCAGGCGGACGCATAACCTTCACCACAATGAGCTGCAAAGCCGGTGAGCAGCTTTCACCCCAGGAAGTACAAACCTACTCACCCGGCACGGCACTCGCACTCATACCGGAAGCCAGCCATCGAGAAATAGCAGGAAGAAAACTCACAAACCGCGAACCGGCTGTCATCGGTCAGCCAGAAGACAAATGTGGAAACCTGATCAGCGCCAGGGAACGCCGAGAAGCAATCATCAATCAGCGCATCGTTGCCGGCATGAGCCAACAAGACGTCGAAAGCGCCTTGGGCAAACCAGACAAGATCAGCATCCGGAATTCGGCCACGAGCTATCGCTATGACACCAAGCGAGGTCGAAGTGCAAACGTAGAGTTTGATGCAAGAGGGTGCACGAAAGGAAAAGCCAAATCCCAGACGGCAAAAAGCCCGCATTAAATGCGGGCTTTCTGTTGTATGGTGCACTCGACAGGATTCGAACCTGTGACCGCTCGGTTCGTAGCCGAGTACTCTATCCAGCTGAGCTACGAGTGCATTTTGTGTTTTTATACCAGATCACAACTGGTTGAAGCCAAGTCATTCACATTACTGCAAACAACTCTTAAATGGTGCACTCGACAGGATTCGAACCTGTGACCGCTCGGTTCGTAGCCGAGTACTCTATCCAGCTGAGCTACGAGTGCATTTGTTGCCGCGCATTATAGGCCGTTCAATCTGTTTGTAAAGCGCTTTTTTCTAGTAATTTCAACAACTTACCGAAGAAGCCAGATTACAACGTACTACGAAAATAATGGCGGAGAACGGGGGATTCGAACCCCCGACACCCTTTTGAGGTGTACTCCCTTAGCAGGGGAGCGCCTTCGGCCACTCGGCCAGCTCTCCGCAACACGGGGCGTATATTAACCAGCTTCTTCCCCGTTTGCAAACATAAAAAACGATAAAAATTAATGGCTTGGTTCTTCGTCCTTCTCTTTCTTGATACGCAGGTAGATTTCCTCACGGTGCACAGCCACCTCTTTGGGGGCGTTCACACCAATACGCACTTGATTTCCTTTGACGCCGAGCACGGTCACGGTGATTTCGCCATCACCAATAATCAGGCTTTCTGCGCACCGACGAGTCAAAATCAGCATACCTTTCTCCTCACGCCTTACATTTCAGGGACAACAGTCTGCAAAAAAAAGGCACTCGACCTACAACCAAAATCGGTCATGGCCTACATGCCTGAGTATTGACTAGCGCGAGCAAAAGAACAGTCTCGAGGGTCACGCCATTCAAAAAACAAAAAGCGCGGTCAGACCGCGCCTTTTGGCAAAACGCATCACTCGCCCTGGCGGGCCGGTGCGTCCAGTTCGAAAGCCGTGTGCAGGGCGCGCACAGCCAGTTCCAGGTACTTCTCTTCGATCACCACGGAGACTTTGATTTCCGAGGTCGAGATCATCTGGATGTTGATGCTTTCCTTGGCCAGGGATTCGAACATGCGGCTAGCTACGCCTGCGTGTGAGCGCATGCCTACGCCGACGATCGAAACCTTGGCGATCTTGGTGTCACCCACGACCTCACGGGCTCCGATCTCGCGAGCGGTGTTTTCCAGCACCGATTGCGCGGCCTGGTAATCGTTACGGTGCACGGTGAAGGTGAAGTCGGTGGTGTTATCGTGCGCGACGTTCTGCACGATCATATCGACTTCGATGTTCGCGGCGCTGATCGGGCCGAGAATCTTGAACGCAACGCCCGGGGTGTCTGGCACGCCACGGATGGTCAGCTTGGCTTCATCGCGGTTGAAAGCGATGCCGGAAATGATCGGCTGTTCCATGGTTTCCTCTTCATCAATAGTAATGAGGGTGCCCGGACCCTCCTTGAAGCTGTGCAGTACGCGCAGCGGAACGTTGTACTTACCGGCGAACTCGACCGCACGGATCTGCAAAACCTTGGAACCGAGGCTGGCCATTTCCAGCATCTCTTCGAAGGTAATCTTGTCCAGGCGCTGAGCCACGGACACGACGCGCGGGTCAGTGGTGTAGACGCCGTCGACGTCGGTGTAGATCTGGCACTCATCAGCCTTCAAGGCTGCCGCCAGTGCTACGCCGGTGGTGTCTGAACCGCCACGACCCAGGGTCGTGATGTTGCCGTGCTCATCGACACCCTGGAAACCAGCGACGACAACCACACGGCCAGCCTTCAGGTCGCCGCGAATCTTCTGGTCATCGATCTGCAAGATACGCGCTTTATTGTGAGCGCTATCCGTCAGAATCCGCACCTGATTGCCGGTATACGACACCGCCGGCACACCGCGCTTGATCAGCGCCATGGCCAACAGGGCAATCGTCACCTGCTCACCGGTAGAAACGATCACGTCCAGTTCGCGCGGAACCGGTTGTCCGTCGCCACTGATTTGCTTGGCCAGATCGATCAGACGGTTGGTTTCGCCGCTCATTGCAGACAGCACAACCACCAGGTCATCGCCAGCATCGCGGAATTTCTTAACCTTGTCGGCGACCTGCTCGATTCTCTCGACAGTGCCGACCGAGGTGCCTCCAAATTTCTGTACGATCAAAGCCATTTCAAAGCCGCCTCTGCCCATGAAGGGCGCCCAAATAATCACTCAAACAGCGTTGCGGCCCGCCACTAGACTGCGGGCCGAAAGCACTGCCTTATAAACCCTGCTCTACAAATGGAACGGTCAGCGCCAGTGCTGCATCCAGTGCGCCAGCGTCGGTACCGCCGCCCTGCGCCATGTCTGGACGACCACCGCCCTTCCCGCCCACTGCCGCAGCGGCTTGCTTCATCAAATCACCGGCTTTGAGTTGGCCAGTCAGGTCTTTGGTTACGCCTGCAACCAGTACGACCTTTTCCTCATGGACACTGCCGAGCAGGATCACTGCGCGGCCGAGTTTGTTTTTCAGTTGATCGACCAGCGCCAGCAGCGCCTTGCCGTCCTGACCGTCCAGACGCACGGACAGCACTTTAACGCCGTTGACGTCCTGCGCCTGTGCCGACAAATCGTCGCCCGCAGCGCTGGCAGCCTTGGCTTGCAATTGCTCGAGTTGTTTCTCCAGCAGACGGTTGCGCTCCAGCACAGCCGACAACTTGTCGATCAGGTTATCGCGGCTGCCCTTGACCAGGCTGGCCGCTTCCTTGAGTTGCTCTTCTGCAGCGTTCAAGTAGGCCAGTGCCGCAGCACCGGTGACTGCCTCGATACGACGCACACCAGACGCCACACCGCCTTCGCTGATGATTTTCAGCAAGCCGATGTCGCCGGTACGGTTAGCGTGGATACCGCCGCACAATTCGACGGAGAAATCACCGCCCATGCTCAGCACACGAACGTTGTCGCCGTACTTCTCGCCGAACAGCGCCATGGCGCCTTTCTTCTTGGCGGTTTCGATATCGGTCTCTTCGGTTTCAACCGCAGAGTTCTTGCGAATCTCGGCATTGACGATCTCTTCCAGCGCCTTGAGCTGTTCCGGCTTGATCGCCTCGAAGTGACTGAAGTCGAAACGCAGGCGCTGACTATCAACCAGCGAGCCTTTCTGCTGAACGTGATCGCCCAGCACCTGACGCAACGCGGCGTGCAGCAAGTGGGTGGCCGAGTGGTTCAGCGAGGTGGCGTGACGCACGTCAGCCTCGACGTGGGTTTCCACCGGTGCACCGATCAACAGGCTACCCGACGCCAGCACACCGTGATGCAGGAACGCGCCACCGGTCTTGGTGGTGTCACGTACGTCGAAGCGGGAAGCACCGGCTTGCAGGTAACCGCAATCGCCGACCTGGCCGCCGGACTCAGCGTAGAACGGGGTCTGGTTCAAAACCACCACGCCCTCTTCGCCTTCGCTCAATACATCGACCGATTGCCCGTCTTTATAGAGGGCAATGACTTTCGCCGAGCCGCTGGTGGCGTGGTATCCGGTGAACTCGGTGTCAACATCCACCTTGACCAGACTGTTGTAGTCCATGCCGAAGGAGCTGGCAGAACGAGCGCGGACGCGTTGGGCTTCCATTTCGCGCTCGAAACCTTCTTCGTCGATGGTCAGGTTGCGTTCGCGAGCGATGTCACCGGTCAGGTCCATCGGGAAACCATAGGTGTCGTAGAGCTTGAACACGACATCGCCCGGTACCACGTCGCCTTTTAGCTCGGCGAGATCCTGCTCGAGGATTTTCAGGCCCTGCTCCAGGGTCTTGGCAAATTGCTCTTCTTCAGCCTTCAGAACGCGCTCGATGTGCGCCTGCTGGGATTTCAACTCAGGGAAGGCTTCGCCCATCTCGGCAACCAGCGCCGCGACGATCTGGTAGAAGAAGCTGCCCTTGGCGCCCAGCTTGTTGCCGTGACGGCAGGCGCGACGAATGATCCGGCGCAGTACATAGCCACGACCTTCGTTGGACGGCAACACACCGTCAGCGATCAGGAAACCGCAAGAACGGATATGGTCAGCCACGACTTTCAGGGAAGCCTGTGCGTCGTTGGTGCAACCGATGGCCTTGGCCGATGCGTTCAGCAGGCTCTGGAACAGGTCGATTTCATAGTTCGAGTGCACGTGCTGCAGCACCGCACTGATCCGCTCCAGGCCCATACCGGTATCTACCGACGGCGCTGGCAGCGGGTGCAGCACGCCATCGGCGGTACGGTTGAACTGCATGAACACGTTGTTCCAGATTTCGATGTAACGGTCGCCATCTTCTTCTGGCGAGCCCGGTGGGCCACCCCAGATATCGGCGCCGTGATCGTAGAAAATCTCGGTGCAAGGACCGCACGGGCCGGTATCGCCCATGGTCCAGAAGTTGTCGGACGCGTAAGGCGCGCCTTTGTTGTCGCCGATACGAACCATGCGCTCGGCCGGAACGCCGATTTCCTTGGTCCAGATGTCGTACGCCTCGTCATCGCTGGCATAGACCGTGACCCAGAGCTTTTCCTTCGGCAGGTTGAGCCACTTGTCGGAAGTCAGGAAGGTCCAGGCGTAGGTGATGGCATCACGCTTGAAGTAGTCACCGAAGCTGAAGTTGCCCAGCATTTCGAAGAAAGTGTGGTGACGGGCGGTGTAACCGACGTTTTCCAGGTCGTTGTGCTTGCCGCCGGCGCGCACGCATTTCTGGCTGCTGACCGCGCGGGTGTACGCGCGCTTTTCCTGGCCCAGGAAACAGTCCTTGAACTGGTTCATCCCCGCGTTGGTGAACAGCAGGGTTGGGTCGTTGCCCGGAATCAAAGAGCTGGAGGCTACACGGGTGTGGCCTTGCTCTTCGAAGAAGCGAAGGAAGGCTTCACGGATTTCTGCGCTTTTCATTAGGTTCTTCCACGGAGGCTGCGGCCAAAGGCCTGTTCGAAACGTCAACAGACGAAGCGACGGCAAAGGGCCGCATTATATCGGCCCTGCGCGCGGGGTACAGCGTGTTTATACGATAGAAACAGTCAATTGGAGCGCTAACGCTATCACTTGCGCGAAAAGTCGACGAATGTCGCGACGACCTGCTCGATTTGCGCCGCACTGACATCCATAAGCGTGACCATTCGCAAACGCGCAGCCGCGCTCAACTTGATCCCGCGCGCGTCAGCGAACGCCTTGATCGCTTCGGCCTTGTCGCCCATCTGCACGTAGACCATGTTGGTCTGCACCGGCTCGACCTCAAAACCTGCCCCGCGCAGGCCCTCGGCCAGCAACTGCGCATTGGTGTGGTCATCAGCCAGCCGCTGAACGTTGTTATCCAGCGCGTACAGGCCTGCCGCCGCCAGAATCCCGGCCTGCCGCATGCCGCCGCCGACCATCTTGCGCAGGCGCCGAGCCTTGCCTATCAACTCGACCGAGCCGCACAACACCGAACCCACCGGCGCGCCCAGACCTTTGGACAGGCATACCGAGACGGAGTCGAAATGCTGGGTGATTTCCCGGGCGTCGACCCCGAGCTTGACCGCTGCGTTGTACAACCGCGCGCCGTCCAGATGCAGTTGCAGCCCGTGCTCACGGGTAAAACGGCGCGCCCTTGCCAGATATTCCAGCGGCAAGACCTTGCCCTGCATGGTGTTTTCCAGCGCCAGCAGCCGGGTCCGGGCAAAGTGAAAATCATCCGGTTTGATGGCAGCAGCGACCTGCGCCAGGTCCAGCGAACCATCGGCCTGCACTTCCAGTGGCTGCGGCTGGATCGAACCGAGCACTGCCGCGCCGCCACCCTCGTATTTATAAGTGTGTGCCTGCTGACCGACGATGTACTCGTCACCGCGCTCGCAGTGGGCCATCAGTCCCAGCAAATTACTCATCGTGCCGGTCGGTACGAACAGCGCCGCGGCAAAACCCAGACGCCGGGCTAATTCGGCTTCCAGCCGATTGACCGTCGGATCCTCACCATAGACGTCATCACCAGTGGCCGCTGTGGCCATCGCGTCGAGCATACCGGCGGTGGGTTGGGTGACCGTGTCGCTGCGAAGATCGATAACACTCATGAATCTGGCCTCGGTAATCAGGGGAATTCCCTTTCAGAAAAGAATTACTGCGGTCATGCCGATGAATAATCAACCCTCAAGGAAGGAAAAGACGGCTTAATCCAGTGAATAATTCGATGAGATTCATCAGAAAGCATCGATGCGTGCGTAGGAAATATGTGTTAAAAACGCTGCGCCGCCAAACAATCTGGCGGCATAACGTTCTCAGGGCGGGGTGCAACTCCCCACCGGCGGTAATTGCGCGCAACGTGCATAGCCCGCGAGCGCTTGGTGACAGTACGGCTTCGGCGGTGACTGGCGGCAAGGTCAGCAGACCCGGTGTGATCCCGGGGCCGACGGTCATAGTCCGGATGAAGAGAGAACGGGATTGGCGCCGCCTAGGCTCTGTACCAAAGCGCCGTCCGCAGGCACTTGTGCCTGCGTACCCTTAAATCCCATTCGATTCATAACGCCCTGTTTTTCACACAAACAGGAGTCAGAACATGCAACCCACCGCAATCGACAGCAAAAGCAAAAACCATCACGGCGAACGCGTTGCGTTCATCCAGGCCTGCTGGCACAAGGATATTGTTGATCAGAGCCGTAAAGGCTTCGTCAGCGAAATGATTGCTCAGGGTTATCAGGAATCCGACATCGACTTCTTCGAAGTCGGCGGCGCCTTTGAAATGCCCCTGCACGCCAAGCTGCTGGCCAAGACCGGCCGTTATGCCGGCATCGTAGCGGCAGCCCTCGTGGTGGACGGCGGTATCTACCGTCACGAATTCGTCGCCCAGTCAGTGGTCAGCGGCCTGATGCAGGTTCAGCTGGAAACCGAAGTGCCGGTGTTCTCGGTGTCCCTGACCCCGCACCACTTCCATGCCGGTGAAGAACACCACAAGTTCTTCTTCGAGCATTTCGTGCATAAAGGCCAGGAAGCGGCGAAGACTTGCGCGGATACGCTGCTCAAGATCCGCAGCCTGCGCCGCACTGAACCACGTGCGGTAGCAGTCTAAACACCGCAAAAACCTGTAGGAGCGAGCCTGCTCGCGATGGTCTGCAACGATAACGCTGCGTATCTGATACCCCGCAGCGTTCTCTAGTCCATCGCGAGCAAGCTCGCTCCTACAGGGGGTTATCCGGTCAGGCCAGATTTTCGTCCGTGGTCGGCACGATCAGAATGCCGGCACGCAGGCCATTCTTCACCTTGGGGTTCGGGAAGATGATCCGGGCGCCCTCTTCCTCGATGATCCAGCGGGTCTGGGCGATGTCTTCGGCCAGCAGATAACCTACATCCAGCTCCGAAAAATTCTCGATGTCGGCTGGCAGGTTCAGGCGGAAGTTGTCGCTGTGCTTGATGATTTCCCGCGCGACGCTAAACAGTTTCAAGCCATCCAGCGCCACTTCATTCAGCGCCGGCTCGGAGCCTTCAATGATCTGTTTGAGGCGTGTTTCCAGCCGGGACACGTTCACCCCGTCGTTCTGCCCGAATGGCCGCGCCTTGCCCAACTCCAGCGTGAAGGACTCGGCACCGAGCTTGTCGTAGGTGTAGGAACTGAAAACGATGGACGGCTTGTTCTGCAGCAGCACCGCTTCCATGCCCGCAGCGCGCAGACGGGCCAGCTCCTGGCGTGAATGCTGACGACCTTCCTTCCACGGATACAGCGCGAACTGCTCGATTTTCGAGCCGCGAATGGCGGTATGCAGGTCATAGTGCAGGCGGTCGCGGTCCGGCAGGCTGAAGAAACTCGCCGCCAGGCGCTCCAGTTCACAGGCGCGCAACGCTTCGGAGCCGCTGCTTTGTTCGTGACGGCCGTTGAACAGCCGATTGACGTCCTGCTCGACAAATCGCTCGCCTTTGCGAATCGCTTCGGGGTTGCCAAACAGGAACAGAATACGAGCACGCGGTTTCAGATCACCGCGAGCGATGTCATGCAACAGACGATCAAGCAGTTCGATCGGCGCTGTTTCATTACCGTGGATACCCGCCGACAGCAGCAGGTCCAGACCATTGTCGCGAGCTTCAGGCGGCCGGACTTCCAGCGCGCCCTCGCTCAACCAGCGCATGCGCACGCCTTCGACAGTCAGTTGAGTCTTCTCCGCCGGTTCGCGGCCGGCGAGGGTCAGTTCAAGCAGTTTGCCGAGGGCGAGCATAGAGCGGTTTCCTTAGTGATCGTGATTGCAATCCGGACCATGGACGTGATCGTCGTCACCGAGCTCAGCCGGTTCCATTTCCAGTTGCAGACTTACCAGATTAGTCGCCAATGGGCGCAGCAGCAGGTTGGCGTATTCGGCGTCACCTTCTTCGACGTCCACGCCAATCAGCAATTGACCACGACCATCGTGCTGGATCCACAGCTCTTTGCCTTGCCACATGACCGCGACGCGGGTGCAGGAGGTTTCCAGTTGCGTGCCATCAGTGTCTTCAAGGATCAGCTGCAGTTTGTCGCTCATGTAATTACGCTCTCATTGGAGATGAAGCGGCGCGCTGTCGTGCCCGAGCGCGCCGTCGATCAATTGATCTGGAATGGATAAACCGAGCCCAGTTTAAGGATTTGTGTCAGTTCATCCAGTGCCGTCCGGCACTCAAGCAGCAATTGCGGGTCCGCCAGATCGTTTTCGGTCATGCGGTCGCGGTAGTGCTTGTCGACCCATTCGGTCAGCGTGCCATACAACGGTGCCGTCATGATAACCCCTGGATTGACCGCCGCCAGTTCGGTTTCGTTGAGAGCGACGCGCAAACGCAGGCAAGCCGGGCCACCACCGTTCTGCATGCTCTGCTTGAGATCGAAGACTTTCACTTCGCGGATCAGGCCGCCGGAGCTGGTCAAACCCTGCAGGTATTGCCAGACACGCTCATTGCCACGGCACTCTTCCGGCACGATCAACAGCATGGAACCGTCCGGACGGGACAGCAGCTGGCTATTGAACAGGTAGGAGCGAACGGCGTCTTCTACGGTTACAGCGGAACGCGGCACGCAGATCGACTGAAATTGGCCACCGACCCTGGCGAGCTTGCCCTGCAATTCGGCCAGCATCTGCTCGGTCTCGAGGAACGCGTCCTCGTGATAGAACAGCACCTCGCCATTACCTACGGCAATCACGTCATTGTGGAATACACCCTGGTCGATCACCGACGGATTCTGCTGGGCGTAGACCACGCCGTCATCGCTCAAACCGTGCAAACGGGCAACGGCTTGCGATGCTTCGAGGGTCTGGCGCGCCGGGTACTTTTGCGGTGCCGGGTAGCGGGTGTCGAACGCGCTACGACCGAAGACGAAGAATTCAACGCCGGCTTCGCCGTACTCACGGCAGAAACGAGTGTGGTTGGCTGCGCCTTCATCACCGAACTGCGCCACGGCCGGCAGGGCCGCGTGGTGCGCGAAGTGCTTCTGGTCGGCGAACATCGCACCCAGTACGCGACTGGTAGTCGGGTGTTCGATGCTGCGGTGGTATTTGCAATTCAGGTTGGCGGCGGTGAAGTGCACGCGGCCATCGGCAGTGTCCGCACTTGGGCTGACGGTAGCGGCGTTGGCCACCCACATGCTCGAAGCCGAGCAACTGGCAACCAGCAGAGGCATGGCGTCTTTGGCGGCGCGCTCGATGACTTGAGCGTCGGTACCACTGAAACCCAGGCGACGCAGTGCCGCTACGTCCGGGCGCTCTTGGGGTGCCAGCACGCCCTGCTGAAAGCCCATTTCCATCAGCGCTTTCATTTTTGCCAGGCCTTGCAGCGCAGCTTCCTTCGGGTTCGAAGACTGCTGGCTGTTGCTCTGGGACGCCACGTTGCCGTAGGACAGGCCACCGTAGTTATGGGTCGGCCCCACTAGACCGTCAAAATTGACTTCATAGGATTTCATCAGCGAGGCTCCACGAGAATCTGTTTTTTATAGGCATCAATAACAAAGCATTGGCGGCCGCTTCGCGACCGATCGCTGGCAAGCCAGCTCCCACAGAAATCACATGCATCCTGTAGGAGCCGGCTTGCCGGCGATGAGGCCCGAAGGGCCTCTTGGCGCACTAAAGCTGGACACCCGGCGTCAAGGCCGAAGGCAATACCAGGCTCGGGGTTTCCAGCGAGGCCACCGGGTACGCGCAGTAATCCGCAGCGTAGTAGGCGCTGGCCCGATGGTTGCCCGAGGCGCCGACACCACCGAATGGCGCGCTGCTGGCAGCACCGGTCAACTGCTTGTTCCAGTTGACGATACCGGCCCGGCTCTCCAGCCAGAATTGCTGATAACGTGCTTCGGAATCCGACAACAGGCCAGCGGCCAGACCGTAGGCAGTGTCGTTAGCCTCAACAATCGCCGATTCAAAATCAGCGTAGCGGATCACTTGCAGCAGCGGCCCGAACAACTCTTCGTCC
The DNA here is from genome assembly GCF_054061835.1 of Pseudomonas sp. TE12234. NCBI lineage: Bacteria > Pseudomonadati > Pseudomonadota > Gammaproteobacteria > Pseudomonadales > Pseudomonadaceae > Pseudomonas > Pseudomonas sp. TE12234. The sequence continues at coordinate 13,953 of NZ_JBSSEP010000016.1, forward strand.
GGGCGATCCGCCACGGCGGTCACATCCAGAATGCCGGGGGTCAGCAAAGCAGATTGCGCCTGAGGCTGAGTCATCTCCAGCAACGACACCGCGCCGTTAGCCAGCAAATGCGCCTGGGCGTCCATCAGTGCTTTGGCAGCGCCGAGGGAAATCACCGAGCCCATGAACGGTGCAGGTTGCTGATCGAAGGCCCCGACGGAAAGAGTCGAGCTGACCGCCACCAGACGCGCCAGCAGGGTGTCGCCCCAAGCGCCTTGCGGCACCAGCAGACGGCGCGCGCAGGTGCAACGTTGACCGGCAGAAATGAATGCCGACTGGATGATGGTGTACACAGCGGCATCGAGATCGGCGACCTGATCGACCACCAGCGGGTTGTTGCCGCCCATTTCCAGCGCGAGGATCTTGTCCGGACGACCGGCGAACTGCTGGTGCAGATGATTGCCAGTACGGCTGGAACCGGTGAAGAACAGACCGTCGATGCCAGGGTTCGCCGCCAGGGCGATACCGGTTTCGCGAGCGCCTTGCAGCAGGTTCAACACACCGGCTGGCAAACCGGCTTCAATCCAGCACTTGACCGTCAACTCGGCCACTTTCGGCGTCAGCTCGCTCGGCTTGAACAGCACCGTGTTACCGGCCAGCAGCGCCGGCACGATGTGGCCGTTGGGCAGGTGACCTGGGAAGTTGTAGGGACCGAACACGGCCACCACGCCATGTGGCTTGTGACGCAGAACAGCGGTGGCGTCGCCCAGCGGGCCGCTCTTCTCGCCGGTACGTTCGCGGTAACTCTGCACCGAGATCGCAATTTTGTTGACCATGCTGGTGACTTCGGTCGCCGCTTCCCACAGGGGTTTGCCGGTTTCCTCACCGATGGTGCGGGCCAGTTCGTCAGCGTTGTGCTTCAACGCCGCGGCAAAAGCCTCCAGCACCGAAATACGTTCTTCCAGGGTCCGACGGGCCCAGCCCGGAAACGCCTGGCGCGCCGCTTGTACGGCCGATTCAACTTGAGCGGCGGTGGCGCCTTCGCCGGACCAGATCACCTGCTGGGTCACCGGGTTCAGCGACTCAAAGGCTTCGCCCTGACCGGCCAGCCATTCACCTGCAATGTAAAGCGACTTCATTATTTCGACTCCCGAGCAGCGGACAACGGAACGGCGCGCACTTGATCGCCGGCGTTGAGTTGAAGACGTTTGGCGGTCAGCGGATCGACCACCAGCGTACCGGCGGCGAAGCGTGCGGGTGCGGCAGTGATCCGGCAGTCTTCGCGCTTGCGGTTGTGAATAATGAAAGGCGTGGCGTCATCACCCGGTGTGCCGATGGCCAGCACCAAGGCCTGGCTGTCGCGCACCGCGCGGATCTTGCCGGTTTCGCACTCGATGGCCGGGCCGGCGTCGAAGATGTCGACGTAGCCTTGATAGCTGAAACCTTCGCTCTTGAGCATCGCCAGGGCCGGCTCGGTGTCCGGATGAACCTGACCGATCACGTTGCGCGCCTCTGGAGAGAGGAAGCAGGTGTACAACGGGAATTTCGGCATCAGCTCGGCGATGAACGCCTTGTTGCCAACGCCGGTCAGGTAATCGGCCTGGCTGAATTCCATTTTGAAGAAGTGCCGGCCCAGGCTCTCCCAGAATGGCGAACGCCCCGCTTCATCGGACACGCCGCGCATCTCGGCGATGATCTTGTTGCCGAACAGGTGCGGGAATTCGGCAATGAACAACATCCGCGCCTTGGACAGCATGCGGCCGTTGAGGCCACTGCGGTAGTCGGCGTGCAGGAACAGCGAGCACAGCTCCGAGTTACCGGTCAGGTCGTTGGCCAGGAACAGCGTCGGGATTTCGCGATAGATTTTCAGCTCCTGCGAGGCGCTGACCGTCAGCCCCACGCGGAAGTTGTACCAAGGCTCACGCAGGCCTACGGCACCGGCGATGGCGGAAATGCCCACCACGCGACCGTCGTCGTCTTCGAGTACGAACAGGTAGTCCGCATCGCCCCGCCCGGCTTCGCCGCGGAAAGTCTTCTCGGCCCAACCGACCCGATGGGCCAGGCGCTCTTCGTTGGCTGGCAAGGTAGTCAGGCCGGTGCCGGTGCTGCGGGCCAGGTCGATCAGAGCGGGTAAATCGCTGCTGCGTACGGGACGAACGATCATGCTATCTCCTCAATCGGGTCGCTTGCGCCACCCGCGAAACTCGCTGCTTTCTAAGCATTCTTTGAAGCAGGCGTTAAACCGCCACCAGGCGCACGCTCGCACCTTCACCGACGCCCAGGGCTTCGGCAGCTTCCAGATCCAGGGTGACGGGTTTGCCCGGTGCGTAATCAAGCTCGAGCAATACCGCGCGGTAATCCTGCAACTGGGCGTTGGCCACCAGGTATTGACGACCGGCGCCTTTGACCGGCTCACCGATTTTCACCGGCACCACACGGCTCTGGGCAATCGAACGAATCCCCGAGACACGGGCGTGCAAGGTCGGACCGCCGTCGAAAATGTCGATGTAGTGATCGGTCTCGAAGCCTTCGCGCATGAGGATGTCGAACGTGATCTGCGCCCGGGGGTGCACCTGCCCCATCGCTTCCTGGGCGGAATCCGGCAGCAACGGCACGTAAATCGGGTAATGCGGCATCAGCTCGGCGAGGAACGTCCGGCTCTTCAGACCGCACAAACGCTCGGCTTCGGCGTAGTTGAGGTCGAAGAAGTTGCGACCAATGGCGTCCCAGAACGGTGAATCGCCATGTTCATCGCTGTAACCGACGATCTCGGTCACCACGGAATCGGCAAAGCGCTCCGGATGGCTGGCCACGAACAACAGGCGACCACGGGAGTTGAGTTCCGCCCAAGGCGAACCCACCAACTCGCGCTGTACGTAGAAACTGGTCAGCAAGCTGTTGCCGGTCAGGTCGTGGCACTGCGAAAGCACGTGGATCTTGTTATGAATCTTCAGCTCGCGGGAAGCGTGCACGAAGGTTTCATTACGGAAACTGTAGAACGGCTCGGAATAGCCGGCCGACGCGACGATTGCCGAGCAACCGACCAGTTTGCCGGTCGCAGTGTCTTCGAGGACGAAGAAATAGCTCTCTTCACCGTTGAAGCTGACTTCGGCGGCGAATGAGGCTTCGCTTGCCGCGATCTTGTCGCTCAAGCGTTCAACGTCATCCGGCAGGGAAGTGACACCAATCGGGCTGTCCGCAGCCAGACGCTGTACCTCGCCCAGATCAGCCATTTGCGCGGGGCGCATCACCAGCATGGTGTCACTCCTTTTTTAAAAAACTCTTCGAGGAAAATAAGCCGGCCCCTTGTAGGAGCGAGCCTGCTCACGATGGTGGATCAGCAACAATGATGTCGACTGACACACCATCGTGAGCAGGCTCGCTCCGACAGGAAAGCGGGTCCGGCATCAGAATTGGGTTCGACGCCTGAATGGTCAGGCGTCGAAAGGTCTATCAGGCTTGTGTCAGCTTAGCTGCGGCGCGTTCGAAGCGGTCCAGACCGGCATCGATATCGGCGTCTTCAACCACCAGGCTCGGGGCGAAACGAATCACGTCCGGACCGGCTTGCAGAATCATCAGGCCTTCTTTTTCAGCGGCGTTGAAGATGTCCTTGGCCTTGCCTTTCCAGGCATCGCTCAGGACGCAACCGATCAGCAGGCCCAGGCCACGCACCTGAGTGAACAGGCCGTACTTCTCGCCGATTTGTTCCAGGCGGGCCTTGAACTTGTCGTGCTTGGCCTTGACGCCATTCAGCACTTCAGGGGTGTTGATCACGTCGATCACGGCTTCCGCGACTGCGCACGCCAGCGGGTTGCCGCCGTAAGTGGTGCCGTGGGTGCCGACGACCAGGTGTTTGGCCAGGTCTTCGGTGGTCAACATCGCCGCGATCGGGAAACCGCCGCCCAGGCTCTTGGCGCTGGTCAGGATGTCCGGCGTCACGCCGTAGTGTTGATAGGCGAACAGCTTGCCGCTGCGGCCCATGCCGGTTTGCACTTCGTCGAACACCAGCAGCGCATTGTGCTCGGTGCACAGCTCGCGGGCGCCTTGCAGGTAGGCCAGTTCGGCCGGCAGTACGCCGCCCTCACCCTGGATCGGCTCCAGCACCACGGCACAGGTTTTGTCGGAAACGGCGGCTTTCAAAGCAGCCAGATCGTTGTAAGGGACGTGAGTAATACCGGTGATTTTAGGACCGAAGCCGTCGGAGTACTTCGACTGGCCACCCACGTTCACGGTGAACAGGGTCCGACCGTGGAAGCTGTTCAGCGCGGCAATGATTTCGTATTTTTCGCTGCCAAAGCGATCGAACGCAACGCGACGGGCCAGCTTGAAAGCGGCCTCGTTGGCTTCAGCACCGGAGTTGCAGAAGAACACACGTTCGGCAAAGGTGGCATCGATCAGCTTATGGGCCAGGCGCAAGGCCGGCTCATTGGTGAACACGTTGGACACATGCCACAGCTTGTTGGCTTGCTCGGTCAACGCACCGACCAGCGCCGGATGCGCATGGCCCAATACGTTTACCGCAATCCCGCCGGCAAAGTCGATCAACTCGCGGCCGGACTGGTCCCATACGCGGGAACCGGCGCCACGCACTGGAATGAAAGCGGCAGGCGCGTAGTTGGGAACCATTACCTGGTCGAAATCGGCGCGTTGTACCGCAGCGTGCTCAACGGACATCGGAGTCTCCTGAAGACGAACACTCGCCTGAAACTGGCGAGCGATGGGGGGATTGTAAGGACAGTTTTCAGCCCGGCCTTGCCGCCAAGCGACAACTTCTTATAGCGCAAACCCCGGATTTTCCCGGGTTTACGGCAATGCGACATATAGGGTCGCAAAGGCGCAGTTTAACTGGCTGCGAGCGTTTGCGGCAGGCTTGCTCCGCTGTAACCGATGCCGATTGGTCGAGTGAGGTAAATATGTACCGCACGTCATCCGCCCTCGCGCGGTTTCCTAAGGGCCTTATCAAACTTCGACGGCCCACCGCCCCCCATGACGACCCAACCTACCTCCCTGGCGACCGATGCTCTCCGGCCGGACGCCCACTATCAGCACCTGATCAACGTCATCCCGTCCTGGCTGCGCCAGGCAACGCCCCAGCGGCGTGAGGCACTGAGTCATATAAGCCCGGGCTTGCCGGCCAACCTCAAGGACGCCCCACCCCATCAGCAGGCGGAACTGCGCAAACTCATCGCCCTGCATGCGACCAGCCAGAATCGGGTCGATCGGATGATGGCGAATCTGCAAAGCCCCGCCGACTTCGCCGAGCCGCTGCTGCAAGCCGCGCTCAAGCGCGATTTCGGTCTGGAGCTGGACGTTCGCCATACCTGCCTGCGTCTTTATATCCCCACCCACCTTCCCTGGCTGCGATTGAAGTCAGGGGCCGCGCGCGTCTGGACGGTATCGCTGCTCGATGCTGCGCTGCACAACTTCGAAAGCGCCGAAACCGAAACGGACGCCTTCGAGCCCGCCTCGACTTACATCACGCCCCCCTCCGCCGACGGGCGATTCGATACCTTGCCGCAGATGACGGAAAAAATGCCCATCACGGCTTTCACCCGCCTGTGCCGGGAGCTGGATATTGGCCAGCGTTATAAAGAGTATCTGGAGGACAACCTGGGCATCAGCAACCCAGTGGCGGCGGCACTGCTGCAACCGAAAATCCAGGACAGCCAGAAAACCGCTCTGATCGCCGCCCTGCATATGGCGCAGATGCAAAAACTGCTGGGCAGTGATGCCCATCGGCTGATTCTTGGCCTGCTGGACGATCTGCCTTATTTGCGCTTGCGCGGCCAGCCATGGGGCTGCCACGAGCTGACCATCATGAACGCGCGTCTGACCGGCGTTCTGTTATTTGCCCCGGACCTTGAGAGCGCACGCGAAGTGGCCAGGGTCGTGGCCTACATCCCTGATGACCCCGAACATCCCGTCAAGGAATACCCCTCATCCGCCGCTTTTGCCGAGGAACTGAGCACGCGCCTGCGCGCGCCCACCTATCAACAGTTCTTCAGTCGCTTCATCGACCATGAGGATCGCGGCCACTTCTTCGCCCAATTGAACAGTCAACTGGCGCCCATCACCTGGCAACCCGTTGAGCCGGGTGATCCGCGCCCGACCTGGCGCGAGCAACCCGACCAACGAGCCAACCTGCGTATCGCCTCAATGCCGATCAAGGGCGACCTGTGGACTCACCAGTATCAGTCGAAGCTCAACAAGATTCTCAACGACGCGCGGGTCATCGCGGTCTCCACGGCAACGGTCGACCAGAGAGCCCGTTGGGCACTTTGGGATTCCTTCACCGAAATCGCTTCAACACTGTTGAACATCGCTGCCTTCATTGCTCTGCCGTTTGTGCCTTTGCTTGGCGAGTTGATGCTCGGTTACATGGCGTACCAGTTGCTCGACGAAACCTTCGAATGCGTCGTCGACTGGGCCGAGGGTCAGGGTCGCGAAGCATTCGGGCATTTGATGGGCGTCGTTGAATCCGCCGTACAGATGGGCACGTTTGCGGTGGGCGGGATGATTGCCGCAGGAGAACTGCGCGCGGCGCTGCCCGGGAAAACCGTGCAGTTCTTCGACCGCTTCAACTCGGTGAAACGACCGAACGGCGAACCCCGCTACTGGCAACCCGACCTCACCGCCTACGAGCATCCCGTCGTGCTGCCCGACGAATCAAAACCGGACGCGCTCGGGCTGCACCGTCATCAGGACAAAACCCTGCTATCCCTGGAGAACAAACGCTACGCCGTCAGCGAGAATCCACTGACGGGCGAGCATCGTATCGACCATCCGACCCGCCCCGAAGCCTACAAACCCGCGCTCAAACACAACAGGGCCGGCGCCTGGCAAACCGAGGTCGACCAGCCCCTGAGCTGGGACAAGGCCACCTTGCTTCGCCGTATCGGGCCGGACATGCAACGCTTTTCCGAGCGCGAATGCGAAGGCATGCTTTCCATCAGCGGCACTCACGAAAATGTCCTGCGCCAGATGCACATGAATGCCGCACAGGTACCGCCACTCCTGGCCGACACCCTCAAACGCTTCAAGATCGACCGGGATATTCAAACCTTTATCGAGCAAATCGGCAGTGACCGGCCTGAGGTGTATCTGAAGGCCGACCCCGTCACCCAGCTCGAATTACTCAACGCCAACGGCTACTGGCCGAAAACCAAAGGGCTGCAACTGACGGATGGCGAGGCGCACATACTTTGGCAAAGTCCAGCACCGAATGTGCCGCGGGTGCCAATCGATATCGCGAACCTCAAGGACGGCGATCTGCTAAAAACCTTCCTGCTTGCCCTGTCGGACGAAGAAGCAAGAACCTTGATGGGCGAAGAATTCGGCCTGCCCTCCCCCCGCCTCGAAAGTCGTACGCACAGCCTGCGCCAGAAACTGGCCCAACTCGCCCAACGCAAGCGACAGAGCCTGTTCGAACAGCGCTACCGCACACTCGAGCGTGGCGCTCACTCCATGGCACAAATGCTCATTGATGCCGAACCCGGATTACCGACCACCATCGCAGAAGCCATTGCCGCAACGGCCAACGACCTGGAGCTGCAACAACTCAAGGGCGGAAAGGTTTCCCCCAGACTGGCGGAGCTGAGCCAGGAGGCCAGGTTGCAAGTGCGCGTGACACGCGCCTACGAAGGGCTTGAGTTGCCGTCGACCGAGGACAACATCGACACCGATTGCCTGGCCCTGCACTCTCTGGAAAACCTGCCAGGCTGGACCGGCCATTTGCGTCTGGAAATTCGCCACTACAGCCCTGACGGGCGCCTGATTGACAGCCTTGGCAGCGCCGACGCCAGCGTGCGCAAAATACTGGTGCTCGGCGAAGACGGCGCCTATCAGCCATTCGATCAGGACGGAGAAGAACTCAGCGGTTCGACCACATTCTTCAACAGCCTGCTACAGGCGTTGCCCGACAGCGAGCGCATGGCGCTGAACGTCCAGATTGGCGACGAGGCACGGCTCAAACAGTTGATTCGCCAACACACCCTGAGCCGCGAGGCGCTGCGCACACGACTGGCTCAACAGTCCAATTTCAAACCTGCCTATGATCCGAAGGTCATGCGGCTGTTGGGCGGCGGCGATGGTTATCGGCACCTTCCCACCCATACCCCCACCCTGCAGGCCCGCGTCCAGTCCCTGTTTCCGCAATTGTCGGCCGAGGAACTCGATGCCTTTGTCGAGCGCCTGCAACAACACCCGACAGGGCCACGGGCAGAACTGAATCGACTCATGGTTGAATATTCGCGGCTCTACGACACCCTGTCTCCCTGGTGCAACGATGTTCCGCCGTTCCTGCCTGAAACCCAAACCAGGCTTACGCCTGAACAGCTCACCACCCAGATGCAAGCTCGAAGGCATTTCATGATCGACCTGATGGAGTGCTGGCGACGTCAATGGACACCCACGCAGAACGGATTCGCAACGACCGACTTCAATTTCTATCAACCGATCATTGGCGAGCTGCCAGCGCTGACCGCCGACTTCAGTCGTGTTCAGACGCTGACCATGGATGGCTGTGGCGCCACGCGGGGTACGCAGGCGTTTCTGCGCAGTTTTAGCGGGTTGCGCGCCCTGAGATTGCGTTATTTCAACCTGGGTCGACTTCCCGATGTGCTCGCGCAGCTACAACTGGAAGAACTGATTCTCAGCGATTGCGCGATCAGCCTCAGCCCCGAGGCCCACGCCACGCTCGCCGCACAGAATCAAATGACCACACTGGATATGTATAACAATCCGCTGGGCCTGGTGCCGGACGTCGGCAGCATGCCCAACCTGAACTACATAGACCTCTCACACACCGGCCTCCCCGAGCTGCCCAGGGACTTGCTGACTCGCCCGCGTCTGCGTACTGCACTGCTAAACGACAACCGGATCGAAGAATTGCCCACAGCTCTTTTCTCACTTCCACCCGACAGTCAGGAAGGATTCGACCTGGGCAATAACCCACTGTCGTCCGCCTCCCGCGAACGCCTCAAGCAACACTACCTGGCGACAGGCCAGGACTTTGGCATCTTTGCCGAGGCGGCGGACCTGCGACGTGCGCAAGCGCTTTATCCGATGATGGACCAGGAAGAAGCGAGCAAATTCGTGTATTCGCTGCCTGGAACACTGGACGAGGGGCGGGCCGAACTGAGTCGCCTGGAAGCCGAACTTGCCACTCTGGAAACTGAACTGGCTGCCTGGACCGCCGACATTCCGGCTCTCCACCCCGTCACCCAACAACCTTTCAACGCGCAGCAACTGCTGAACGAGCATTGGGCCCGTGATGAATTCAAACAGCTCGTGCTGCGATGCTGGCGTCGGGAGATCGGGGCCGATGACATGAGCGACTTGCTGCAACCCAGCTACGACTTAAGCCTGGACACCCACATTAACGGTGATTTGCCGGCACTGAGTGCAGACTTCAGCCATGTCACGATGGTTTATCTCAATAGCGAAAGCGGCATGACCATGGGCGTCAGCCCGTTCCTGGAAAGCTTCCCGAAACTCAAGACCCTCAGCATCCGCGACTTTCACCTGGGCAATATCCCGGACGCGATTTTCCGCATGGGCGAACTGACCTCGCTGAACCTTCCCGATTGCAACATCACCTTGACGGCGCAGAGCGTCCTGAACCTGTCCGAGATGACTCAACTGGATTTCCTGGACTTGAGTAACAATCCATTGGGACTCGCACCGGATGTCACTCAGATGACCGAGCTGGCCACCCTGCAACTGGACAACTGCGGTCTCACCGAACTGCCTGCCGGCCTGTTGCAACTCAAGAGTCTGGACATCGCCAATCTGAGCGGTAACGAGATCACCCGGATCCCCACCGATATTCTCGAGTTGCCGATGGAGGCAGCCGAAACCATCAACCTGCGCAACAATCCGTTCAACGAAGCCAGCTTGAAAATCCTGATTGAATATTTCAGGTTGACCAACGTCGACTTCGGGGTCGAGGAAGTGATCGAGCGGGCCGAGCTGGAGGCGTCGTCTTCCGGAGAATCAGACCCGGACGAGTAACCCTGTCAGGCGCGGATCAACCGCGCTCCGACGGCACCGAGGACAACTCGAATGGGCTGCTGCTGCGCCGCTGGTTGCGATCTTCCCGCGGTGTGGCGCCGAAGAAGTTGCGGTAGGCGCTGGAGAAATGCGGCCCCGAGGAAAAGCCGCAGGACAGGCCGATCTGGATGATCGACTTGCTGGTTTGCATCAACATCTGCCGGGCCTTGTTCAAGCGCAGTTCCAGGTAATACTGGCTCGGTACACGGTTGAGGTATTGCTTGAAAATCCGCTCCAACTGCCGACGGGACACGCACACGTGCTGGGCGATTTCGTCGGTGGTCAGTGGCTCTTCGATGTTGGCTTCCATCAGCAACACCGCCTGGGTGAGCTTTGGATGACTGGAGCCCAGACGGTTCTGCAACGGAATGCGTTGGCGTTCGCCCCCCTCACGGATACGTTCGACCACCAGCTCTTCGGAGACCGCACCGGCCAGCTCGGCGCCGTGATCGCGGGCCAGCACCGCCAGCAGCAAATCAAGTACCGACAGGCCACCGCACGCGGTCAAACGATCACGATCCCAGTCGAACAGATGGCTGGTAGCGATGACTTTCGGGAAGCGTTCAGCGAAATCGTCCTGCCAGCGCCAATGCACGGCCGCGCGATAGCCATCGAGCAAACCGAGTTGCGCCAACGGATAGACACCCGCCGACAGACCGCCGATCACACAGCCGGCACGCACCAATTGCTTCAGCGCACTGCTGAGCGCCGGAGCAAGGCTGGTCGGTGGCTCATCTGCCAGCAGGAACAGTTTCTGAAAGTTTTCGAGCTTGCCGGTCCACGCCTCACCAGGCAATTGCCAGGCACCTTCGGCAGGCGGTTCGGCCTGCAGGAACGACAGTTCGTAAACCACCTCCGGATGCACACGCTGAGCAACACGCAAGGCCTCCTCAGCCAGCGCAAGCGTCAGTGCTTTAGTGCTGGGCCAAACAAGGAAACCAATTCGATGGGCAGTCATGGCGGGCAATCCGAAGCGAAAAACAATGATGAAGGCATGGGCCAATGCTAGCCCGTAAATGAACGCAAATCTCGAAACCAGCATCGTCCCCTGTGGGACCGGGGATCGATCTCTAGGCTGCGAAGCATGCACTATCCCTGTGCACAACGTCAGCCCTGATTACTTCAGGCTGCCCGACAAGAATTGCTGCAGACGTTCGGATTGCGGATTCACCAGCACTTCGCGCGGGTTGCCGCTTTCTTCAACGACACCTTTGTGCAGGAACACCAACTGGTTCGACACTTCACGGGCAAAGCCCATTTCGTGGGTCACCACCACCATGGTCCGGCCTTCCTGAGCCAGGGCCTGCATCACTTTCAGCACGTCGCCGACCAGCTCCGGGTCGAGGGCCGAGGTCGGTTCGTCGAACAGCATCACTTCCGGTTCCATCGCCAACGCACGGGCAATCGCCACACGCTGCTGTTCACCGCCGGACATATGACCCGGGTAAGCATCCTTACGGTGACCCACACCCACCTTGTTCAGGTAGTGCTCGGCCTTTTCACGCGCTTCGGCCTTGGACACGCCCAGCACATGCACCGGCGCTTCCATGATGTTTTCCAGCGCGGTCATGTGCGACCACAGGTTGAAATGCTGGAACACCATCGACAGGCGCGAACGCATGCGTTGCAGCTGTTTTGGATCGGCAGCCTTGAGTGCGCCGTCCTTGTTCGCCACCAATTTCAGTTCTTCGTTGTTGAGCAAGATCTTGCCCGCGTGCGGCTGCTCCAGCAGGTTGATGCAACGCAGGAAGGTACTTTTGCCGGAGCCACTGGAGCCGATGATGCTGATCACATCACCCGCTGCCGCTTTCAGGGACACGCCCTTGAGCACTTCGTGACTGCCATAGCGTTTATGCAGGTCTTGGACTTCAAGTTTGTACATGCGGTCGGTTCTCACAAAAGCAGTCAGTCAGTCGTTGAGCAAGCGCCCGTGACGCAGCGCTTCGCGCCCCGCCACCTTGGCCAGCCAGAAACCGGGTTGGGCGTAACGCAGCCGTTCAATGGCAAACAGCACCCCGGACGTACCAGCACACACCGTGCTGACCCGATCCGCCAGCGGATCGATCACTTCAAAAATCTCGTCTCCGGCTTCCACCCATTCACCGGGCTTGCGCAGGAAACTCACCACGCCAGGGTGCGGCGCAAACAACAATTCAGTGCCTTCGAAGGGCATGCCTTCGCATGCGTCCTGCGCAGGTGCAGGCCATTCACCGCTGATCAATCCCTGCTCGGCGAGGAATGCCAGAATGCCTTCGGCGTGAGCCTCGGACTCGGCACGACCGGTGTCGGCCTGACCACCCAGCTCCAGAGTGGTCGCCAGGCACGCCAGCGGAATCTGCGCATCCGGGAACAGGCGCGACAAACGCAACCACGGCAGCGAACAGGCTTCGTCGAAGGAGCTGCCGCCGGAATCCTCCGCCAGCAGGCCGACTCGCACATTCAGGTGCGCGGCCAACGAACGCCAATGCGGCCAATGCTGCGGCAAGGCATACATATGCAGCGCGGCTTCGGCGTCGCAATGCAGGTCCAGCACCACATCGGCGGTGCAGGCATGGCTGAGCAAAATGCGCTGCATGCCCTGCAACTGGCTGCTGGCCGGTGGCAATGCGGCGAGCGCATCGCTCATGGCCTGGCGAATCAAACGGATGTTGGCGTGCGGGTCATCGCCCAGATGCCCGGCGACTTCGGCAGCCACTGGCGCACTGAGCTCGACGAAATCGCGGTTGAAGTTCTTGCCGCTGCCCGCCTCGAAACGCCCTTGGTGATTGCCTTGCAGCAGTTGACCGAGGCCCAGTGGATTGGCCACCGGCACCAGTTCGATCACACCGTTCAACAAGCCTTGGGCTTCCAGTTCGGCCAGGCGCTTTTTCAGTGCCCAGGCCGTGCGCATACCCGGCAGTTCATCGGCGTGCAGGCTGGCCTGGATGTAGGCCTTGCGCTCACCGGTGCCGAAGCGGAACACCGAAATCTGGCGTTCGCTGCCCAGGTGGCTCCACGGCAATGAATGATCAATGCGTTCCATATCAGTGCTTCCGCGGGGCCAGGTAGCCCAGCCAGCGGCGCTCGGCCAGTTTGAACACCTTCACCAGGATGAAGGTCAGGCACAGGTAGAACACACCAGCGGTGATGTACGCCTCGAACGGCAAGTAGAACTGGGCGTTGACCGTGCGCGCGGCACCGGTGATGTCAATCAGGGTCACGATGGACGCCAGACTGGTGGTCTGCAGCATCATGATCACTTCGTTGCTGTACTGCGGCAGCGCCCGGCGCAAGGCCGATGGCAGCAGGATGCGCTTGTACATCTTGAAGCGCGACATGCCCATGGCCTTGGCGGCTTCGATCTCACCGTTCGGCGTGGCGCGCAGGCTGCCAGCAATGATTTCGGCGGTGTACGCACTGGTGTTGATGGCGAACGCCAGACACGCACAGAACGTCGCGCTCGACAGCCACGGCCAGAGGAAGCTTTCCCGTACGACTTCAAACTGCGCCAGACCGTAGTAGATCAGGAACAGCTGCACCAGCATCGGCGTGCCGCGGATCACGTAGGTGTAGAGCCAGGCCGTCATATTGACGGCAGCATTTTTCGAAACGCGCATCAGGCCCAGCGGCAATGCACACAGCAAGCCGAAGAACAGTGACAGTGCGAGCAGTTTGAGGGTGGTCACCAGGCCGCCGAAGTACAGCGGCAAGGCCTCCCAAATGACGTTGTAGTCGAAGATCATAGATCAGCCGCCCTTACGCCTACCGAGTAGCGCTTCTCAAGGTGACGCAATGCCAGCAACGAGACACTGGTAATCACCAGATACATCGCCGCCACTGCGAGGAAGAAGGTGAAAGGCTCACGGGTGGCGTCTGCCGCCTGCTTGGCCTTGAACATCATGTCTTGCAGGCCCACCACCGAAATCAGCGCGGTTGCCTTGGTCAGTACCAGCCAGTTGTTGGTGAAGCCCGGAATCGCCAGACGAATCATCTGCGGCACCAGCACGCGGAAGAACACCTGGAAACTGCTCATGCCATACGCCATGCCGGCTTCGGCCTGACCTTTGGGAATCGCCATGAACGCGCCACGGAAGGTCTCCGACAAGTACGCACCGAAGATGAAGCCCAGGGTGCCGATACCGGCGGCCAGCGGGTTCAGGTCGATGTATTCGTCAAAGCCGAGCAGCGGTGCGACGCGGTTCAGCAGGTCCTGACCACCGTAGAAAATCAGCAGGATCAGCACCAGATCGGGAATACCGCGGATCACGGTGGAATACAGATCGCCCAGCCAGGCCAGCCAGCGTACCGGCGAAAGGCGCAGTGCCACACCGATCAGGCCAAGGACAATGGCCAGGGCCATGGACGACAAGGCGAGCTGAAGCGTCAGCCAAGCGCCATCGAGGATGACAGCCCCGTAGCCTTTCAACATGATTCAGGTCCTCGAAAGTTGGGATGAAAAAATGGCGCAAACCTCAGAGATCCTGTTGCTTGCGCCATTTCGGACTTTTCGTTGCGACGTACTTACTTGCCGTAAATGTCGAAATCGAAGTACTTGTCCTGGATTTGCTTGTACTTGCCGTTCTCACGAATGGCGGCGATGGCGGCGTTGAGCTTGTCCAGCTCAGCCTTGTCACCCTTGCGAACCGCGATACCTACGCCGTCGCCGAAGTATTTGACGTCGGTGAAAGCCGGGCCCACGAACGCGAAGCCTTTACCGGCGTCGGTCTTCAGGAAACCGTCATTCAACAGGGTAGCGTCTGCGACAGTGCCGTCGAGGCGGCCGGCGGCCACGTCGAGGTAAATTTCGTTCTGCGAACCGTAAGGCTTGATCTCGGCTCCCAGCGGGGCCAGGACTTCGCGGGCGAAACGCTCGTGGATCGAACCACGTTGCACGCCGATGTTCTTGCCCTTGAGCTCGGTCAGGCCTTCGCTGACCTGAGTGCCTTCCTTCATGACCAGGCGGGCCGGGGTGTTGTAGTACTTGTTGGTGAAGTCCACGGACTTCTTGCGATCTTCAGTGATCGACATGGACGACAGGATCGCGTCGATCTTGCGCACTTTGAGCGCCGGGATCAGACCGTCGAACTCTTGCTCGACCCATACGCACTTGACCTTCATCTCTTCGCACAAAGCGTTGCCGATGTCGTAGTCGAAACCAACGATGCTGCCGTCCGGAGCCTTGGAAGCGAACGGAGGGTAAGCCGCTTCGATACCAATTTTCAGAGGCTTTTCATCGGCGAAGGTTGGCAGGGACAGCACGGACAGTGCCAGGGCGCCAAGCAGCACGAGTTTCTTCATCTTGGGACTCCATCGGTAAAGGGCTAAAACGGCAGAGTGAGCGACAGCCCAATATGCGAATGAGTGGAACCGGAAAGTTTTGCTGCGTCCTACATTGCAGGTGCGAAATTTCAACACGGGCAACGACGAGCGAGTGATCGGCATTCTAACGACAGGCCCGAAGCCGATATTTCTTCAATGCGACAACTAGTTACAGAAGCACTGAGAAAGCCGGTTGAGCACGTTGACAGCCCTGCAAAATCATGCAAGAGCAAAAGACAGTGAACCGATCTACGTTGCAAATTGCGGGCCTATTATTGGCAAACCCTTCTAATCCGGCAAGCGCAGCGTTGGTTCTTATTTTTCAGTGACGTTTTGAACGCCCTGATACGGGGTCAGGCGTTTCCCTATGCCCCGTATCGGCGCAGGCGGTTACACATTTAGTAACTTGAAGGATCAGGGGTAACAGCGGGAAACAGCCTACAGAGGAAACCGATAATTATTGGCTGTTGCATCAGGGGCGACTGACAGGCCGTCTTCTCGAGCAAGGAGCAATGAGCAATGAGCACCTGCAATTTACGCCACACCACAGAACCCTGTGGGAGCGGGCTTGCCCGCGATGGCTTCAGCACATTCAACATTGCTGGCGCCTGACACACCGCGATCGCGAGCAAGCTCGCTCCCACAGGGATTTCGGTCGCTCACCCATACCGGCTACACCCACAAATCCTGTGGGAGCGGGCTTGCCCGCGAAGAGGCCCGCACAGCCACCACACAATCACCAGACATTAAAAAACCCCACCAGGCTCAACACCTGGCGGGGCTTTGGATGACGCCGAACGCTACTTACGCAACATTCATGGTCCTGTGCGTATCAATCAAATGCTGCACCACACTCGGATCGGCCAAGGTAGAGATATCACCCAACCCCTCATATTCGCCGGTCGCAATCTTGCGCAGGATGCGGCGCATGATCTTGCCCGAACGGGTTTTCGGCAAGCCCGGCGCCCACTGAATCACATCCGGCGAGGCAATCGGACCGATCTCCTTGCGCACCCAGTTCTTCAGCTCCAGACGCAACTGCTCACTCGGCTCCTCGCCGTTTTTCAGGGTGACGTAGACATAAATCCCCTGCCCCTTGATGTCGTGCGGCACACCAACCACCGCCGCCTCGGCGACTTTCGGGTGGGCGACCATGGCGCTTTCGATCTCGGCGGTGCCCATGCGGTGGCCGGAGACGTTGAGCACGTCGTCCACGCGACCGGTGATCCAGTAGTAGCCATCGGCATCGCGACGGGCGCCGTCACCGGTGAAATACATGCCACGGAAGGTCTTGAAGTAGGTGTCGACGAAGCGGTCGTGATCGCCGTACAGCGTGCGTGCCTGGCCTGGCCACGAATCGAGGATCACCAGGTTGCCCTCGGCCTCGCCTTCGATGATGTTGCCCAGGTTGTCCACCAGCGCCGGCACCACGCCGAAGAACGGTCGTGCCGCCGAACCCGGCTTGAGGGCGTGGGCGCCCGGCAGCGGGCTCATCATGTTGCCGCCGGTTTCGGTCTGCCACCAGGTGTCGACGATCGGGCAGCGCGACTTGCCGACGTTCTTGTAGTACCAGTCCCAGGCTTCCGGGTTGATCGGCTCGCCGACCGAACCGAGCAGGCGCAGGCTGCTGCCGTCGGCGCCTTCCACGGCGGCGGTGCCCGAGGCCATCATGGCGCGAATGGCGGTCGGGGCGGTGTAGAGGATGTTGACCTTGTGCTTGTCGACGATCTTCGCCACCCGGGTGATGTCCGGGTAGTTCGGCACGCCTTCGAACAGCAGCGTGGTCGCGCCGTTGGCCAGCGGGCCGTAGACGATATAGGAGTGCCCCGTGACCCAGCCGACGTCGGCGGTGCACCAGTAGACCTCGCCCGGGCGGTAGTCGAACACGCGCTCGTGGGTCATGGCCGCGTACAACAGGTAGCCGCCGGTGGTGTGCTGCACGCCCTTGGGCTTGCCGGTGGAGCCGGAGGTGTAGAGGATGAACAGCGCTTCTTCGGCGCCCATTTCCTTCGGCGCGCAGACGGTGCCCGCCACTTTCATCAGGTCTTCGTACCAGATGTCGCGGTGCTGGTTCCACTTGATGTTGCCGCCGGTGCGCTGGCACACGATGACTTTCTGGATGCTGCTGGTTTCCGGGTTGGTCAGCGCGTCGTCGACGTTGGCCTTGAGCGGGATCTTCTTGCCGGCACGAATGCCTTCGTCGGCGGTGATCACCACTTTGGACTTGCAGTCGATGATGCGCCCGGCCAGGGCTTCGGGCGAGAAACCGCCGAACACCACCGAGTGAATCGCGCCGATCCGGGTGCAGGCCAGCATGGCGACCACGGCTTCGGGGATCATCGGCATGTAGATCGTCACCACGTCGCCGCGGTGCACGTCCTGGCCGCGCAGGGCGTTGGCGAATTTGCACACTTGTTCGTGCAGTTCGCGGTAGGTGATGTGGCGGCTCTCCGCCGGGTCATCGCCTTCCCAGATGATCGCGACTTGATCGCCGTGCTCGGCCAGATGACGGTCGAGGCAGTTGTAGGAAACGTTCAGGGAGCCGTCGGCGAACCACTTGATGTCGACATGGTGATCGTCGAAGGAGGTCTGCTTCACCGTGGTGAACGGCTTGATCCAGTCGAGGCGCTTGGCTTGCTCGCGCCAGAAGCCGTCGGGGTTGACGACCGACTGCTGGTACATGGCCTTGTAGGTCGCCTCGTCGGTCAGCGTGTTGGCCAGAACCTCGGGACGAACGGGATACAGGGAAGCCGCACTCATCTTTCTTACCTCGGTGGAATAGTTGTTTTTGTATGACCCCGTTGTAGCCCGGGCCGGCCCTATAGAACCATTCGACGATGGTAGTAACAAGCCCATACAAAATGTCCTGAATAGAGCACCACCCTCCCACACAGTGCCCGCCGCGTCTTACCCCAAACGAAGTAGGAGCGAGCTTGCTCGCGATGGTCGTGAACGATAACGCGCTAAACCCGACACCCCGCCTCTCCCCACGATTCATCACGAGCAAGTTCGCGCCTGCACGGGATTGTTACGGAATCTGTCAAAGGTGTTTATCAAAAGCATGGCTATATGAATAAGCCCCCCGCCCCTAAAATCTGCCTCGCCAACCCGGCAAACTGAGTTAACCAAGTTACAGCCCCCACGAAGGCAGTTAACCCAACATCAAAGTAGTTCGGCTCCACACGCAACCCCAAAAAGGTTGCGTGACCCCACTCGACCTTAGAAAGGTAAAACTTAAATGAAAGCTTTATTGGTTCTGGCCCTCAGCAGTCTGTGCGCAACCGCCATGGCAGATGAGGTCTCGACTGATGTCGCGCAGCAGCAACCCGCCGTAGAGGAATACACTTACTCAATGCACCTGGATATCGCCAAAGTTGTATCCATGAGCGAAGTCCCCAATGTTTGTGAAGTTGTCCCGATGAAAATGGAGTACGACGACTCCAAAGGCCAACGTCATATCCTGCGCTACAGCGTCATGGGTAACGGCTGCTCCAGCGGCTGATTCACCCGCCCCTCACTTCCCCAAGGTTCGACCCAACCGCCCGAAGTATCAGGCCGCTGAAGCGCCGAACCTTATACATCTACAAATTCGATTGCTTAATGCATTTATGTGCGATTTCCAATCGATTTGTCAGGCATGGCATGAAAACCCTACCCAAGGCACATAACGCCAACAAACCTGGAGTCACTCCCATGAAAAGCAAACTGATCCTCGCCCTGACCCTCTCGGTACTGGCTGCCAACACCTTCGCCGCCGATGGCTTTGACCACACCGGCTCGGCCACCTTTGTCGCTGACGGTTACCCACTGACGGGTTCGGCAGTGGCCGCCGACGGCTACGACCATACTGGCTCGGCCACTGTCACGGCAGAGGGTTTTGCGCGCACCGAGTCGGCCAATCTCAGTTGATCACTGAAGGTCGCTCCCGGCCCGACTTCGGTCGGGCTTAGTTGTGTCTGGAGCCTGAGAAACCCCCTTCGAAACACAAGATGTAGTGAAAAAAGCCTTTTCTGGTTATTTCTTGAGCAAAAATAAACCAGGGCAAACATTTACGAAAAAAAATCTGCACCGGCCAAAGCCCTGTAAACCCTCGCTCCGACCGAAAAACGGTCCCTGTCGACCGATCCGTGAGCCATTTCGCCGCACCACGGCACCGAAAACTTCCCTATAATGCGGCCTTAAACGGGCCTGCAATATTCCCTTACAGGGATGAAAAGCCAGTCTGAAGCCCCGCAGAAGCGTTCGATGCTTTCTGCGCCCATCAGTGGCTCTCGGAACCCCGTACAAATTCTGTTTTATTGCCTGCCTTAGCTGCTGCAAAAAACGATTCCTTAAGATCCATCGCGGCCAGTACGGCCGTGTGAAAGACCAACCTATCAATTTCACACGGGCAATCTGGCCCTCACGCAGGAGACGACACGTCATGCTGAGCTGGGACGAATTCGACAAAGAAGACACGGAAGTAGCGGTCAAGAGCGCCAACGCTGGCCACGCCACCGAAGCCAATATGGACCGTCTCGACAGCGCTGGCGGTGCCGCCGCCCTGGAAGCCCGTGCCGTCACCGCCACTGACTCCGCCGCCGTCGCCCGTGCCAAGGCTGCCCTGGACGCACTCGACGTCGCCGAAGGTCTGGCCGAACTCGAAGGCGCCTCCGCCCGTGTCGCCGTTGACGAAAAACGCATGATCAACTGCCGCGCCGACCTCAACCAACTCGTGCCCTTCAAGTACGACTGGGCCTGGCAGAAGTACCTGGACGGCTGCGCAAACCACTGGATGCCGCAAGAAGTCAACATGACCGCCGACATCGCCCTCTGGAAAAACCCGGAAGGCCTGACCGACGACGAGCGCCGCATCGTGATGCGCAACCTCGGCTTCTTCTCCACCGCCGACTCCCTGGTCGCCAACAACCTGGTCCTGGCCGTTTACCGCCTGATCACCAACCCGGAATGCCGCCAGTACATCCTGCGCCAGGCGTTCGAAGAGGCGATCCACACCCACGCCTACCAGTACTGCATCGAATCGCTGGCCATGGATGAAGGCGAAATCTTCAACATGTACCACGAGATCCCATCGGTCGCGAAAAAAGCCACCTGGGGCCTGAAATACACCCGTTCGATCTCCGATCCGAAGTTCGAAACCGGCACCGTCGAAACCGACAAAGAGCTGCTGCGCAACCTGATCGCCTACTACTGCGTTCTGGAAGGCATCTTCTTCTACTGCGGCTTCACCCAGATCCTGTCCATGGGCCGTCGCAACAAAATGACCGGCGTCGCCGAGCAGTTCCAATACATCCTGCGCGACGAATCCATGCACCTGAACTTCGGCATCGACGTGATCAACCAGATCAAAATCGAAAACCCACACCTGTGGGATGCCGAAATGAAGGAAGAAGCAACCCAGATGATCCTGCAAGGCACTCAACTGGAAATCGAATACGCCCGCGACACCATGCCTCGCGGCGTACTGGGCATGAACGCGGCAATGATGGAGGACTACCTCAAATTCATCGCCAACCGTCGCCTGTCGCAAATCGGTTTGAAAGAAGAGTACCCAGGCACCACTAACCCATTCCCATGGATGAGCGAGATCATGGACTTGAAGAAAGAGAAGAACTTCTTTGAGACGCGGGTTATTGAGTATCAGACTGGTGGGGCGTTGAGCTGGGATTGATTCCTCAGGCTGCCGTGATTTGAAGATATAAATCGGAAAATCGAAAATTAAAGCCCCGTTTTGATCATCGATCAGAACGGGGCTTTTTTTTGGATTAGGAAAACTCCTACTCATACTCTTAGTAGCTGCTAAACCTCCCACAGGACTTCCAGCGGATTCTGAATTGATTGCTGTTCAAAGCGTCTCTAATCTTTGTCGCAGGTGCCTAAGAAACGCCCAACGTAGAAGCCAACCTCCTCATAGAACGCATGCTGATATCAGCTATTTATGCGCGTCTCTGTGTGCGGGAGAACGGCTTGTTGGGATTTCTTAGATCCTCTACGTCGGGCTCTGGCCCTCTTCAACTTCAACGTAGAGGTAAGGGATATGCCTAGAGAAACTCCACACCGATCAGTCATACGCGACTCTTATAGGCCGGCGATCTTCACCCGCCACAATCTCCACCTCCACGCCCTCCTCCTTGAAAATCAGCCATGGTTCAGCGCCCGCGACATCGGCCGCTTGATGGGTGTTCATCTGAGTGATCGTATGGTCAGCAAATTAGACAAAGACCAGCGTCGCGTTGTGTGGATTGAATATTTTCGGCAACCAGAAAAGCAGCTGATAGTCAGCGAGTCCGGTGTCTATGCGTTGTTGGTGTATCACTACGTTCCGGGAAATCGCTTGCTGCGTGAGTGGTTAACCCATCAGGTGGTGCCGGCCTTGCGCGATGCGGAGCAATCTGAAAACTCGGATCGGCCGATGTTGAGCTTGTTGGATTGGCCGGAAATGTCGTTGAGTCTGCTGCATTGGCAGAATGAAGGTTGGATTCGACTTCGGGACATGCCGTGCTGGTTGCACGATAAGACACCGCGGCAGGCAACTTTGGCTAAACCATGGTGGCGGAGAGTCAAGCAGGCAATTCAATCGACGAAACGTTCTATGGGTTTGCTTACGGATCCGTAGGATCACTCATAAGATCCCTCTCTAATTCTGTTTAGGATTCTTCGCATAAAGCTGTGATGACCGCTCGACATCACCGAGGGTTTTCAGCCCTCGGCGATCTTAATCGTTGAAAACCCATCGACCACGCAGAATGTTTTTCAGTTGCTCAACGCTAAGCATCTGATCGGGTCTCTTATGAACTGCCGCGTGACAGTTTGCGCAGAGTGTAATCAGGTCGGTGGCCGGATCCACTATCTGATCTTCATCATATCCAGAGATGGGCTTCACGTGATGAACATGGATAAAACCTTTCGCGTGCTCACCATAAGCTGTCTCAAAATCAAAACCACAGGCACTGCATGCGACCCCATGAATAGCTATCGCCTGCCGCCGAAGCTTTGGACTACGCTCGTACCTCACACCAAAATAGGTGGTTTGTTTTCCTTCGATGCCGGTGACTGTAGTCTCAAATTCCTGCTCATTGTCATTCAGCTTGTAATCGTCGATCTGCTCTGGCCTCAACACCGCTAAGGAACAGATCCTGTCAAATACAGTTTGATCAATTGCCCGGACACCATTACGCCAATAATTATCTTTGAGCTTGGGAGGAATGGGCTCTAGGTAGATCCCATCTACTTTATTGGGAACTGCAGATTCAAAAGATCTAAAATCCTCAATAACAGCAAACAGATCACCTTTTGTGCTGTTCTTATCTGCATGAATGCTTCCTATCCGAGCAATGCCAAAGTAATGAGGGTTGGCGCTGAGGCGTCCATTCCCAAATGCCTTGTTGGTCATTTTTCCTTTGTAATACAGCACAGAAGTTCCTTCAGATAGGATCGCCCTGTACTGCTTTGGGAAGTGGTAAATCAAGCCTGTTTCATCAGCCCACTTCGACTCATCATTTTCGGCAATTACCGCTGGCATCCATTCATCCTCCTACCGGAGAACAAAGCCTACCAAATCACCAGAAATTTCCTACACGGATAACGGAAAACAACTGCATTTCTTTGATGATGAAATGACGGAAAGCTGTCCGATACCTGGAGATATTGGTCGCAATGACCCTGAAATCAACAGGTGCACAACCACCCACTACCGGCTATTAATACCCCTCCCCCTCACGGACCCGAGCCCCCACCATGAAATTCGACCTCGCCTACTGCCTCAGCCTCGACGCCAAGCTGTCGATCTATGACGTGCGCGATTTGAATTTCGACGAGACCATGGCGTTCGATTCCGCCAAGGAACACTTCCAGTGCCCCAACGATGCCTGTCGTTTGGCGTTCGATGTGGCGAACGAGTTGGGGACGTTCAATGCCAAGAATGTGAATTACGTGCGCACGCCGCACTTCAAGAACTTGCCGAGTACGCGGCATGTCGAGGGTTGTCCTTATGTCAGCCTGAAGATGCCGGCATCGGGTGTGGAGGCGGACGGGGCGGAAACGGATGACGGTCGCGAGGAGCATTTCCCGTCAGAATTGTTACTGACTCGACGTGCGTATGTGCGTCAGCCGTCCAGCCCGGCGGTGGCGCCCGACAGTAAAGGGCATGAGCCCGCAACGCCTTCAGCCGCCAATCATGTCGAACCGCCGAGCCACGATTCGACACCGGACAAGACCAGCGTCTTCGCCCACCCGGTGGAGTGTTTCGTGTCGAACTTCGACGACAAGGACTTGCTCAAGCGCATGCCGTTGAAGATCGGCGAACACACGGCAACGTACGCGGCGTTTTTCAAGAAGATCGAGTACCTGCAGGACAACAAGGGGCTGATTTACTGGGGCAAGATCAAGCAGATCAAGGACTACACCCAGAGTTTTCGCATCGACTTCGAGAAGAAGGTCTGGTTTGAGAAGAAGCCATACTCGGTCAATGTTTACCTGAGCAAGAAGCTGATCGACACCTACCGCAAGCGCAAGGCGTTCCTGGAAGAGATCAAGCACGCCATCGAGAGCGGGCGCGAGTTGTATTGCTTCTTTTATGGCGTGACGCCCGAGCTGAAGCAGGTGCCAAGCAAGAAAAACCCCGAGCAGACGTTCGGGGTGTTCAGTGCCAACATTGAGAATCTGGATCACTTTATTGTGCGGGAGGCGCCGGGGCTGGAGGGAAAATGACCGCGCTCAGCCCAGGCCCATGCTGATCATCACCAACACCAGCAACCCGACGTATACCCGCGCGTGAATCTGATCCGGTATGCGCCCGATCCAGGGCGTGGCCAGGCGAATCCCCACCACCGATCCAACCGTCAACACCGCAAACGCCAGCAGATCCACGTATCCGACAAACCACGGCCCCAGATCAAACGCGCTGAAGCCGGCCATGGCCATGTAGGTCAGGGTCCCCGCCAGCGCCACGGGCAAGCTCAGCGGATTGGCCATGGATGTCGCCTGGGACATGCTCAGTCCGCATCGGCGCAATAACGGCACGGTCATGACGCTGCCGCCCACGCCGAGAAAGGTGGCAATGAGGCCGATTCCCACACCGCTGCCAGACTGTTCTGACCGACTCAATCGCCGTGGATTTCGCAGCTGGGTAGGTGTAAGAAAGCCGTCTCTGAACAGGCAATCCAGAATGGTCAGCCCCAGGTAGGCGATAAAGGCCAAACGAATGAGTTGGCCACTGGCCTGCATCGCGGCCACGGCGCCGAGTGCCGCTCCCACACCAATGAAGCCGCCCAACGGCCACAGGTAATGGCGAATGAGATGACCGGCGCGGTGGTGTTTTCCGGTGGCGATCAGGGAATTGACGATCATCACGCAGGTCGAGGTGGCAACGGCAATGTGCATCGCCGCTTGGCCGATGGGGTCGTCGACACCGTGCCTGGCCATGAGCATGCGGTAGAGCAATGGCACCACGACGAAGCCACCGCCAAAACCAAACAACACGGTGGTAACGCCGCTCATGCAGCCGAAGAGTGTCAGCCATAGATAGAACATTGCGCGTCGTCCGTTGATTGAGAGCGGTCGACGATAAAGCGCTGCGCCTTGGCCTGCTTCAGCAAGTCAGCTAATAATGTTTGCGTTTACGCCAACCGTGGGGGGCTCAATGCGCAATATTTCGATTGATCTGCTGGACGCCACGCCGCGCCCGGTGGTCGCCATCGGTACGGATTATGCCTACGGCCAATGGTTGCCCCGCCATACACACCGTCGCGCGCAGTTGTTGTATGGCGCCACGGGGGTGATGCAAGTGAGCACGCATGACGGCAATTGGGTGGTGCCGCCGCAACGGGCGGTATGGATTCCGGCGGGGGTGGCGCATGAGGTCTTGATGCTGGGGGTGAGCACTCGCAGCTTGTACATCGAGCCGAGTGCGATCGATTTGGGCCAGCGCTGTCAGGTCATCAATGTGTCGCCGTTGATGCGCCACCTGTTGATGGAAGCAGTGGAGATCGCGCTGGAGTACGCCGAAAACAGTCGCGACGCTGCCCTGGTCGATTTGCTGCTGCACGAACTGGCGCTCAGCACTCACCTGCCGTTGCATATCCCGCTACCGCTCGATGCGCGCCTGCTCGCGTTGTGCCAGGCCTTTGTGCAGCGACCCGACG
Source organism: Pseudomonas sp. TE12234 (assembly GCF_054061835.1). NCBI lineage: Bacteria > Pseudomonadati > Pseudomonadota > Gammaproteobacteria > Pseudomonadales > Pseudomonadaceae > Pseudomonas > Pseudomonas sp. TE12234. The sequence continues at coordinate 39,422 of NZ_JBSSEP010000016.1, forward strand.
CCCACCAATCGCCGCAACAATGGGCCGATCAATTGCATGTCAGCTTGCGTACGTTCAATCGCCTGTTTCGCCAACAGACCGGCTTGAGTTTCAGCCAATGGCGGCAACGCGCCTGTGTGGTGCTGGCGCTTGCGCGACTGGCCGCGGGTGAACCGGTGACCAGCATTGCCCTGGATTTCGGTTACGACAGCCCGGCGGCATTCTCGACCATGTTCCGACGCCTTTTGGGTCAGCCGCCATCCGTCTGGTTGGAAGGGGCGAAATAGCAGAAATCGAAAAATCAAATTGATCCGGGCTCAAAACAACTGTACAAAAACACAGTATATTTTGGATCAACACTCTCGAGCCCGGAGAACACCATGGCCTCTCAAGCGATGAAAATCACCCTGGAACGTATTGCCCTTTTCCAATTCACCCCGGCCCACTGCGCCCAGGCCCGAGCGATGCTGGGCTGGAGCGTGGAGGAACTGTCTCGCGAATCCGGGGTTTCGGTGGAGGCCATTCAGCGTTTCGAAGCGGAGCAGGATGTGCGGGACGTCACCCGGCTGACACTGGCGTATCGGTTTGAAGCCGAAGGGCTGGTGTTCTTCCCGGGGTTTGCACCGGGGCGCGGGATGAACCTGAGAGGTTGTACCCCCAATCCAATGGAGCGGGCGGATTTTGCGATGGTTGAGTAATCGAAGGCATCGATTGACGATTATTCCCATATAGGTATATTTTCGCAGAAGTACAAGGAAGCCACTCCTGTGGGTCGGTAGCAGCAAGAAAGATCTCAAGCAATTTCCCGCAGATGTACAGGATGTTTTTGGGCACGCTCTCGATCTGGCGCAAAGCGGTAAGAAACATCCTGACACCAAGCCTCTCAAGGGCTTTGGAGGTGCCGGGATCCTAGAGTTGATTGAGGACTTCAACACGAATACCTACCGCGCCGCTTATACCGTTCGTTTCGGTAGTGCCATTTATGTTCTGCACTGCTTTCAGAAAAAGTCGACTAGTGGCATCAGAACCGCGCAGTGCGACATCGATCTGATCAGGATGAGGCTTCAAGCCGCGCAGGATCATGCGAAAGGATCAGGAAATGATTGAAATCGAAGAAAGCAGCGGGAACGTCTACGCAGACCTGGGGACTCCCGATTCCAACGAAATGCGGGTCAAATCCCAGCTGGCCGCAAAAATTGGTGAAATCATCAAGGCACGCCATTTAACCCAGGTCCAGGCGTCGGAAATTTTAGGGCTGTCGCAGCCCAAACTTTCCGAGATGCTGCGCGGCAAGTTCCGAGGCATCAGTGAAGCCAAGATGATGGAGTGTCTGCTGCTGCTGGGGCGCGATGTGCAAATCGTCGTCAAGTCGGCCCCCCGATCACGAAAAGAGGGCCGGCTTGACGTCGTTTTTACCTGAAACGCCAACTATCCAACGCAACTTATGCATTCCGCACAGTCACCCGATCACTCTCCCCCTCCACCTCCAACCACCACGCACCACCGCGCTGCGGGTACATGAGGTTGAACGCCTCGCCCATCTGCGGCGTGGTAATCGAAACGCTGCGATCCCAGGCCAGGGCCAGGATGCGGTCGAAGGGTTCGTACCAGGCGTGCATCGACAAGTCGAAGGTGCCGTTGTGAATCGGCAGCAGCCAGCGGCCCTTGAGGTCGATGTGGGCTTGCAGGGTTTGTTCCGGTTGCATGTGCACGTGGGGCCACTCGACGTTGTAGGCGCCGGTTTCCATGAGGGTCAGGTCGAACGGGCCATATTGTTCGCCGATGTGTTTGAAGCCTTCGAAGTAGCCGCTGTCGCCGCTGAAGAAGATGCGCGTGTGGCCGTCGATCATCACCCACGAAGCCCAGAGGGTGCTGTTGCCGTCGAACAGGCCGCGACCGGAGAAGTGTTGTGAGGGGGTGGCGACGAAACGAATGCCATCGACTTCAGTGTCCTGCCACCAGTCCAGTTGCCGGATCTTGCTGGCGTCGATGCCCCATTTAATCAGGGTGTCGCCCACGCCCAGCGGCGTGAGGAAGTACTTGGCCTTGTCGGCGAGTTGCAGAACGGCCTGATAGTCCAGGTGATCGTAGTGGTCGTGGGACAGGATCACCGCTTCAATCGGTGGCAATTGCTCGAGGCTGATCGGCGGCTGGTGAAAGCGCCTGGGGCCGGCCCACTGCACAGGCGACGCACGTTCGGCGAAGACCGGGTCAGTGATCCAGAACTTGTCCCGCAATTTGAGCAGCACCGTGGAATGGCCAAGGCGATAGACGCTGTGGTTCGGCGCGGCAATCAGTGCCGCCTGGGTCAGGGTTTGCACCGGCACGGGGGCGCTCGGCCGGGTGTCGCGCGGCTTGTAAAAGATCACGTTCCACAGGATGCGCAGGGTCTTGCGAAAGCCTTCGCGCTTGTACGGCGCATGGTTGAGGTATTGCCCTTCTGTCTGACGGGACGCTTCAGAGGCGGCAACGATGTCCGCGGGGGAAGTGGTATTGGCCATGACTGAATGACTCCGGAGAAACCGCAAGAAACCGATTTCTCAAGGTTGGACGATGAATGGCCAAGGCATGCACGCATCAGCCGGATGGTTCTATTTATCACTGGGCAGGATTAACAAAACATTACACTGCACCGTGTAGTTTCTAGGTTGCATCAAAGCGGATGACAAGTAAACTGCCCAGTGTAATTTTCCACTTACCTCTGCCGAAGCGTACTTATGACAGCTCCACAGCGCCTCACCGACCGAAAACGCGACGCCATCATCCAGGCGGCCATTGCCGAATTCCGTGCCAACGGTTTCGACATCACCAGCATGGACAAGATCGCCGCCACTGCTGGTGTGTCGAAGCGCACGGTGTACAACCACTTCCCCAGCAAGGAAGAGTTGTTTGCCGAAATCCTCAATCAATTGTGGGCCCGCGTAACGTCGGAGCCGGAAACGCCCTATCGCTCTGACCAACCGCTGCGGGAACAACTGCGCCTGCACCTGATGGCAAAAATGCAGATGCTGGGCGATGACAACTTTCTCAACCTGGCACGAGTGGCAATCGCGGCCACCATCCATTCCCCCGAGCGCGCACAAAATATGGTGGCTCGCATGGGTGAGCGCGAAGAAAACCTGACGGTGTGGATTCGTGCCGCCCAGGCCGATGGTCGGTTGAAAGCTGTCGATCCCGGGTTTGCTGCGCAACAGGTCCAGGGCCTGCTCAAATCCTTCGCGTTCTGGCCGCAGGTTTCCATGGGGTTGCCGGGCTTGTCGGCAGAGATGCAGGGCACCGTCGTGGAGTCGGCACTGGACATGTTCCTGGCCTGCTACCAGTTGCAATAAATGACAATGTGCTGGCGTTGTCTCTCGTTGGGCGGCTGCAGATAAATCGGCGCAATGTGTTTCAGAATGAAACTAACGTCGGGGTTATAGTGAGCCCAAGTCCAGCCTCCAGTAGAGATCACCATGAGCACGACCCCCAAAGACAAACCCGACTCCCCCGTCGATCACCTGCGCTTTCATCGTCCTCACGCCCACCTGGCGCCGACCTTTGGCGATGACAAGTTCGCCCTGCGCGCCGAGGCCTTTGCGCGGTTCTTTGGCACGCCCACTTTTCTCGGTGCCCAAACCCTGATCGTCGCGGTGTGGATCGTCCTCAACATCTCCGGTGTAACCCACTTCGACGCGTATCCCTTCATCCTGCTCAACCTGGCGTTCAGCCTGCAGGCAGCCTATGCCGCACCGCTGATTCTGTTGGCCCAGACCCGTCAGGCGGCACGGGATAAAGCGCAGTCCGATGCCGATGCCCAGCATCGTGAAGCGCTGGCGACCGCCAACAGTGAGCGACAGGCAGAGGCGGCGAAGAACAATGCGCAACTGCTGCAATTACTCGAACAAAACACTCGTCTGACTGAAATGACCAAGGAACTCAGCGAACGCATCGAAAACCTGACCTCGGAAATGCATCAACACGTGTTGAATTCGGCACCCTCAAAAAGCTGACCTTTCCAAGGCAAGCTTCAATGCCCGCCCCAGCTCATCAAACAAGGTGACCACCGAGCGCAAGGCGCGGCAATCCGGGCGGGTCAGCAACCACAACGCGGTGTCACAACCCTGCAGTGGCTCACCCAACGCCTGCAATCCGTCGCCGATCAGGAAATCCGGTAGCGCCGCCACCCCCAACCCTGCCCGCACCAGCTCGGTTACCGACAGCATGCTGTTGCAGCGATAAGCGGGCGTCACGCCGGGCAATGCCTGACGACGCCAGGCAATGGTCGGGTGATCGGGCAGGAATTCGTCCGGGGCAATCCAGGTCAGTGCGGCGAGGTCACGGGTATCGACCGATTGCAGATAGCTCGCGCTGGCGCACACCCGGTAGGAGATGGCCGCCAATCGCCGCCCGACCAAATGCTCGGGCGGTGTGCGGGTCAGGCGCAGGGCGATGTCGGCGTCGCGGCGGCTGAGATTGGCGAAGTCGTTGGAGGTACTGAGTTCGATAGTCAACGCCGGATAGTTGGGCATGAACGGTGCCAGCGCCGGCAGCAACAAACCTTGCAGGACAGAGTCGGTGCAGGTCAGGCGCACGGTGCCGCTGATGACTTCACCACCCTGCTCCACGCCAATGCGCGCGGCTTCCAGTGCTTGTTCGGCGCGCTCGGCCTGTTCGGCCAGGGCCTGCGCCAGGCTGGTCGGCAAGTAGCCGGCACGACTTTTTTCGAACAATTGCTGACCCAACGCGGCTTCCAGTCGACGCACCGCCCGAAACACCGTCGAGACATCCACCCGCAACAGCTGCGAGGCCCGAGCCAGAGAGCCGCCACGCACCAGCGCAAGAATCAGCGCCAGGTCCGGGTAGTTCAGTTGATAGTGCGTCGCTGCATTGATCACTTGGGAAAACGCCCATATTGAGTGCGTGAACGCCAATCTATAGTGAGCGCCAGGAATCAACAAGCGCCGAGGTTGCTCATGGAAAACCGCGTCATCCGCATCGCCCTGATCGGCGACTACGACCCGCACGTCACCGCTCACCAAGCGATTCCCGTGGCCCTGAACATGGCTGCCGAACACGGCGGCCACAACGTGCAAGGACATTGGCTGGCGACTGACAGCATCCACGCCGACACCCCGCTCAATGGCTACGACGGTTTCTGGTGTGTGCCCGCCAGCCCCTACCGCAATATGGACGGCGCGTTACGGGCGATTCGTTTTGCCCGCGAACAAGGGCGACCTTTCCTCGGCACCTGCGGCGGCTTTCAACACGCCGTGCTGGAATATGCGCGCAACGTGCTGGGCTGGGCGGATGCCGAACATGGCGAGACATCGCCCAACGCTGCACGGGCCTTGCTCACGCCGCTGGCCTGCTCGCTGGTGGAGGCCATCGACAGCATTCATTTGCGTGAAGGTTCGTTGATCGCCAAGGCGTACGAAACGTCTGAAATACGTGAAGGCTACCGCTGCAATTACGGTGTGAATCCCGAGTTCGAGCGAGCACTGCTCAGGCATGACCTTCACAGCGTCGGGCAGGATTCGGCGCACGGCTTGCGAGCGGTAGAACTCGCCAGGCATCCGTTCTTTGTCGCCACCTTGTTCCAGCCAGAACGCGCCGCGCTCAAAGGCACCTTGCCGCCGCTGGTACGGGCTTTCATCCAGGCCTCCTCGGAGCAGCCGTCATGATTGCCAACACGCCGCCGGCCCCTTACTTCGCCGTGATCTTCACCTCGCTTCGCACCGAGGGGGACCAGGGTTACGCCAAAGCAGCCGAGCGCATGGTCGAGCTGGCCCGCGAACAGCCGGGGTTCCTCGGGGTGGAGTCGGCACGGGGCGATGACGGGTTGGGGATTACCGTGTCGTACTGGGCCAGCGAGGCGGCGATTCTGGCGTGGAAACAGCATCCTGAGCACAGCGCGATTCGCGAACGGGGGCGCTCGACCTGGTATGCGCATTGTCATACACGGGTATGTCGGGTTGAGCGGGCTTACGAGTTCCAGCGGTAGTTGATGCGGTGTTATTGAGGCAGCCATCGCGAGCAAGCTCGCGATGGGGCCAGTCGATTCACCGCACGCACTCAACCCCGCACCGATTGCCTGACCGCCAAAATCTCCGGTACTTCCCGCCGCTGCATGTACACCCGCAACGGCTCGGTGATGTTGATCCGGTCATCGATGTTCTGATCCAGCAATAACTGAATCGACTCGCGCTTGAGGGTCATGGTTTGCTCGGCACCGGGCGCCCAGACGAATTCGCAGGCAGGAATGATGCCGTCATCGGCCACGTCCATGCCGAAGGCGTCTTCACTGAAGCGCACGATGTAACGGCCGGTCTTGCGATTGAGCCCGACGAAACCTTTGAGTTGGTCGGCGGCCTGGCAGATGAGCTGGGAAGTGATGCGCATGAAAACCTCACAAAAGGTGATGGATGGTTTACACGCAAGGAAGGCGAGTGGGTTTCCCTCTGCTGGGGAAGTTGTCGGGGCCAAGGGTACTGCAAAAAAACACGTTGAACAGAGGGATGTCGATCAGGCGATAGCACTTGTAACGCTCAGTTGCTACAAGAGAGGACCTCGACAACCCATCGCGAAAGGATTTCGACCATGTCCACTACCTTCAGCAAAAGCGCCCTGCTGTTGAGTCTGCTGCTCGGCCTGGGCCAGGCCCAAGCCCAAAACCAGACCGCCAGCGAACCCGGCCCAGCCGCACTGGCGACGCATTTGGGCATCCCGCATCCGGCGGTGATTGCCCACCGTGGCGCGTCCTACGACGCGCCGGAATCCACCGCCGCCGCGTACAAGACCGCCCGCGACCTCGGTGCCGATTACCTGGAACTGGACCTGCAACGCAGCAAGGATGGCGTGCTCTTCGCCCTGCACGACAACAACCTGCAACGCACCACCGACGTCGCCAGCCGATTCCCCGAGCGCAAGGACAGCCCGGCCACCGCGTTCACCCTCGCCGAACTGAAAACCCTGGACGCCGGCAGCTGGTTCAACAGCGCCTATCCCGATCGTGCGCGGCCTGCCTTTGCCGGCCTGAAAATCCTCACACTCGATGAAATCATCGACATCGCCGAAGGCAATCCGCTGCAAAAACCCGGCCTGTACATCGAAACCAAGGAGCCCAAGCAGTTTCCCGGCATCGAGCGCGATCTCAAGGAAAAACTCCAGGCCCGTGGCTGGCTGATTCCAGCGGGTTCCAAACCGTCGAACAGCCAGGTGGCTGTCGGCCGGGGCAATGGCAAGGTCATCCTGCAAACCTTCGAGAAGAGCAGCCTCGAGCTGCTGCAAAAGGAAATGCCTCAAGTGCCGAAGGTCCTGCTGCTATGGGTCGGCGAAGGCAACATCGAGCCGGCCTCCAAAGTGCCGTTTGCCGAGTCCGGCGAAAAAGACAAAGCCGCTTACTACGCCAGACAGCAGCCCAAAGACAAAGCCGAATTTGAGCGCTGGATCGACTACGCCAAGGCCCAGGGCGCCATCGGCACCGGCCCGTCCGCGGCCCTGACCCGCGGTGGCGATCAAAGTTACGCTGACCTGGTGAAACCCTGGATGAACCAGTACACCCACGATCAGGGGCTGTTGGTGCACGTCTACACCATCGACGATGCGCTGGATTACCAGAAAGTCATGGACGCCGAGGTCGATGGCATCTTTACCAACCGCACGAGCGAGTTGTTGAAGTTCTACAAGCGTCCGGCGTCGGCGAGCGTGGCGCAGGTGCTGCAGAACAACGGTTTTTGATCGGGGATCGGGGCGCCCGCATCGCTGGCTTGCCAGCGATGCCTGGCAATTAAGGCTGAATTAAGTGGCCTCTCTTAACCTGACGCCACTCAAACAGCTCATCCAAGGAAAGACGCCCATGAAAACCCTGACCGCCCTGTTCACCGCCGCTGCCTTGACCCTGACCGCCGGTTTCGCGCAGGCCGATGTTCGCGTGGACGAGATCCCGCAACTGGTCAAGGACGGCAAGATCAAGCCGTTGGAAGATCTCAACAAAATCGCTCTGGATCTGCACCCGGGTGCATCGATCACCAAAACCGAGCTGGATAACCATTTCAACGGTTACGAGTATGAGATCGAATTGCGCGACGCGCAGAACGTCGAGTGGGATGTGGACATCGACGCCGCCACCGGCAAGGTCCTGAAGAACAAGCAAGACAAGTAACCGCGACACGCGCAAAAGCCGCACGACCGACCATCGTGCGGCTTGTGCGCGTGTTCAGTTCACGCCGACGTGCTGACTAGCGAACCGGACGTGCTGCCGCCCTCTTCCTGCAAAGCCTGCAACAGCGATGCGGTGGCGGTTTGCAACGAGGCAGAGGTTGTCGCTATCTGCGACTGGGCCGCCGCCACATCAGCCGCCTTGGCATCGGCACTTTCCTGCTTGGCCTGGGCCGCTTGCAGTTGTTGCTGTTGTTCCTGCAACTGCTTTTGCAGCTCGGCGATCTGCTTGCGCAGTTCCTTGACCGCATCGGATTCTTCGCTGCTGCTGGAGCTGCTGCCACCGGACGCCGGTGCGCCGCCAGCGGAAACCTTGCTGCCATCGCTTGCAGCCGACGTCGCGGTCGCTGCCGTGGTGGAGGTGTCTTCAGTACTCGTGGCGCTGGTCGAAGCCGTCGCTGTGCTCGACAGTGGCTGGGCGATTGAAACGGAGGTGATGCTGACCATGGGCGTTATCCAAAGTGGTTCGAATTCACCCCATCATCGACACGCCATGCCGGCACTTGAGATCGACTGTGTACCGACTCGGTAAGCAAGCAGGTACACAGCCGTTTTCATCACGCGCTCAAACGCGCCGTCACCTCGTTCAACGCCCCCGACAAGCCGTGCAGGTTGTTGCTCGCCGCCTCGGTGCGCTGCACGTTGTCCAGGTTGGTACTGGCGATACTGGTGATCTCCGTCAGATTGCGCGAGATGTCTTCGGCAACGGACGTCTGCTCCTCGGCGGCCGTGGCGATCTGGCGGTTCATGTCGCGGATCGCTTCCACGGCCAGGGTGATGCGTTCGAGCATGGCACCGGCTTCGGTGACTTGCTGCACGCTTTCCTCACTGCGCGACTGACCGCTTTCAATCGCCTGGGCCGCGTCCACCGCACCGCTCTGCACGGTCTGGATGATCTGGTTGATTTCGATGATCGAGGCCGCCGTGCGCTGGGCCAGGCTGCGCACTTCATCGGCGACCACGGCAAAACCGCGCCCCGCCTCTCCGGCACGAGCCGCCTCAATGGCGGCGTTGAGCGCCAGCAGGTTGGTCTGTTCGGCGATGCCGCGAATCACTTCCAGCACCTTGCCGATGCGCCCGCTGTCGGTTTCCAGCTGACGAATGACCGTGGCGGTGTTGGCGATTTCGCCGCGCATCCGGGTGATGGTGTGGATGGTGCCCTGCATGACTTTCTCGCCCTGCTGCGCGGACTGATCCGCATCGTCGGCGGCCCGTGCCGCATCGGCGGCATGGCGGGCGACTTCCTGGGCGGTGGCGGACATTTCGTTCATGGCCGTGGCCACCTGATCGGTGCGGTTGAACTGCTCGTTGGTGCCGCAGGCCATCAAGTTGGCAATCGAATTGAGCTCGCCGCTGGCGCTGTCCAGATCGGTGGCACTGCGTTGCAAACGGCTGAAGGTTTCCGCGAGAAAATCGCGCAAGGTATTGGCCGCCATCGCCAGTTTGCCCAGTTCATCCTGACGCTTGCTGGACACGCGCTCGGCAAACTTGCCCTGGCTGAGTTGCGCCACGTATTCGATCAATTTGCGAATCGGCTCGACCAGGTTGCGGTTGACCAGCCACAGGCTCAACAGACCGATCAACAGCCCCGAGGCCAGCATCACGATGATCCCCAGCAACACGGTGCGATCGGCACTGGCACTGAGCTGTTTGGATTGCTCCACGCCCTGCTGGCGCAACTCGCTGACCAATGCGCTCATCTGATCGCTGGTCGCACGGTCCACGCCCTTGACTGCGGTGTCGCCGGCAACGGGATCTGCACCCGCTGCCAAGTAGGCGTCACGGCCCTTCTGGTACGCGGCGCCCAGTTGGCGATGCTCGTCGCGCAGGCGTTCGATACGGGATCTCAGTGGCGGTTCGATGCCCTGCTGCCCGGCCAGTTCGCCGAGGATGCCCTGTACATCGCGCTGACGCTCTTCGAATTGCTTCCAGTATTTGTCCAGGTCCGCCGGTTGCTTGCCGCGCAACAGGACGTTTTTCCACTCTTGCACCTGCACTTTGAACTGCAGGTTGGCCTCATCGATCAGCTGCGACGTGCGCAACGGCCCCTCGATCAGGTTGGCGTAGCTCTGGACACCGCTGGACAAAAAGTGAAAACAGGCCAGGGCGATCAGCAACATCGCGACCAGACTGCCGCTCAGCAGGGCGAGAATTTGCGCTCTCAGGGACTTTTGCAAAAACATCGGAAAGTACTCATGACAGGAATGAAACACGCCCGGTTCAAGGCGTGAAAGGTATCCGGACATCCCTGTCTGCGGCGCTGGCCTCTGGCCAAAGGCGCGCAACTTACCCCAAGCGAGATCGGCGTGCCAGAGCCGTTCTTGAGGGCAATCCGACCGCCGGTAAAGCAATCGTTTGCCTTCACTTTATCGTCACAAAAACGTCATCCGCGCTTGCGATGATGCGGCGCAAGTGAACCTGTAAAACCCGCAGCAGGCGCCTCACCTTGCGAGCTCTCATGAACCACAGCATCGATCAAAGCCACCGCGACCCGGATCTGTTCGGCCTGCTTTACGGTTTCAGTTTTCGTCCCGGAGAGCGCGGTCGCGAGATCGATTCGGCCAGGGCATTGCAGTGCCTGCAGCAACCGAACGACAGCGACGAATTCCTCTGGCTGCATTTGAATCTGGCCCACGCCGCGTGCGAACGCTGGATGAAAAGCCACCTGGACTTGCCCGAAGAGTTTTTCGAGGCCTTGCATGAGGGCTCGCGTTCGACGCGCATCGAGCATGTCGATTCGGCCTTGCTGGCGGTGGTCAACGACGTGGTGTTCAACCTCAGCAGCATGGTCTCGTCGGATGTCTCGACACTGTGGGTGTGCGTGCGCAGCCGGCTGATCATCAGTGCGCGCCTGCAACCGCTGCACTCGGTGGACAAGTTGCGCTCTTCGGTGAAGGCCGGCGAATGCTTTCGCTCACCGCTGGAACTGCTGGTGCACCTGTTGCGCGATCAGGGCGAAGTGCTGACCCAGATCGTGCGCAAGACCAGCTTGAGTGTCGATCAGGTCGAAGACGAATTACTTTCCTCGCGCCTGTCGACCAACCGCGCCGAACTGGGCGCCAACCGCCGGGTGCTGGTGCGCTTGCAACGGCTGCTGGCGCTGGAACCGGGGTCGTTGCTGCGCCTGCTCAATCGCCCGCCGATGTGGTTGCAAAAGGAAGACGTGAAGGAGCTGCGCAAATCCACCGAGGAGTTCGCGTTGATCATCAACGACCTTACGGCGCTGGGCGAACGGATCAAGTTGTTGCAGGAAGAGATCGCCGCCAACATCAACGAACAGACCAACCGCACGCTGTTCACCCTGACGGTGGTGACGGTGCTGGCGCTGCCAATCAATATCATTGCCGGCTTCTTTGGCATGAACGTTGGTGGCATTCCGCTGGCCGGTGATCCGGAAGGCTTCTGGATCTTGGTGGCGCTGGTCGCGACCTTCACAGTGATCGCCGGACGCTGGGCGTTTCGCAAGCAGCAGGATTATTGACACGCCCTTCATCACCGGACACACAGATCGATGGCCCACGAAACACCAAAACCCTGATCCAAAGCAGTCTCCTTGTAATAATTGGCAACGACTATCACTGATACACCTCCCTCCTCAGGAATGTCAGTGATGGCTACGCCCACCTTCTCCGCCACCCAGGCGCCCGTCAGTAGCGCAAAACCGCAGTTGGACAAAAAACCTGGTCTGTTCACCATTGTGGTGTTCTTTGCGGTACTGGCCATTGGCTTGCTGTTTACCGCCTACAGCCTGATGCACGACATGAATGAACTCGGCACGGTGGTGACCACCTGGACGCCGTTTCTGCTGCTGGGCGTGGCGCTGCTGATTGCCCTGGGTTTCGAGTTCGTCAACGGTTTCCATGACACCGCCAACGCGGTGGCCACGGTGATTTACACCAATTCATTGCCACCGAACGTCGCGGTGGTCTGGTCCGGTTTCTTCAACTTCCTCGGCGTGTTGCTCTCCAGCGGCGCGGTGGCCTTTGGCATCATCGCCCTGCTGCCGGTGGAGCTGATTCTGCAAGTGGGTTCGTCCGCCGGGTTCGCGATGATCTTCGCCCTGCTGATCGCCGCGATCCTGTGGAACCTCGGCACCTGGTGGCTGGGCCTGCCGGCGTCCTCCTCGCACACCCTGATCGGCTCGATCATCGGTGTCGGCGTGGCCAACGCACTGATGCACGGCCGTGACGGCACCAGCGGCGTGGACTGGGCGCAAGCGACCAAGATCGGTTATGCACTGCTGCTGTCGCCGCTGGTCGGCTTCGGCTTCGCCGCGTTGCTGCTGCTGGCCCTGCGCGCCTTTGTGAAGAACCGCGCGCTGTACAAGGAACCGAAAGGCGACACACCGCCACCTTGGTGGATTCGCGGTCTGCTGATCGTGACCTGCACGGGCGTGTCGTTCGCCCACGGCTCCAATGACGGCCAGAAAGGCATGGGCCTGATCATGCTGATTCTGGTCGGTACGCTGCCGATGGCTTACGCCCTGAACCGCACCATGCCGGCCGATCAGGCGTTGCAATTCGCCGCGGTGGCCGAAGTCACCCAGCAAGCCCTGGTGAAAAGTGCCCCGCAACCCGCGCCCGCCGACCCACGGGCAGTGTTGTCCGACTATGTGCGCAGCAAGGCCGCCACGCCGCAGTTGGTGCCGGCCCTTGCCGCGCTGACCGGTAGCATTGGTAACCAGGTCAAGGGTTATGGCTCGCTGTCGAAAGTCCCCGTCGAAGCGGTGGGCAACGTGCGTAACGACATGTACCTGACCAGCGAAACCATTCGCCTGATGGACAAGAACAAGGTCGGCAGTTTCGACGCCGACACCAGCAACAAGCTGCAACTGTTCAAGCAGCAGATCGACAACTCCACGCGTTTCATCCCGCTGTGGGTGAAGATTGCGGTGGCGATCGCCCTCGGCCTGGGCACCATGGTCGGCTGGAAACGCATCGTGGTGACGGTCGGCGAGAAGATCGGCAAGACCCACCTGACCTACGCCCAGGGCGCCTCGGCGGAAACCGTGGCCATGCTGACCATCGGCGCCGCCGACATGTTCGGTTTGCCGGTCTCGACCACCCACGTGCTGTCTTCCGGTGTGGCCGGGACCATGGTCGCCAATGGCGGCGGCCTGCAAATGAAGACCATCCGCAACTTGCTGATGGCCTGGGTACTGACCCTGCCGGCGGCCATTGTGCTGTCGGGCAGCCTGTACTGGTTGTTCACGCAGTTGTTCTAAACCATCGCTAAACACCTGCAGGAGCGAGCCTGCTCGCGAAAGCGGCCTGACCGTCAGGATTGATGTCGACTGATACGCCGCCTTCGCCAGCAGGCTCGCTTCCACAGGTACAAAACCCACGGGCGCAGCCTGGGTTCGCAGCACATCAACCCGGCGGGTGTTCCCGCCGGGATTTTTTTCGTCCAGCGGCACGGCATTTGCTCACAAGCCCGGGAGCTTACGCTTTATTGACGCGCAACACGTCCAGCAGCCCTTCAGTTTGCTAGCGTGACGCCGACTCATAAAAGACTCGATGCATTCAGGAGTGGAATCGTGAATCTGTACATCAATCAGCTTCAACACAAAGCTGACTTCAAAGAAGCCATCTACACCGGCGATATCCACCATTTACAATAGCGTCAATTCCAGCGTCTTAACTGCTTTGCGGCGGAGTGAATGATCACTATTCAAACTTCCGACAAAATCCAAGACCAAGGAGCTGTACCTTAGTAGGTGAATAGCAATGCATACAAAGTGGTACATTCGCTTTTTTATATAGATAAATACTCAGAAAACAAAAATGATATAATTTTTAACTAGTATGTTTTTGAATTTATAATAAATTGATGATTATGAGGGACCCGTCGATGAATATAGAGTTTGTTAATCACGCCTCATTACTCTTAGAGGAAAATGGTAGTTTTTTTCTTACTGATCCTTGGTACATTTCACCTGCTTTTGGCGGCTGGATTCAAACCCCCTCACCTAACTTAAAGACTATTGAAAAAATACTCTCTCTTCCAGCCAGCAAGCTTAATATCATTATCTCGCATGGTCACGACGACCACCTAGACGAATTTTTTATTCAGAAACATCTAGCTGGCGCTTCATTCTTCGTCCCGAAATTCAAGACAAATGGACTGTCCAAGCGTATTGAGCGTCTCACAGGTCGTTATCCGGTTGAACTGACAGAAGAAGCTTATTATGTCGAAGGGGTGGAGTTGAGATGCTTCAAAAATCCAGAATTCACGGAATATGATTCGATTGTCACCATCACGTCTGAAACAGATGCTGTTATTCATGCCAATGATAATTGGCACGAGTATCCGGCTGCACTGACTAATAAACTCAATGAGTGCTTGAGTGCCGTCCCTGTTGAACGTCGTTATTTTTTTATCCAGTTTGGCATAGCTGATAGTTTTCCGGTTAACTACCCATCCTTTGATAATCAAAGCGCGGATGAGATGATTGAGTCTCGCTTCAAGCTTTATCAAGCTGCAACCACTGCAAACCTTAAGCATCTGGGGCTTGACAAAGGATATTATTATGCCAATCAATCACTATACCAATACCCTGCCTCTTGGGATAAAGCATCACTCTATGATCTTGCGCAAGATTTTTTGCGCAGAAATCCAGGACCGTTTATTCAGTGCAGCTCTGGGATCAACATAAAAACTAGCCAGATCTACAACGCCGCTAGTGATGAATTCTTTGATTTTTTGCTTGGAAGACTTGAGACCTTTATAAACAATGCAATTGATACTCCCACTCAAGTCAAGTTGATGACTTCTTCAAATGAATATGAAAGCGGTACAGTCGGCTACGAAGCTTCGCGACAGGTATGGTCTAGGATACTGAACGCTGAACTGACACTCGAAGCGATCATTATCGGAGGTATGGGGCTCATACACAGGCCAAATCAAAATATATCCAACATCCACAGCAAGGTATCTAAACTGGCTTATCTGATTCAAAGCAAATTAATTTCGAGCGGCCTTAACTTTTTAATGGAAAGCAAATGAGAACTAAAGACGGTCAGCTGTTTTTCACCCCCTCCAATCAGGCAGATGCATACGAAGAGTTGCGGAATATTCATGGTCAGATTCATACCATCGCAGGGGAATATTGGAATTGGCCTTCAGTTGCTACTCTGACAAGACCCACACTGGCGCGAATTTTAAATCTTAATTTCCTATACGATGAGATGCTCCCCGTTGCAGGGTCGATCTGCGAATTTGGCGTTCATTATGGTAGCAGCTTAGCAACATTACTAAATCTTAGAGCCATCAAGGAACCCTACAACTACTCCAGGCATATTTTCGGTTTTGACACTTTTAATGGGTTTGCCAGCATTGATGAAAAAGATGGGAAACTAGTAAAGTCCGGTGATTTTCATATAGACGATGGATATGAAAATTTATTAGATCGGCTTCTTCAAGCTCAAGAATCGCTAAGCCCTAATAATCACTTGAAAAAATATTCCCTCATCAAGGGAGATGCTTCAGTGACCTCGAAAAAATGGCTTGAAGAAAATCCTCACTCACTCATATCGATGGCCATTTTTGATATGGATGTTTACAAACCAACAAAGGATGTTCTAGAAGCAATAAAGCCAAGATTATCAAAAGGTTCGATTTTAGTGTTTGATGAATTAAACTGCCCTCACTTCCCTGGCGAAACACAAGCCTTGCTTGAGGTGTTTGATATGAATAATATTCAAGTCATGAGATCACCTTTCCTACCTTATACATCATATTTCCGCTTATAACTTTTAACAATGCGTCGTATGAATGGTCGTCGCTTTGAGGGAAAACTTTTAAATAGGCCTCCAGACTTGGTGAGTACCCACCCAAACGATTAAAACGGTTAAACCATCGGTGCCGATGAACAGATTTACTTCGTCGACACCGATTATGCCGAACAACATAAACAGCCCCACCGCGAATATTTCCTGATGGAGATGAATCAGGGATTACCCTAGAAGAGTTTGATTGCCTGAATTGAGCCGCCTTATCCAACGCGCGACGGCGGTAGTCTGGCCTATCAATTGATGGCGATACTACGCATACATCAAATGCAGGACCCTGCTTACAAACCGCCACCCTAGATCAGTTCGCGAGCCAGCTCGCTCTCGCCGTTTATGCGCCGCAACTTTCACGAATGACCATGCGCTCGCGCACCACGTCATACACCCAGTGATAAAGGTAGGTGTACGGCAGGAAAAACAGCAGCACGCCGATATCCAGCAAAAACGCCTGCCACAGGCTGATGTTCAGCCACCAGGCAATCAGCGGCACGCCGAGGGCCACCAGTCCGCCTTCAAACATCAGCGCATGCACCACACGAACCCAGGCGTTATGGGCAATGGCCAGGCGCTTGAGCATCCGATCGAAGAAACCGTTGAACACCACGTTCCACGCCAGGGCCAGCGCGGCCATGACCAGGGTCACGACGCCCATGTCGAGCATCGGTTTGTCCATGATCCACGCCAGCAACGGGGTGCAGATCAGGATGGCCAGCAATTCGAAACCGATGGCCTGGAAAATACGCTCAGTGATGGATTTGTTGGCGCTCATGGCCAGACTCCTTGAGTGACTGTGGTTGCCATGATCCCACCCCGAACCGATACTTAATAATCAATAACCATCGATCAAGGCGATAGTTCATGGCCTCTCAAGAAGTGTTGCAGGCCTTCGTCCAGGCCGCGACCCAAGGCTCGTTTTCCGCCGCGGCGCGTAAATTGGGCCGCAGCCAGTCGACCATCAGCGCGGCGGTGGCCAGCCTGGAAATCGACCTCAACCTGACACTGTTCGACCGCAGCAGTCGCAAACCCACGCTCACCCCGGCCGGGCACGTGATGTTGCAGCGCGCCGAGGACATTCTGGCCGCCACCAGTCGCCTGGAAATGGCGGCCAGCCAACTGTCCCAAGGGGTCGAGGCGAAGTTGACCGTGGCGCTGTCCGACACCTACCAGTCCGATCGCTTCGAAGCGTCACTCAGTGCCTTCGAGCAGCGTTATCCCGACCTGGAACTCGAATGCCTGATCGCCGAATGCGATGACCTCATCGCCCTGGTACAGAGCGGTCGGGCGCAGGTGGCCTTCGCCGAAATGCAGGACAGTTACCCACCGGATCTGGTCAGCTCGACAGTGGATGAACGCACGGACATCGCGCTGTTCGCCTCCCCCGAACATCCGCTGGCAGCGCTGCCATACATTGATCAGGACGTGCTGCAGCAACACCGTGAATTGCGCCTGGCAACCATCGTCAATCCCTACGAAAGCCGGGCAAAGGGCCGCGTCTGGTCGGCGCCGAGTTATCTGATGCTGCTGGAAATGGCCCAGGGCGGATTCGGCTGGGCACCTTTGCCACGCTGGCTGGTGGCGCGCTTCGGTCCGGGTACCTTGCAGGAACTGCCGGTGCGCGGCTGGCCGAAAACCGTGTCGGTGGATGCCCTGTGGTCGCGACTGCACCCGCCAGGGCCGGCGGGCAGTTGGCTGCTGGCCAAGATGCTGGAATGAGGATCACAGGCCCAGGGCCGAACTGTGGGCGCGTGGCTTGCCTGCAATGGCGTCAATTAAGACACCCCATCACTTGAACCCGATCACGCCGCCCCAACCCGCATCGGCTGATTCATTTGAAAAAACTCATGCAACCCACGCAACGCCGGCAACTCCAGCGCCTGGGCGGCGTAGCACAAACCCACCCGGCGCGTCGGGGTCGGCAAGTGCATCGCACGGGTAGTCACACGCGCCTGCCCGCTCACCAATGACTGCGGCAACATCGCCACGCCAATGCCCGCGGCCACCATGTGCAGCGCCTGTTTCAACGAGCCAGCATGCCCCGCCACCGCGTCTGGCGAGCGTCCGTACAGCGCCATCAAGCGTTGATGGGACGGGTGCTGTGGACAGGTGATCCAGTCACTGATCGGCGTCCAGGCTTGTGCGCTTTGCGCCACGGCCATCGGATGTCCCACCGGCAGCGCCATCACATAGGATTCCTCCCACAGCGGCAGGAACAGTTCATCCTCGCAACACATCTCCTCCACCGCCAGGCGTCCGTCACCACGGCAACCTTCCTCCAGCGTCAGCAGCAGGCTGGGCAGTGCCTGTCGGGCCATGCGCACGAATGCTTCGATGTGACTGTCGGCGATATCGCCTTCGATGCCCAGGGTCAGCGGCGTGCGGTTTTCCTGGCCGAGGAACAACCGGCTCAAGGCTTGCGCATCCGCCACCATCCGCAGGGCCTGGGGATACAGGACCCGCGCCTCATCGCTGACATCAACACCACGGGGCTGACGTATGAACAGCCTGGCGCCCAACTCTTCCTCAAGCTGTTTGATGGTCACCGACAGGGTCGGCTGGCTGACGAACAGCCGCTGGGCCGCGAGGGTGATGTTGCGCTCCTCGAACACCGCGAGAAAGGCTTTGAGGTGGCGGATATCCATAGACAGTTCCGATGACAGACAGAGAAATAAGGCATTTTTCAGCCACTTCGGCGGTAAATATACTGCGCTCCACGTTTAGTTATTTGTTTTTCTGATTTCAGGAGCCCAGTCATGCACAAGCCATTGATCATCATCACCGGAGCCAGCTCAGGCATTGGCGAAGCCGCGGCGCGCTTGCTGAGCGCTGCCGGCCATCCGCTATTGCTACTGGCGCGGCGGGTCGAACGCCTGCAAGCACTCGATCTGCCCAATACCCTCAGCCGCCGCGTCGACATCACCGATCGCACGACCCTGCTCGCCGCCGTGGCCGAAGCCGAAGCACAGTTCGGCCCGGCCGATGCGCTGATCAACAATGCCGGGGTGATGCTGCTGGGCGAGATGAGCAAACAGGACCCGGCAGAGTGGGACCAGATGCTCGACGTCAACGTGAAAGGCCTGCTCAATGGCGTGCACGCGGTAGTGGCCGGGATGGTCGAACGCAAACATGGCACGATCATCAACGTCAGCTCGGTGGCCGGGCGCAAGACATTCCCCAACCACGTGGCCTACGTCGGGACCAAATTCGCGGTGCATGGCCTGTCGGAAAACCTGCGTGAAGAACTGTCACCGCATAACGTGCGGGTCATCACCATCGCACCAGGCGCGGTAGAAACCGAACTGCTCGGCCACACCACCGATGAAGCGATCAAGACGGGTTACCAAGCCTGGAAACAGGACATGGGCGGGACAGTATTGAGCGCCGAGGATGTGGCATCGGCCATCGCATTTGCGTACCAACAACCGCAGAGTGTCTGTATTCGCGAGATCGTGATGGCGGCGACACGGCAGCAAAGTTGAGGGTTCCGGGGCGGTCGCGAGTGAGTGCCCACCGTCGAAAGGGTACATCTGCCGGTGATTGGTCGGCTATGAGACCGCCTTCGCGCTAGATCGAAGCGCGGCAGGCCGGGCGGCAACGACGATACCGGCACCAGAGCCCCAAGGAACCTGCTCCGGGCGGCGTTCCGACGATGGGCGTCAACGATGACGCGGGCTGTCTGAATACCCGTGTTGCCCGGACGTTCATCGCGAGCAGGCTCGCTCCTACAGTAGATTGGGTGCACCTGCGGGTGATTGGTCGGCTATCAGGCCGCCTTCGTGCTATATCGAAACGCGGCAGGCCGGGCGGCAACGACGATACCGGCACCAGAGCCCCAAGGGGCCTGCTCCGGGCGGCGTTCCGACGATGGACGTCAACGATGACGCGGGCTGTCTGAATGCCCGTGTTGCCCGGTCATTCATCGCGAGCAGGCTCGCTCCCACAGAAAAGCAACGCGCGCCACCCCGCTCCTCACCACTCATCAGGCCGAGCGTTAGCTCGCCAGCAGCTCTTGATCTTGATCCACCCGCCCCTTCGGGAGGCTGAGTGGAGGTGTTCATCCG
Organism: Pseudomonas sp. TE12234; assembly: GCF_054061835.1. Classification (NCBI taxonomy): domain Bacteria; kingdom Pseudomonadati; phylum Pseudomonadota; class Gammaproteobacteria; order Pseudomonadales; family Pseudomonadaceae; genus Pseudomonas; species Pseudomonas sp. TE12234. The sequence continues at coordinate 59,445 of NZ_JBSSEP010000016.1, forward strand.
GGGAGTGGCGCGCAGCGCCGTTCGACGCAGTCGAACACGCTGCATGCAGGTTGAAGCGAAGCCAACCGGAGGGCAGTGTCCCCGGATGGATACCGCAACGAAGGGACGCCGAGTCTAAGCGAGGGGCCGGACGCCGGGGCGAGCCTTTTTGGGTACTTTTTGCTGGGCCGGCACTCCGGCGTTTGAAAAAAGTGCCTCGCCGTAAGGGCGAAACCGCCAGCCGCCATTACCGCAGCAATGGATATGTACGCAACCAACCCAAAACCCGGTCGGCCCAGAGGCCGCCGATACACCCGCATCAACTCAACCCCCTGAGCCGCCCCCGGATAAACCGCCGCTCCGGCTCCTGCCGAGTCAACTCCAGCGCCCGCTCATACGCCTGCCGAGCCTGCTCCACCCGCCCCAACTGCCGGCAAAACTCTGCCCGCGCCGAATGGGCCAAGTGGTAATCCAGCAGCTCACCGCGCTCCAGAATCGCCTCGACCAGCGCCAACCCCGCCAACGGCCCATCCCGCTTCGACAAGGCCGCGGCACGGTTCAACTCGATCACCGGCGAAGGTACTGCGCGCAGCAACACGTCATAGAGACCGACAATCTGCGTCCAGTCGGTTTGCTCCACCGACGGCGCTTCGGCATGCACCGCTGCAATCGCCGCTTGCAGGCAATAAGGACCGAATCGCCGCGTGCCCAGCGCCCGCTCCACCAACGCACTGCCTTCGGCGATCATCTGACTGTCCCACAACCTTCGATCCTGATCATCCAGCAGGATCAACTCGCCACTCGAGGAGGTGCGCGCCGGGCGCCGCGACTCATGCAACAGCATCAGCGCCAGCAGCCCCATCACCTCCGGCTCCGGCAACAACTCCATGAGCAAACGACCGAGCCGAATGGCCTCACGGGTCAAGTCTTCGCGGGTCACCTGCGCGCCGATGGACGCCGAATAACCTTCGTTGAACACCAGGTAAATCACCCGCAACACACTGTCGAGGCGTTCGGGCAGTTCTGCCAGGGTCGGCACCTGATAAGGGATTTTCGCGTCACGGATTTTCGCTTTGGCCCGCACGATGCGCTGGGCGATGGTGGCCGGTGCCGAGAGGAAGGCCCGGGCAATTTCTTCCGTGGTCAGGTCGCAAACTTCCCGCAGGGTCAGCGGCACCTGCGCGTCCGCCGCCAGTGCCGGGTGACAGCAGGTGAAAATCAGCCGCAGGCGGTCGTCTTCCACGTCCTCGTCACTCCAGTCGGCCTGCTCCAGCGCTTCCAACTGAGCGATCAACAGCGGACGAGACGCAGCGAAGCGCGCTCGCCGGCGCAACACATCGATGGCCTTGAAGCGCCCGGTGGACACCAGCCACGCCCGCGGATTGTCCGGCACACCGTCCCGTTGCCAGCGCTCGACCGCAATGAAAAACGCCTCATGCAAGGCTTCTTCGGCGAGGTCGAAATCGCCGAGCAAGCGGATCAGTGTCGCCAGAATCCGTCGCGACTCCTCACGATAAACCTGCTCGACTCGCTCCTTGACCGACACCGTCATCTCAAGGATTCAACTGGCGAACGGGGCGCACTTCGACACAACCGACCCGAGCCGCCGGGATGTCACCGGCGACCTGAATCGCTTCGTTGAGGTCCTTGGCATCGATGAGGTAGAAGCCGGCCAATTGCTCCTTGGTTTCGGCGAACGGGCCGTCGGTGATCGACAACTTGCCGTTGCGCATGCGCACGGTGGTGGCGGTCTGCACCGACTCCAGCGCCTCGGCGGCGACCATCCGGCCACTGCCCTGGACCGACTCGGCGTACGCCATACACTCCGCGTCCTTCGGGCTGTCCGGCAACGAATGCAGCAGGTGCTCGTCGCTGTAGACCAGGCATAAATATTTCATGAGCTTCTCCAGGATCGAAGATCAACTATGGCCTTGAACTGGCCGATTGGCGCGGATTGCCGATCAACAGCCCGACGTTCAGGGCTCCAGGTTGAACAGGGCCGTGCCACTCATCATGTCGAAGGGGGCCGACCAGTGTTCGTGGACAATGCGCCATTGTCCGGCCTCACGCCGGTAGCAGGCCGTCACGCGCATCCAGCACGCCTGGGTTTCACCCTTGTCATTGGTGCCGCCGCAGTGCGCCAGCCAATGGGCAAAGGCGATGTGCTCATCGGCCACGATGTTGGTGTGGTCGAAGTCGAAGGTATGCGGGCCCTGGCACATTTCCATGCATTCCAGCCAGTGTGCGCGGTAGGCGGCCTTGCCGCGAAACTGCAACGCCTTGACCGCGTCGTAGGAGACGATGTCGTCGGCGTACAGGGCCATGATTTTCTCGACGTCCTTGGCGATGACCGCCTGACGGTAAGTGTCGATCAGGGTCTGGATTTCGTGTGTGGCGTTCATGGTGGTTCTCCGTGGTTTTTGTTGTGAAGACACCCTTAGTCGTCTGGCGATCCATCCGATCGACAGCCGAAATAAAAATAATCCATGAACGCAAACTCGCTAGAATCCGAGGCTCATTTCCGTTGGAAAAAGGACACTCCAGTGACAGCCCGACTCGTGCCTTACGAAAGCCTGAATGCGCTGCAGCGCCAGCAAGTCGAGGCCATCGAAGTGCATCCGGAACAAATCAGGTTTTCTGGTGACATCCACGGTGCATTGCACACCCTGCTGTCCAGGCCCGGCCCCGGCGTCAAAGGATTTGCCCTGTTGGCCGACGCGATTCCCGTGGCCTTCCTGCTGCTCAAGCGCCCGCCGGTATTACCCGCCTGGGCCGACGAACACAGCGCCACCCTGCATGCCTTGCAGGTCGATCAGCGCGCCCAGGGCAAGGGCTATGGCAAGGCTTGCCTGCAGGACTTGCCCGGAGCGGCCCGCCAGGCCTGGCCGGAAATTCGCGGGCTGGAGCTGTCGGTGGATGCGGACAACGCAGCGGCCATTGCCCTGTATGTCAAATATGGTTTTGTCGACAGCGGCGAGGCGTACAAGGGACGGATCGGTTATGAGCGGCGGATGGGGTTGATGTTCTAGGCCCGCCACCCATCTGGGGGTCTGGTCGGGTTTAGAGAACGAGCACCATCTCATGCCACGCCATGCCGCCATGGTCCGACGCCGATGGCTTGACGTAGGCAAAGCCGAACCCGGCGTAAAGCGGGATATGCCGTTCCTTGCACATCAGGTTGATGCTGGTCTTGCCCATTGCGCGCATGCGCTCGATGAACTCGCCCATCAAACGCTTGGCCAGGCCCTGCCCCTGATAATCCGGATGCACCACCACCGACATGATCACCACGTGGGGCCCGGCCGGGTCGTGGCCGATCAGTTCCTTGAACGCTTCGTCCGACATCTCCACCTGAAACGCCGCACCGGAATTGATGAAACCGGCCACCACGCCGTCCACTTCGGCAACGATGAAACCTTCGGGCCACGTGGCGATGCGGGTGGCGATTTTTTCCCGCGTCGCGGCTTCGTCGCCTTCGTAGGCAAGGGTTTCGATGGCGTAGCAACGTTCCAGATCGGCGGGCAGGACGTTTCGGATGACGGTGTTCATGGCAACTCGGAATCAGCGATGGGAAAGCCCGGGATCATAAATCAGCCTCCCCGTGACATCGAGAGACGAATCGTCGATACATCTCTCGATGCGGCTGATCAGGCCTTGATCGGCAGCCAGATTTCCAGCTTTCCGGTGTTGAGCCTGGGGTTGAAGTCTTCGCTGTAGCGTTCGAATTCCGGGGCGTCCGCCGCTTGGTGCCCGGACTGAGGCAGCCAGGTATCGCAGATGTAGCGAAAGGTCTGCGGCAAGGCGTCCAGCGGCCCCTTGTGCTCGAACACGGCGTAATACTGCGGCTGAATTTCTACCCAACGGTATTGCTCGGGCAAATCATCGAGCTTGCTGATCTCAACCCCGGCGATGTAATCAAATCCACCCTTGCCATCGAAATTGCAGCAGACGCCGTAGGTGACTTCCCCCTTTTGACCCGGCACGTTGCCGATGTGGGGACCGAATTTTTCCCAGAGCGCGGGAATGCCTGCGGTGGTCTGCGGGGTGAAGGGGCCGCCAAGCCCTGCAATCAGCAGGAAGTGTCCGTGTTCGAAGCGGGGTTCCAGCAATTCGACGCTTTTTTGCTCATCCATGACTCGACTCCAGGAAGGAAAAAGGGGTTCGGCTGGGAGTATAGAAGCCAAACCCGTTTCGCCCACCTACAGCGCGTGCAACTGTTCGACGGCGGCCGCACCGACGAACTCGTTGTAGCCAGAAAGAATCACGTACACCGCGAAATAGCAGAAGATCGCCGCCGATGCCATGTAGGAGTAACGCAGCAGCTTGTCGCCGAGCAACTTGCCGCCATGGCTCGCGGCAAAGCACAGGCCGGCGGACCACAGCAAACCGGCGCAAAGAAAACCGCCGAGGAACAGCGCCGAACTGAGCGGGCCACCGCCGCCTGATCGCGCGATCAACGTGCCACCCACCGCGGCAAACCAGAGAATCGCGCTGGGCGAAGACATGGCCAGGAAGATCCCGCGGAAAAACTCCTTGCGGTGCGAGTTGTGACCTACCTCGGCGGTTTCGGCCAACAGCGCTTCATGATGGATCGCCGAATAAATCATCTTCGCCGCGAAATACACCAGCAACGCCGAACCGCCGATCCACAGTACCCAGCGCACGGTTTCGTATTGCAGCAAAACCGTCATGCCGGCCAGCGCCAGCACCGCGTAGATCAGGTCGCCGACGCAGGTGCCCAGGCCCAGTGCAAAGCCTTGAAAATAGCCGCGCTGCATGGCCAGGGTGATCATGGCGATATTGGCCACGCCAATGTCCAGGCACAGCGAAAGGCTCAGCAAGAAGCCACTGGTGAATTCCATCGTCCCAATTCCTTCGGAAAAATTTGTTTACATGGAGGCTGGACAGTCTGCCACAGCTGACCGTACATTCCGCACAGGTCACCGCAGTGACCAGCGTCGCTCGGACGGTTCCGGGCGCTTACGTTATCCGAGGCAACAATGGCCGAACAAGGTTCGCCGCGCCGCTTTGCGCGCATAGATCGACTCCCCCCTTACGTTTTCAACATCACCGCCGAGCTGAAGATGGCTGCCCGTCGTCGTGGCGAAGACATCATCGACTTGAGCATGGGCAATCCCGATGGCGCCACGCCGCCGCACATCGTCGAGAAACTGGTGACCGTCGCCCAGCGCGAAGACACCCATGGCTACTCGACGTCCAAGGGCATTCCGCGCCTGCGCCGGGCGATTTCCAACTGGTACAAGGATCGCTACGAGGTCGACATCGACCCGGAAACCGAAGCCATTGTCACCATCGGTTCCAAGGAAGGCCTGGCGCATCTGATGCTGGCGACCCTCGACCAGGGCGACACCGTGCTGGTGCCGAACCCGAGCTACCCGATTCACATCTACGGTGCCGTGATTGCCGGCGCCCAGGTGCGTTCGGTGCCGCTGGTGCCGGGCGTGGATTTCTTCGCCGAACTGGAGCGCGCGATTCGCGGCTCGATTCCGAAGCCGAAAATGATGATCCTCGGCTTCCCGTCCAACCCCACCGCGCAGTGCGTGGAGCTGGACTTCTTCGAGCGGGTGATTGCCCTCGCCAAGCAGTACGACGTGCTGGTGGTGCATGACCTGGCCTATGCCGACATCGTCTACGACGGCTGGAAAGCCCCGTCGATCATGCAGGTACCGGGCGCCAAGGACATTGCGGTGGAGTTTTTCACCCTGTCCAAGAGCTACAACATGGCGGGCTGGCGCATCGGTTTCATGGTCGGCAACCCGGAACTGGTCAACGCCCTGGCGCGGATCAAGAGTTACCACGACTACGGCACCTTCACCCCGCTGCAAGTCGCGGCGATTGCAGCGCTCGAAGGCGACCAGCAATGCGTGCTCGACATCGCCGAGCAATACCGCCAGCGCCGTAACGTGCTGGTCAAAGGCCTGCATGAGCTGGGCTGGATGGTCGAGAATCCAAAAGCGTCGATGTACGTCTGGGCCAAGATTCCCGAGGCGTATGCCCATCTGGGTTCGCTGGAGTTCGCCAAGAAACTGCTGGCCGAAGCCAAAGTCTGTGTCTCGCCAGGCGTGGGTTTTGGTGAGTACGGGGATGATCATGTGCGCTTCGCGCTGATCGAAAACCAGGACCGGATTCGTCAGGCCGTTCGCGGCATTCGCGGGATGTTCCGGGCCGATGGGTTGATCGCCAAATCCAGCGCCTGACAGAAAACCCTGTAGGAGCGAGCCTGCTCGCGATGGTGGGTCAGTTAACGTGTATGCAGCTGACACCCCTTCGCGAGCTCGCTCCTACAAATAAATCACCCACAAAAAAACCGCATCGCTGCGGTTTTTTTGTGTCTGGCGTTTAGCTTTAAACGAACAACGACAACAGCAGAATGAAGCCCAGGCCCACCACCGACAGGATGGTTTCCATCGCGGTCCAGGTCTTGAAGGTTTCCGCCACAGTCATGTTGAAGTACTGCTTCACCAGCCAGAAACCGGCGTCGTTGACGTGGGACAGGATCAACGAACCGGCACCGGTGGCCAGCACCAGCAGCTCACGGTTCACGCCCGGAATCATCCCCACCACCGGCACCACGATGCCTGCGCCAGTGATGGTCGCCACGGTTGCCGAACCGGTCGCGATGCGGATCACCGCCGCCACCAGCCACGCCAGCAGGATCGGCGAGATTTGCGCGTTCACCGCCATGTGGCCGATCACGTCACCCACACCACTGGTCACCAGCATCTGCTTGAAGCCACCACCGGCACCGATGATCAGGATGATCGCGGCGGTCGGCGCCAGGCTCGCGTCCAGCCATTTCATCATCTGGCTGGAACCGATGCCCTGCTTGTAGCCGAAGGTATACAGCGACAGCAGCAAGGCCAGCAGCAAGGCCGAGATCGGGTGACCGATCAGGTCCATGAAGGTGCGGAAGAAGTTGCCATCGGGCAGCACCACGTCGGCAAAGGTCTTGAGCAGCATCAGGAACACCGGCAGCAGCACGGTGACGAGGGTGATGCCGAAGCTCGGCAGATCGCCGGCTTCCGGCTCGCGAGCCAGTTGATCCACCAGTTCCTGATTAGGCGTGCCCGGGATGTATTTGGAAATGAAGGTGCCGTAGATCGGGCCGGCGATGATGGCCGTCGGCAGCGCAACGATCAGACCGTACAGAATGGTTTTGCCGATGTCGGCACCGAAAACGCCGATCGCCAGCAGCGGACCCGGGTGCGGCGGCACAAGGCCATGGACGGCGGACAGACCGGCCAGCAACGGGATGCCGATCTTGATGATCGACACACCGGTACGACGGGCGACGATGAACACCAGCGGAATCAGCAGCACGAAACCGATTTCGAAGAACAGCGGGATGCCCACCAGGAACGCGGCGAACATCATGGCCCACTGCACTTTATCTTTGCCGAAGGCGCGGATCAGGGTCTGGGCGATCTGGTCCGCCCCGCCCGACTCGGCCATCATTTTGCCGAGCATGGTGCCCAGCGCGAGGATGATCCCGACGAAACCGAGCACGCCACCGAAGCCGTCCTGGAACGCCTTGATCACGGTGCCGATCGGCATGCCGGAAGTCAGCCCGAGGAAGGCTGCGGCGATGATCAGGGCAAGAAAGGGGTGCAACTTGAACTTGGTGATCAGAACGATAAGCCCGATCACCGTGACCACTGCATCGAGCAGCAGGAACGTCTCGTGGGACATGCCAAACATTAGGGGTGTCTCCTGGTTGTTGTTGTTATTAAAGCGGGTAATTCGAAAGTCATAAGGACAGCGCTATCTCTGCGAGCAAAATCAACCGGCACGTTTCAAGCCATGGGCCAGCCACCAGTGGTGCGCCTGCACGGCCAGCTCATCGACGCTGTGGGTCGATGCATCGAGGGCCAGGGTCAGGGGCTCGCCGACGGGGGATTCGAGGGTGGCGAACTGGCTGTCGATCAGGGTCGACGGCATGAAGTGATCCGGCCGGTGGGAAACACGGTCGGCGGCGACTTCAGGGGTCAGTTCAAGAAACACGAAGCCCAGGCCCGGCAAGGCACTGCGCAGGCGTTCGCGGTAAATGTGTTTGAGCGCCGAGCACGTCAGCACCGGGCGCTGACCGAGGGCGTCCACGCGACGCAACTCATCGCACAGGCTGTCGAGCCAGCCGGCACGGTCTTCATCGTTCAGGGGGATGCCCGCGCTCATCTTTTCGATATTGGCGGCAGGGTGAAAAGTGTCGCCTTCAATGGCAGTGGCGCCGCTGAGCTGGCACAGGGCCTCGCTGACGCACGTCTTGCCGCAACCGGCAACGCCCATGATGACCAGGGCGGTGATGGGATGATTCATGTAACACCTCAGCGCGCAGACAGCGCTACCTTTGCCAGTTATGACACTAGACCAAAAGTAGAAGTTGCCGACGCCTTCTTGTCATTTTTGTGGGTTGCAGCATGTTCGTTCCCAACGCCAAAAAGCGAGGATCAGGCAAACCCTCGCTCACGCATTTGCAGCTGCATCGAGACAGCGCTACCTTAGTGCCTTGAATTTTGTTTGGCAAGCCGTCGATGATCTCAACCAAAAACGATAAAAACACACGAACCACTGGCCGCCCTACCCTGAACGAAGTAGCCCGACTGGCCGGCGTCAGCCCGATTACCGCTTCGCGCGCCCTGCGCGGCGTCAGCACCGTGGCCGCTGAACTGGTGGAAAAAGTCCAGAAAGCGGCGCTTGAACTCAACTACGTGGTCAACCCGGCTGCCCGCGCCCTGGCCTCGGCCCAGAGCCATTCGGTGGTGGTGTTGGTGCCGTCGCTGTCCAACCTGTTATTCATCGACACCCTGGAAGCCATTCATCAGGTGCTGCGCCCCAAGGGCTTCGAAGTGCTGATCGGCAACTTCCACTATTCCCGCGACGAAGAAGAAAACTTGCTGCGCAACTACATGGCCTATCAGCCGCGCGGCTTGCTGCTGACCGGTTTCGACCGCACGGAAAGTTCGCGGCGGATGATCGAAGCGAGCAACATTCCCTGCGTCTACATGATGGAGCTCGACAGCGCCGCCGGACTCAATTGCGTGGGTTTTTCGCAACTGGCTGCCGGCGAAACGGCGGCCGAACACCTGCTGTCCCGCGGGCGCAAGCGCCTGGCCTACATCGGCGCGCAACTCGACCAGCGCACGCTGCTGCGCGGCGAAGGTTTCCGCAAGGCCCTGCAAAAGGCCGGTTTGTATGCCCCGGACCTGGAAGTCCTGACCCCGCGCGCCTCCTCGGTCGGCCTGGGCGGCGAACTGTTCCTGCAACTGCTCGCCAGTCATCCCGATGTCGATGCGATTTTCTTCGGCAACGACGACCTGGCCCAGGGAGCATTGCTCGAAGCCATGCGCTGCGGAATCAAGATTCCCGGGCAGGTGGCGATTCTCGGCTTCAACGACCTGCCCATGTCGGAACACATGGTCCCGCGCCTGAGCAGCATCAACACCCCGCGCGAGGCGATTGGTCGTCGTGCGGCGGAGCAAATGTTGACGCTGATGGCCGGCAACACCGTGGCCAAACCGGTGCAGGACATGGGGTTCGAGTTGAAGGTGCGCGAGAGCACGTAAGGACGGACCATAGGATTTCAACTAACCTTTTCAGAACAACGAATGTCGCCAACCGGTCCGCACCCTGCCAGTCTCCCGTAGCGCGTCAATTCGCTAACGGAGTCGCAAAATGGAACATGCACTGAAAATTCTCGGTAAAGCCTCCTCGATCAACGTCCGCAAGGTCTTGTGGACGTGCGAGGAGCTGGACCTGTCCTACACGCGTGAGGATTGGGGCAGCGGTTTTGCCTCGACCCACAGCCCCGAGTTTCTGCGACTCAATCCCAATGCGCAGGTACCGGTGATCATCGATGAGAACGGGGTGCTGTGGGAGTCCAACACCATCTGCCGCTACCTGGCCGGCAAACACCACCATCACCATGCTGAACTGCTGCCCACCGATCCAGCCGCGCGCGCCCGGGTGGAACAGTGGATGGATTGGCAGGCCATCGAACTCAATGCGTCCTGGAGCTATGCGTTCATGGCGCTGGTGCGCAAGGATCCGGAGTTCCAGGACCCGCATCGTGTGGAGGTCAGCGTGCGTGGCTGGAATCAGAAAATGGGCATCCTCGAGCATCAGCTGGCAAGCACCAAGGCTTATGTTGCCGGGCCAAAATTCACTTTGGCCGATATCGTCGTCGGGCTGTCGGTCAATCGCTGGTTGATGACGCCGATCGAACGCCCCGATTTCCCGGCCATCGACGAGTATTTCAGGCGTTTGGCGCAGCACCCTGGATTTCTCAAGCATTGCTGCAATGGCCTGCCTTGAGGGTGCCAGTGAGCCCTTGCGGTCGAACTCTGCCGTTTGGCGGCAAGGCATGACCGAAAACGCTCGTTGCCCGCCTGGAAAAAATCACTCAAGATGCTGATATATAAGATATTTTTCTTATAGGCATGCTAATTGCTCAACGCACAGCACCGCCATTACCCACAAGGTCTACATATCATGTTGGTCAGTGCAAAATCGAACATGGTCATGCCACTCGCCAAACGGCTCGGTGAAGATCCGAACGCCGAAGCCGCTGCCGGACTTCAGGGCGGCCTTCAAGGCGCCATGATGCAAGCGCTGCAAAACAATGTGCAGTCGCAAACCGCGCAGGCCAGCGAGCAGGTGCAGGCATCCGCCACCCAAATCGCCACTCAGCAGGTCAGCCAGGCCAGCACGATCAGCGACAACCTGGATGAAGCCTTCGCCAAGACCCGCGTGAACCTGCAAGCGACGACTGCAAGCTCACCGGCCGACACCCAGGACAAGGTCGGCAGTGGCTCGGCCACCGACGAATTCAAGGACTACATGAGCAAATCGCCCGAACAGCGTTTGCGCGACGATATTCTGCAAGGGATGGGACTCACGGAAGACGATGTGAAAGCCATGCCTCCTGCGCAACAATTGGCGATCGGCAAAGAGATCGCCGAGCGCATGCAAGACAAGGTGAAACTGGCGCAGACCGAGAAAGACACCGGCAGCAGCGATAAAGGCAGCAGCCAGGTGGTCGACAAGTTCCTCGCTTCGCTTTGATGGCGCCGGAACCAAAAGGGGCCTCTTCCGGGGCCCCTTTCATCGGATCACAATTAATTCAACTGCAAGGTCGAATTGAACTGGCTGATGGCATCCACCACATGCCGCGACCCTTGTTGAATCTCCAGAATCACCTCCCCCGCCTCATTCGCCAGCTCTACCCCGAGCCCGGTTCGACTCAAGCTCGACTGCATGCTCGACACCGCGCTCAATGACAAATCGTGGTTCTTGCGCACCACTTCGACAATTTCCACCGTCGCCTGGCTGGTGCGTGCGGCCAGGCTGCGCACTTCGTCGGCCACCACCGCGAACCCGCGCCCATGCTCGCCGGCACGGGCTGCCTCGATCGCGGCGTTGAGGGCCAGCAGGTTGGTCTGATCGGCAATGCCGCGAATGGTCTGAACAATGGTGCCGATGATGTCGGACTGTTTGCTGACGGCATCGATGCTCACCGCCGCTTCGTTCAAGTCGCGGGAAATGTCCTGGATGATCTGCACCGTTTGCTGCACCACCTCCGACCCTTTGCGCGCGCAGGCGTCGTTTTGAACCGAGGTGCTGTGGGCCGATTCCGCGGCCGTTTGCAGGGTGGTGACCTGCTCGGTGATGTTGCTGGCGAACTTCACCACTTTGTACAGCCGGCCTTTGGTGTCGAACAACGGGTTGTAGGACGCCTCCAGATAAACCATGTGGCCGAACTTGTCCTTGCGTTCGAATCGGTGCGAGTGGTATTCGCCGCGATTGAGTGAGGCCCAGAACGCTCTGTAGTTGGGCGATTCACTTTCGCTGCGGTGGCAAAACATACTGTGATGCTGGCCGACGATTTCATTGAGCGAGTAGTGCATGGTTTTCAGGAAGTTTTCGTTGGCCGTGATCACCTTGCCGTCGGGGGTGAACTCGATCACCGCCATGGAACGCCCGATCGCCGCGAGCATGCTTTCGTTTTGATGTTCTTCGTAGACTCTGGCGGAGATGTCGGTGGCGATTTTAATCACACTGCGTACTTGCCGGTCTGGCCCGTACACCGGCATGTAGCTGGCCTCGAGCCAGATCTCCTTGCCGCCCTTGTTCAAGCGCAAAAAGGTGCCGCTGACGGGTTCGCCACGGGCCAGGTCGCGCCACAACTTGGCGTACTCTTCGCTGCGGTAAAACGCCTCTTCACAAAATATCCGGTGGTGCTTGCCGCGGACTTCTTCAACGCTGTAACCCATGGCGCTGCAAAAGTTTTCATTGGCATCGAGCACAATGCCGTCCGGGGTAAATTCAATCATCGCCATCGAACGGCTGATGGCGGCCAACTTGGCGTTGGCCTCGCCCAGCGCACAGCTGAAACGTTCGATTTCCTGCAGGTCAGCCTTGTGATGTAGGTTGAACATGTTCGTACCACCTTGAGCGCGGTCTTTTGATTAATGAAAGTTGCTGATCTTTCACATCCACCACTACGTTCCACAGAACAGGTACACGCGCCCCTCCACGGGAAGGACTTGTCAGGTGATAAATGATGTTTAATCGGAGGGTCCTTTTAACGACACTCTTATCAAGACATCCTTCTCTTGATAGCCCGGAATCGGGCCAGCCCTAACGTACTCAAAAGCAAACTCCCTTTACCCGATCGCTCCATTTTGCCCCGCCTCGGTGCCTTGGAATGCGCACTCTCAGGGTTAAACGCCGGTCACCCGAAGGCCACCGACATAGTTAGTTACAGATGAGCATAGACAGCCGTCATGGCTAAGCAAGGCCACTAGTCGGCCAGTATTGAGGACAAAATCGGTTCAGCGGAAAGGGCTGACAATGCGTGTCGTCGATGGACTGACACGACCGGCGCTGACCGCGCCATGGGAGGGATAAGGCTGCTGATCGCTTCGCGGGCAGGCCCGCGAAGTCTTCAGACCAATAACTACAAACTCGCGCTCACCTTGCTGGCCACTTCACCCGGCACCCAGCCCTTCCAGACCTGCGGTTGATCACGCAAAAAACCTTCGGCGACTTCTCGCGGCTTTTGTCGTTTTTCACTCATCTGGCCCAGGGTCTGGTTCAGCAGATCAATCGGCAGGTCGACTTTCTCGAAGAACGCCACCAGGTCCGGGTACTGCGCCTTGAACGGTGCCGACACGCCAATGGCGAGGCTGGCCGGCATCGAGCGGGTGCCTTTGGGGTGCAGGTTGCTGGCATCGGCCAGGGTTTTCCAGGCGTCGGCATCGAAGGCCGGCTCGTCGAGTTTGACCAGTTTGAAACGCCCCAGTAGCGGCGTCGGTGACCAGTAATAGAACAGCACCGGTTTACCCCGACGAATCGTCGAAGCCACTTCGGCATCCAGCGCCGCGCCAGAGCCGGTACGGAAGTTGACGTAGCTGGCCGTCAGGTCATAGGCCTTGAGTTTCTGACTGTTGACGATCTCCGAGGTCCAGCCGGTGGGGCTGTTGAGGAAGCGCCCACGGCTCGGGTCTTCGGGATCGCGGAACACGTCCTTGTAACGCGCCAGGTCGGCCACGGATTTCAGATCCGGTGCCAGGGGTTTGATGCCGCGCTGTGGATCGCCCTTGATCACATATTCCGGCACCCACCAGCCTTCGGTGGCCCCCTTGACCGTGTCGCCCAGGCCAAACACTTTGCCCTCCGCCGCGGCTTTGACCCACGCCGGACTGCGCCCGGCCCATTCTTCGCCGATCACTTGAATGTCATTTTTGGCCAGCGCCGCCTCAAGGCTGACGGTGCTGCCCGGCAAGGTGTCAGTCGGATAGCCGTAACCCTTTTCGACGATCAGGCGCAGGATTTCGGTAATCAGACTGCCGCTTTCCCATGTGATGTCGCCGAAGTGGATGGGCGCGGGGTTTTGCGCCGCCGGTGCCTGGCTGGCCATCAGGCTCAGGGCCAGCAGGGAACTGCCGAGCAGGGTTTTGATCGATTTCATGCGGACCTCTGGGTCAGGAGTAACGGGTTCAGGGATTGGTTAGCGATGAGCTTGGCGCACAGGGCTTGGGAGCGGGTCATATAGGTGCTGACCGAACGCTGGGAAATGCCCAGTTCGGCGGCAATTTGCGGGTAGGTCAAACCGTCGATCCGCGACAGCAGAAAGGTTGCCCGGACCTTGCCTGGAAGACGCGCCAAGGAGCGCTCGAGGCCATGCAAGGCCTGGGTCAGTTGCGCCAGTTCTTCAGGCGAAGGCGCCGATAGCCGTTCAACCTGTTGCAACTGATCGAGGTGGCGACGTTCCAGGTCGCGACGGCGCCAGCGCTGATAGATCAGGCGCCGCGCAATGGTGGTCAACAGCGCGCGAGGCTCACGGATGGAGAGGGCTGCGGGCGACTCGAGCAACTGCACAAAGGTGTCGGAGGCAATGTCTTCGACACTGGAAGCAGACCCCAGATACTGGCGCAATCGAGTGCAAAGCCAGGGGTAATGGGCGCGGAACAATCCGCCCACGTCGTTGCGATGGGAAAAGTCGGCGCCGGACATAGAGGCTCCAAAGGTCAGGGGTCGCTGAATGTCCGGTGGTCCGGTGCCGCGATCCTAGCAAGGAGCCTTATTCATTAATAATACTTAAATGTCATTTTTATATTCCATTATGGAATTTAACTGATCGCCGCCTGATCAATCCCATCGCGAGCAAGCCACGTTCCCACAGACGTGGCTCGCCCGCGAAAATATGGATCTGTCGACGCCCATCCAAAAGCTCAGCGCAGCCGCCCATACCCTAACGCCTCGGCTTCCATCTGATAGTCGAGAACCACCTGATAGTCGCTTTCACTGGCAGGCAACACCTCTCGCAAACCCAGTAACTCCGCTACATCCGGCAATTTCTGCAACGTCTGATTCATCACCCGTCGAAATTCTTCGACCTGCTCATCGTTAAGCGTGGCAGCGGTGATGTACGGCAAGGTCGGGCTGAAGGCGCTGCGAGCGACGACACGCAAACCCGCCACTTCTTCCTCGGCGTGGCGCGCCAGATAGGCGAAGGTCACGCTGTCGATGGCGGCCAGGTCGGCCAGGTCTTCGCGCAACCAGCGCAGGCTTTCGCGGTGGCTGCCGCTGATGCCGACCTGGGCAAAAAACCGCCCGTCGCGCTGCAAGGGCGCCAGCCGGTGACGCAGCAGATTCATGCCGCTGTTGGAGTCTTCGCCATTGATCACGCCACGGCTGTCGCGAAAATCCGCCAGGGCTCGCCGTGTATCGATGGCCCGGCTCACCAGCAGGCTGCAATGATGGCCGTCGGTGCTATCCGCCAGCTCATAGCGTGGCCGCCCCACCACCCGCACCTGGCCGCGCAATGCTGTCATCAGCGGGTAGCCGCAGGTTTGGGTCAACAGCAGTTGCGGGGATCGCCAGAGTTCCAGCAATGGCAGATCCTCGACATGACGACGCGTGACGCCCAGCCGCCCAACGATCTGCGCCAGCCAGCGTTCGTTAGCCTGGCGGATGGGCTCGGGAGCGACGTACATCAGTAATTCAGCAATGTCTTGAGTCATCAAAATCTTCCCTGCAACAAACGCCCCCTTAAAAGTGGGCAGTCTCAGTGAAACGGATGCCGTGGACTGTCGATGGCCTTCGCCCAGTGCTCGCGCCACAACTGACCATACCCCTGCACCAGAAACCCGCCACTGCGCGCCAGCCATTGCTCGCGTCGGGCGCGATAGGCCCGTGGCAGGTCGTACCAGGGCAAACCCGGCAAATCATGGTGCACCAGGTGCAGGTTGAGGTTGAGAAACAGCCAGCGCCAGGGCCACGCCGCTTCGTTGAGTACCGTGCGTTGCTGCGGTGCCGCGTGCGGGCGATGTTCATAGTAGGAGCGGATCATCGCAATCGACAGCGCCGGCACACTGATCAGCAACAGGTAATGCCACACCGGTATCAGGCTATAGCGCGCGATGAACAGCAACATGAGCAATGTCAGCGCAGTATGGCTGAGCCACATCAGCCAGACCTGGCGCTCGCCGCTTTTGAGCCGTTGCAGCGTCTCCCGGACCAACGCCAGCAAGGCCAGTGGCGCACCGATGACGAAGCGGCCGAGCACGGTTTTGTTCAGCCGATGCAGGCCCTGCTCGAACAACGAACTGCCCTGCCATTGCTCGGCACTCAGGTAGCGGCTTTCAGGATCGCGACCGGGGATGGTCAGGTCTTCATCACGGTGATGCTGCAAATGGCTGTCGCGATACAGGGTGTAGGGATACCAGACGGCGAATGGCGCGTAGCCGAGGACTTTGTTCAGCGCTGGCCAGCGCGTGGGATGACCGTGGAGCAATTCATGCTGCACCGACAGCCACAGCACCACCAGGGGAATCAGCAACAACGTGCTCCACCACAGGCCCAACTGCGGGCTGGCCAGGACAATGCCGAACCAGGCGCCATAAACGCCGATCAGCAACAGCCAGGTCGGCCACTCGGTGCGAGCCGTCAGGCGTTGGCGCAGGGTCTCGATTTCTTCTTGGTGGGCAGCATCGAAGTAATGGGGCATGGCGTTGCTCGGATCGGGATCAATTCCCTTCTGTGCAACGACGCCGGGTTTTCTTGCAGATTTTTTTACACTGGACGAACGGCGGGAGCCCGAGGACCGGGCTCCCTGATCACGGGATCAATGACCGAAAATATCGACCTTCTTGGCCTTCTTCTCCGCACGCTTCTCAATGGCGGTTTTTGCCGGTTTTTTCTTCGCTGCTTTCTTTGAATCCATACCTTTGGACATGATGCGTACTCCACTCACACGGGATGTGAGATCAGGTATACACCTATCCTTGGGGTCCCGTTCTTTTATAATCGCCCGCTTTGCACACCGACAGTCCGGTCCTATGCCCAACACTCAATACACCCGGCTCGATGAGCTGTTATGGCCGTTGATGAACAAGTTTTATCGCGCCCACCAATCCTCGATGAAAGCGGTCCGCGACGCGCAATTGTGGGTCGCCCGGCGCGACGAAATCGTCGGGGCGTTGTGCTTGCGTCCGGTGTCCGGCGGGCATTGGCTGACGGGGTTGTTTGTCGATCCGGCCTGTCGCGGGCAAGGCATCGCCGCTGCGTTGATCGCCGCCGCGGTGAAGGACGCCGAAAACCCCGTCTGGCTGTTCTGCCACCCGGACTTGCGCGGTTTTTATGAGCGTCGCGGCTTTGTCTTCGATCCACAGATGCCCTATGCCATGGCCGAGCGCCTGAGCCGTTATGCCCGCAGCAAACCGATGATCGCCATGGGCCTGGAACCATTGGTCAGGACCACAGGGTGATCGATAAGTCGAAGCGCATGACGCTACGGTTTGTAAAACCTGCAAAGTGACACCCGCCTGATGCCCGATTGTCGGCGCCAGGCGGTGATGGCTCCGTCGCTTTTGCTGACAGGCCAGCGCCTGCAGGGTTTTGCGTCGTTAATCGTCGGCGTTCGGATCAAGGTCCGGAAACATCACCTCGGTAAACCCGAACTTGCTGAAATCGTGGATGCGCGACGGGTACAACCGGCCGATCAGGTGGTCGCACTCATGCTGCACCACTCGCGCATGGAACCCGGTGGCGATGCGCACGATGGGCTCGCCCTTGGGATCGAAGCCCTCGTAGCGAATGTGTTGATAACGATCCACGGCGCCGCGCAAACCGGGCACCGACAGGCAACCTTCGAAGCCCTCTTCCAGGGTCGGACTCAGCGGGGTGATCAACGGATTGATCAGGATCGTCTGCGGCACCGCTTCGGCATCCGGATACCGCTCGCTGTGCTCGAAGCCGAAGATTACCAGTTGCAGATCGACACCGATCTGCGGCGCAGCCAGGCCGACACCGCCCACGCTTTCCATGGTCTGGAACATGTCGTCGATCAATTGCCACAGTTCCGGGCTGTCGAACATCTCGGCCGGCACCGGCGGGGCAATGCGCAGCAGGCGCTCATCGCCCATTTTCAGAATTTCACGGATCATGGTCAGGCTTCGTCAGTGGTCGGTTTGAGCGAGTGATCCCGGCCCAGTCCCGACACATGGTGTTTGGGTTCGATGCTCGGGCCGTGCTCGCCGGGGACTTTTTCACCCGGGTCCTTGCCTTCCTTGGACATGTGCTCGATCACCGCATTCATCTCGGCACCGAGCAGCAGCACCGCGGAAGAAATATAGAAGTACAGCAACAGCACGATGATCGCGCCGATACTGCCATACATGGCGTTGTAGTTGGCGAACTCCTTGACGTAGAAACCGAAGCCCAGGGACGCGATGATCCACACCACCACCGCCAATACCGAGCCCGGTGTAATGAAGCGGAACTCCTGTTTGACGTCGGGCATCACGTAGTAGATCAGTGCCACGGCCACCATCAAAAGAATCACGATCACCGGCCAGCGCGCGATGGTCCACAGCGTGACGATGAAGTATTCGAGGCCGACTTGCGACGCGATCCAGCTCATCACTTGTGGCCCCAGCACCATCAATGCGGCGGCAATCAACAGCATGCCGGCGACGCCGACGGTGTAGATGATCGACAGCGGAAAACGCTTCCACGCCGGCCGGCCTTCGACCACATCGTAGGCGGCGTTCATCGCGCTCATCATCAGCCGCACGCCAGCCGAGGCCGTCCACAGGGCGATCACGATACCCACTGAAAGCAGCCCACCCTTGGACTGCTGGAGCTGGTCGATCACCGGATTCACCTGCTCCAGGGCCTGGGGCGGCAGTACCAGTTCAGATTGAAGGCGCAGCCAGGAGAAGAAGTCCGGCAAGTGCAGGAAACCGATCAGGGCGATCAGGAACAGAATGAACGGAAACAGCGAAAACAGCATTTGATAGGCCAGCGCCGAGGCATAGGTCGACATCTCGTCGTCGATGAACTCGGTGACCGTGCGCACCATCACACGATGCAAGGGCAGACCTTTCATGTCCGGGAAAATCATTAGCGTCTCCATTCGCCGCAAACAAAATGGTGGGTCAAGTCGTGGCGACTCAAGGGCCGTTTTCTACATCAAAATACTCTAGCTGGCGACTTTGAAACAATTTCAGGGTTCAAGTTCAGGCTGACACAAAAACGGCCATCCGCGGATGGCCGTTTCTTGCCTTTATTAAAGGCTGAGTTACGCCTTATCGATGCCTTTCTTCAGGGCATCCTTGGCTTTACCAACGGCTTGTTGGGCTTCGCCTTTCTTTTCCTGCATCACGCCTTCGGCGCGCATTTTGTCGTTACCGGTGACTTTGCCCACGCCTTGCTTGACGTTACCGGCTGCTTCGTTGGCCATGCCTTTAACTTTATCGCCAGTGCTGCTCATGGTGTTTCTCCTGTGAACATCTCGATGAAAAAGGTCGTTACACAAGGTTGACCGGAGGCGTTTGCACGGAGTTTCATTTATTTTCACCTCGCCATTTCATCGTTCAACGCAGGTTGGGCTTTATGTTTGCCCGGCAACCCCCGAGAATGCGCAACGTATTCAGGCCATGGCGCTGAAGATCCAATCCCGTAGGAATGTTATGAAACTCGATAAAAAGCAGGCCATTGCCCGCAGAAACCAGGAACTCGGCGGTGCTGTGCTTGGCGTCAACAACTGCCATTTCACTGAATTGAACCGCAACCGCAACATTTGGTGGTTCGATATTCCGGTCGCGCGTCTGGCCATTGGTCAGTACGAGTGGATTCACCTGCTGATGCACACCCCGGAAACCGACGAGCTGTTGCACCTGAAAGTGCCAACGGTATTCCTGCGCGAGAAACTCGAAGGCCTGGTGGTGCGCAACCAGGGCAAGCGCAAAGCCGCATTGAGCCTGGAACTGAGCGCCGACAAGGACTCGTACCTGCAGGACATGCGCCCGGCGGGCACCAACGTCAATTTCGCGCCGTTCCGCCAATAACTCGATCTCTTGTGAGCTCCCTCGCCACAAAAGCCGTTCAGTCAAAGCATTGCGCAACAAAAAGCCCCGCTTCGGCGTAATGCTGTTCATTTAAGAGATAGAGCGAGCAATCAGTAACCTGTGGCGAGGGAGCTCGCTCCCGCTGGGGCGCGCAGCGGCCCAAAAAATGGGACTGCTGCGCAGTCCAGCGGGAGCAAGCTCCCTCGCCACAGGTACAGTGTTCGTCCTTAACTGAACAGTATTGCCGGCATGCCGGGGCTTTAACGTTACTGACTACGCGCCTGCCTGTTCGACCGCGCCTTGTAACCTGGAAGCGACGCTGCAAAGGCCAGTGCTTCTTCACGGCTGCCAAAGGAGGCCAGTCGATCGCCTTTGGTGCATACCCGCCAGGGGCCGTTGTTCACGCTCAGTACGTCGTAGCCGTTCATGTGCATTTTGTTCAACATCGGAACGCTCATGGTCGTCTCCTTTTCGGCAGTGATATCCAGGGTTGACGTGCCTACCTTACACCCACCTTTTATCCGAATGCCGACCAGACGTCGTATCGCCACACCCCCCTTCAATGGCACTTTCACGTATTTCTCACATCGAACTACCCAACCACCGGTAAAACGGTATGCGGCGCAAATATTGCATTTTTGTTACAGTTCAATGACATAAAGCGATCAGACAGCACATGAAAGTACGCGCAACCGTCATTTGCGAGCAGGACCGGCACATCCTCCTGGTGCGCAAGCTCAGGTGTCGCTGGGCGCTGCCCGGTGGGAAAGTCGAGCCCGGCGAAACCAGGGCCGATGCCGCCATACGCGAACTGCAGGAAGAAACCGGCCTTTATGCCGACGAGATGCTGTACCTGATGGAACTGGAATCCGGCGACACCCGGCACCACGTCTACGAAGCATCCGTGGTGAATCTGCATGAGGTCCGGGCGCAAAATGAAATTGTCGACTTCATCTGGTTCCCGCTGGATACCGTACAAAACCTGAGCACCAGCGACGCGACGCTGCGCATTATCAGAGCGTTTCAGCGTCGCCTGTAATTGCCGGTGCGTCAGCCCTGATCGCCACCGCCCACCGGCATGACCATGCCGGTGATATAGGAGGCTTCGTCGCTGGCCAGAAACAGAATAGCCCCGGCCTGCTCATCCAGCGTGCCGTAGCGCTTCATCAAACTGCTGTCGAGGGTTTGATCGACGATCTGCTGGTACCAGATTTTCTCCTGCGCGCTCTGCTCGGCGCTGTTGCGCGGGATGACTCGCGGCGGCGCTTCGGTGCCGCCCGGCGCGGTGGCATTGACCCGCACGCCGCGCCCGGCGGTTTCGAATGCCAGGCAAGCGGTCAGGGCATTCACGCCACCCTTTGCTGCGCCATAGGGCACGCGGTTGACACTGCGGGTGGCGATGGACGAGACGTTGACGATCGCCCCACTGCCCTGCTCCAGCATGAACGGCAAGGCGGCATGGCAGCACCACAGCGTCGGAAACAGTGAACGGCGGACTTCGGCTTCGATCTGCGAGACCTCGTAGTGCTCGAACGGCTTGGCCCAGATCGTGCCGCCCACGTTGTTGATCAGCACGTCGAGCCGATCAAAGCGTTCGACGGCGGTGTGCATCACCCGATTGCACTCATCGTATTGCTCAAGGTCGGCCGTCAGGGCCAGGACCTGACAGGTCGGCGCCAACGCCTTCTGCACCTCGAACACCAGGTCGGAGCGATCGACCAGGATCAGCTTCGCGCCTTCGGCGGCCATGCGTTCGGCCACCCGGCGCCCGATGCCCTGGGCCGCGCCGGTGATCAGCGCGACTTTATCGTGAAATCTGTTCATGTGTACCCCATGACTAAGGATGCAGGTCAATGAAGAAGTACCGGACAAAACACAGACCTGTGGGAGCGAGCCTGCTCGCGATAGCCGGCTCACAAGGCGACATCGATGTCGAATGTTCTGCCCTCATCGCGAGCAGGCTCGCTCCCACAGTGGTTCAGTGTCGTGCTCGGGATGTGCGCGCAACTCAGGCCGCGCTGGCGGCGAATTTTTCGTAGTAGAAGTTCGCCGGCTTGATGCCCTGCTCGCCGATGTACTTGCTGACCGCTTCCACCATCGGCGGCGGGCCGCACAGATAGACGTCGACGTCACCATCGTTCAAATGCTTCGGTTCGATGTGCTGGGTCACGTAGCCCTTGAGCGGGTGCCGGCTGTCAGGACTGGCCACACAGGCGCTGTAGCTGAAGTTCGGGATACGCGCGGCAAAGGCTTCCAGGCGATCGAGTTCCACCAGATCAAAATCGTGGGTCACGCCGTAGATCAAATGCAGCGGATGTTCACTGCCCTGCTCGGCGATTTTCTCCAGCATCGCGGTGAACGGCGCCAGGCCGGTGCCGCCGGCCAGCAACAACAACGGCCGACGGATGTCGCGCAGGTAAAAACTGCCCAGGGGACCGGCCAGGCTCATGCTGTCACCAGCCTTGGCCATGCCGGTGAGGAAGCTGCTCATCAAGCCGCCGGGCACGTTGCGAATCAGGAAACTGACTTCGCCGTCGCGCTGCAACGAGCTGAACGAGTAGGCGCGGGTCTGCCCGCTGCCAGGAATCCCCAGGTTCACGTATTGCCCCGGCAGGAACGCCAGTTTGTTCAAAGCCTCGCCCTTGATCGACAGCGCGATGGTGCTGTCGGACAACTGGCGCACAGCGCTGATGGTGGCGTCATAGCTGGCTTGCTGGGTGCGGCAGACCTCCGACGACACCGGCACCCGCACCACGCAATCGCTCTGGGCGCGCATCTGGCAGGTCAGTACAAAGCCCTGCTCGGCTTCATCGGCGCTGAGGGCGTCTTCGATGTACTCCTCGCCCAGGTCGTAGCGACCGGCCTCGGCAAAGCACTTGCAGGTGCCGCAGGCACCGTCACGGCAGTCCAGCGGAATGTTGATACCCTGACGGTACGCGGCATCGGCCACGGTTTCGCCGGCATTGGCGTCGATGAACCGGGTGACGCCGTCTTCGAAGTTGAACGCAATGGAATGGGTCATGACGGCCGCCTCACAGGTGATAGACATCGATGACCTGACGAACGTAGTCGTTCTTCAGGATCACTTTCTTGGCCTTGATCAGCGGGTTTTCACCGCGCACATCGAGGGTGTAGAAACTGCTGCCGAAATAGCTGTCGACGGTCTTGTAGCGAAAGCTCAGGGTGTGCCAGTTGAAGCGCACCTTGCACAGTCCGTCGGCCTGTTCGAGCAACTCGATGTTGCTGATATTGTGCGAAGTACGGGTGTCCGGAATGCTCGCACTGGAACGCTCGGTCTTGATCCGGAAGACGCGGTCTTCCAGGCCGGTGCGGTTGCCGTACCAGATCAGCGAGATTTCCCGCTGCGGGTCTTCGGTCAACTCATCGTTGTCGTCCCACGACGGCATCCAGAATGTGGCGTCCGGGGCGTACAACTCCAGCCACTCATCCCATTGCCGGTCATCGAGGTAACGCGCTTCGCGGTAGAGAAAATCGCGCACGCTGTCATAGGTGATGGTCATTGCACGGTCTCCACGGCAATCAGCCCGGACTGCTCGTCCGCCAGGGCCTTGAGCATGGTCTGCTGCCAATACTTGTGTTGCAGCACGAACAGGCCTTCGTCTTCGGTGCGCACGCCGCTGAGCAGCGGGTGCAGGTCGATCTCTTTGGCTGCTTCGTCGGCACCTTCGATCCAGTGCTCGGCACCGCGGGACATGTCATTCCAGGTGGTGACGCTGCCCTGGTAGCTGGTCTGGCAGGAGCGGAACTCCTCCAGGTCATCCGGGGTGGCCATGCCGCTGACGTTGAAGAAATCTTCGTACTGGCGAATCCGGCTCGAACGCGCAGCGTCGCTCTCGCCCTTGGGGGCGATGCAGTAGATGGTGATTTCCGTGCGGTTGACCGAGATCGGCCGGGCAATGCGGATCTGCGAGCTGAACTGATCCATCAGGTACACGTTCGGGTACAGGCACAGGTTGCGCGAGTTCTCGATCATCCAGTCGGCGCGGGCCTTGCCGAAGTCCTGGGCGAGTTCGTCGCGACGCTCGTACAACGGACGGTCCTCGGGGTTGGCCCAGCGGGTCCAGAGCAGCATGTGGCCCTTGTCGAAGGAATAGAAACCACCGCCCTGCTTGGCCCAGCTGCCCGCGCTCATGGTCGGGTTGGTATCACCGGCCTCGCGCTGTTTGCGCTGGTTCTGGGTCGCCGCGTAGTTCCAGTGCACGGAGCTGACGTGGTAACCGTCGGCACCGTTTTCGGCAGTGAGTTTCCAGTTGCCTTCATAGATGTAGCTGGAAGAGCCGCGCAGCACTTCCAGGCCATCGGGCGACTGATCGACGATCATGTCGATGATCTTCGCCGACTCGCCCAGGTGCTCCACCAGCGGCACCACATCGGCCTTGAGGCTGCCGAACAGGAAACCGCGATAGGACTCGAAACGCGCGACTTTGGTCAGGTCGTGGGAGCCTTCGCAGTTGAAGCTCGCCGGGTAGCCGGCATTGGCCGGGTCCTTGACCTTGAGCAGCTTGCCCGAGTTGTTGAACGTCCAGCCATGGAACGGGCAGGTATAGGAACTCTTGTTGCCGGACTTGTGCCGGCACAGGGTCGCGCCGCGATGACTGCAGGCGTTGAGGAAAGCGTTGAGCACACCGTCCTTGTTGCGCGCGATGAAGATCGACTGGCGCCCCATGGTCGTGGTGTAGAAATCATTGATATTGGGGATCTGGCTTTCATGGGCCAGGTACAGCCAGTTGCCTTCGAAGATGTGTTGCATCTCCAGATCGAACAGGCGCGGGTCGGTGAACATCTCGCGCTTGCAGCGATAGAGGCCTTGGGCAGGGTCGTCTTCAAGCAGGGAGTGAAGATATTCGGGTCGCAGGGTCATGGCCGCCGCCTCCGTTGTTATTGTTCAGGCAGGGTCATGCTAGGACGAGGGGGGATGACGGACTATCCGCGGGGTGCAGACCTTTATCCGTTTTGTGCAACAGATGAAGGGATTCTGGCGGCAACTTCCCCGAACAACACCAGAAAACAAAAATGCCCGGCCAAAGGCCGGGCATTCCAGACAAACACTGCCAATCAAAAATCAGTCAGTAAAACCAAACCGCGCCACCCCGCTCAACCGAGCCTGCCCACGGGTCGCCAGGCAGTAATACAGTGGACACGTCACCACCAACCCCACCAGCCACGACAGATCCGCCCCCTCAACCAGATTGGCGTAAGGCCCGACATACAGCGACGTATTGGCAAACGGCAATTGCACGATGATCCCGATGAAATACGCCACGATCGCGTGCAGATTGAAGCGCCCATAGATCCCGCCGTCGGCACGGAAGATCGAAGCAATGTCGTAGCAGCCACGCTTGATCACATAGAAATCAATCAGGTTGATCGAAGCCCACGGCACCAGCACCAACAACAGCGCCAGAATCAGCCCGATGAACTGCGAGATGAAATTCGCCGAAGCGCCGAGCGCCACCACGCAGCAACCCGCCAGCACCACGCTCGACAACACCACGCGCACCTTGATGCTCGGCGTCCACTGACTGGCGAAGGTCTGGATCGAAGTGATGATCGACAGCACCGCGCCGTACAGATTCAAGGCGTTGTGACTGATGATGTTGAGCAGGAACAGCACCATCAGAATCGGTCCCAGCCAACCGGTGGATTGCTTCACCGCAGCCATTGCTTCAGTGCCTTCCGGGGTCGCCAGGACCGCCACCGCGCCGAAGGTAAATGACAGGATCGTGCCCAGGGTCGCGCCCAGGTAAGTGGCGAAGAACGGACGAGTGATGCCGATATCCGCCGGCAGGTAGCGCGAGTAGTCCGACACGTAAGGCGAGAAGCTGATCTGCCAGATGATCCCCAGGGACACCGTGGCCAACCAGCCAGACAGGTTGAAACCGCCGCGGGTGAAGAAGTCCACTGGCAAGTCATGGGCGAAGATATAGAGGAAACCGGCGAGCAGCGCGCTGCCCATCACCCAGGTGCCAATGCGGTTGAGGGTGTGGATGAAGCGGTAACCGATCACCCCGATGGCGGTGGCGCTGAGGGCGCCGATCAGGATGCTGGCGGGCACCGGGACCGAAGGCACGATGCCGACGATCGACTTGCCGGCCAACACGATGTTGGAAATGAAGAAACCGACGTAGATCAGGGCGGCAAAGAACACGATCAGCAACGCGCCATAGCGGCCGAACTGACCCCGGCTCTGGACCATTTGCGGAATGCCCATGCGCGGGCCCTGGGCCGATGCCAGGGCAATCACCAGCCCGCCGACCATGTGCCCCAGGGCAATCGCCAGCAGCCCCCAGAACAAGTTGAGATGGAACACTTGAACCACCATGGCACCGGTGACGATGGGCAGGGGTGCAATGTTGGTACTGAACCATAGGGTGAAAAGATCGCGGGCCTTCCCGTGGCGCTCTGCGAGTGGAACGTAGTCGACCGTGTGATTCTCGATCAACGGGTCTTGCCGGGACATCTGGGACATATGCATGAACTCGAGTTTGTCTGTTCTTATCTTTGTATGAAGCCAAACCGGGGGGACTCTCTGGCCGCCCCTCAGATGCGCACCATATTATGGTATTCCAAACTTTTCACAAGACTGATCCGGTCTTTGCGAGCCCATCTGATGCGCAATCCTGCCGCAAAACCGCACGCTGTGCCTAGCTGAAAGCCGCGAATTTGCTGACTTCAAGACTAAAGGTGCACGTTTATCGGGCCGCAGAAAAAGCGCTTGCAAACGATGTATTACGGTATACCATCAGACCTACAAACTCATAAAAACCACGCTTCACACCCGAGGACAGTCCAATGATCGATGCCGCCATCTACAAACAAGTCATGGGCTCGTTCCCGTCCGGCGTAACCGTGATCACCACGCTCGACGACGACGGGCAAATCGTCGGCCTGACGGCCAGTGCGTTCAGCTCGCTGTCCATGGACCCGGCCCTGGTGCTGTTTTGCCCCAACTACAGCTCCGATTCCTACCCGGTACTGATCAAGAACAAACGCTTTGCCATCCACGTGCTGTCCGGTGGGCAGCAGAGCGAAGCCTATGCCTTCGCGCGCAAGGGCAAAGACAAGGCGCAAGGCATCGAGTGGACACTAAGCGAATTGGGCAACCCGATCCTGGCCAACGCCACGGCGGTCATCGAATGCGAACTGTGGCGCGAATATGAAGGGGGCGACCACGCGATCATGGTCGGCGCGGTGAAGAACCTGATCGTGCCCCGGCACAACGCCGGACCACTGGTGTATTGCCACGGCAAGATGGGCGCCCTGCCCGTTCCTGCCTGATTTCAAAAGATTCCGCCGTCGCTCCTACCGTTTTGATCGGGTTATCAGACCCGCAAGCCTCGCGCCCGCAGGCTCCACGCAAATCCCTGTGGGAGCGGGCCTGCTCGCGATGGACGTCAACGATAACGCTGGCTGTCTGAATGCCCGTGGTGTCCGGACGTTTTTCGCGAGCAGGCTCGCTCCTACCGTTTTGATCGGGCTATCAGGCCCGCAAGCCTCGCGCCCCCCGGCTCCACGCAAATCCCTGTGGGAGCGGGCTTGCCCGCGATGGACGTCAACGATAACGCTGGCTGTCTGAACTCCCGTGGTGTCCGGGCGTTTTTCGCGAGCAGGCTCGCTCCTACAGGTCAGCCCAAACGCGGGCTGGCTCGCTCCCGTAAGCGCCACGCAAATCCCTGTGGGAGCGGGCTTGCCCGCGATGGACGTCAACGATAACGCCGGCCGTCTGAATGCCCGCGTTGTCCGCGCGTTTTTCGCGAGCAGGCTCGCTCCTGCAGGTCAGCCCAAACGCGGGCTGGCTCGCTCCCACAAGCGCCACGAAAATCCCTGTGGGAGCGGGCCTGCCCGCGATGGACGTCAACGATAACGCCGGCCGTCTGAATGCCCGGGTGTCCGCGAGCAGGCTCGCTCCTGCAGGGGCCACGCCTTAGGTACGGAACCGATTGACCAGGCCATTCAACGTCTGCGACAGCTGCGTCAGGTTCTGCGCGTCCTGGCGCGTGGCATCGGCCAGGCTGGCGACCAGTTGCGCATCACCGTGGATCTGGCTGATGTGCCGGTTGATATCCTCAGCCACCTGATGCTGTTCTTCCGCCGCGGTGGCGATTTGCGTGTTCATGTCGCGGATCACGTCCACCGACTCGCGAATCAACCCGAAACTCTCCCGCGCTTCATTGATCGACAACACCGTCTCCTGGGACACCTCCAGGCTGGCATGCATCTGCTTGCCCATCTGATGGGTGCGCCGCGCCAGATTGCCGAGCAAGCCATCGATTTCACTGGTCGAGTCCGATGTGCGCTTGGCCAGCGCCCGCACTTCGTCGGCCACCACCGCAAAACCACGCCCCTGCTCGCCGGCACGCGCGGCTTCGATGGCGGCGTTCAACGCCAACAGGTTGGTCTGCTCGGCAATCGAGCGAATGGTGCCGAGGATCGACTGAATGTCATTGCTGTCCTGCTCCAGTTGCTGCATCGCCTCGGCGGAGTGGCTGATTTCCTCGCTCAGGCGCCCGACGTTGGTCACCGCCGCGTCGATCTGCTGTTGCCCGGTGCGCGCCTGGCGCTGGCCGTTATCCGCCGAGTCGGCGGCCTGGCTGCAAGAGCGCGCCACCTCATTGGAGGTGGCCACCATTTCATGGAATGCCGTAGAGACCATGTCCACGGCTTCGCGTTGGCGTGCAGCGACATCGGCCATTTCCGCCGAAACTTCGGTGGCGCTTCCCGAACTGCTGTGGATCTGCCCCGACGCCAGACCAATGCGCTGGATCAGGGTGCGGATGGCTTCGAGGAACTGATTGAACCAGCCGGCCAACTGCGCTGTTTCGTCCCGCCCACGCACGGTCAGGCGCGCGGTCAAATCGCCTTCGCCCTGGGCGATGCCTTCCAGGCCGCTGGCGACGCCGCGAATGGGCTTGACGATCAGACCGGCAAACCAGGCGCCGGCCATGGCGAAGAGTGCGGCGCTGACCAGCGCGATGAGGGCAATGACCCAAGTCAGGCGCGTGGCTGCGGCCATGACTTCACTTTCCCGGACCACGCCGACAAAACGCCAGCCCAACGATGCCGACGGCCAGACGAAAGCCATGTAGCGCTCCCCCGCCAGTTCGACCTCGACCAGGCCCTTGCCGGCCTCGCCCAACTGCCGATAACCATCGCCCAGATCAGCGAGCTTCTTGAAGTTGTGGCTCGGGTCATGGGGATCGACCAGCACCGTGTTGTTGCCTTCCATCAGCATCAGGTAACCGCTCTCGCCCAGCTTGATCTGCTTGATCAGGTCAGTCAGTTGCTTGAGCGACACATCGATGTTCACCACCCCGCCGTTGCCGCCCAGGCGATTGCTGAAGCTGCGCACGGTGCTGACCAGCACCACATCGTCGGCCGCCCAGTAATAGGCCTCGGTGCGCAGGGTCTTGCCGGGCTGGGCCATCGCCGTCTTGTACCAGGGACGGGTACGCGGGTCATAACCGGCAAGTTTCGGATCGCCCGGCCAGAACACATACCCGCCCTCCTGCGTGCCCAGGGACAGATAGGCGTACGCCGAGTGACTCCTGGCCAGCCCGGCGAACAGATCAAACAGCCGCTGATCCTGCTCGCCCATTGCCACTTGCGCCGCGTCGCTGGACAGATAGCGCTTGAGATGGGCGTCGATATTTTGCAGCTGTGGGTGTTCGGCGAGGTAGGCGACGTTCTGGCTGATGCCTTCGAAAAACAGCTGCATGGCGTTTTCCACCTGGCGGATCTCCCGCCCGCTGCTGTCGATGAAGGTCTCGCGCGCCTCATTGCGCACATTAAGGATGATCCACACCGCCACCAGCAGCACCGGCAGGCTGGCGATCAGCGCAAAAGCCATGATCAGTTTTTGTTTTATGTTCATCGAGCTCGCCTTCCTTGTGAGGTGAGAATGTGACCGTCGGAGAGAAATATTTTGCGGATATTCCATATTATGGTATACCAATAATCCATCAGCCGAACAGCCGTCCTCAGGAACGCGCTTTACTCTGGCGAGAACACCGGGGAGCCCCGCGCTCATTCCAGGCAACAGGCCCGCAGTCGACAGGCCGACAACAAAAGATCCGAGGTAAGCGTCATGAAATTTTCCCTGTTCGTACACATGGAACGTTGGGACGAAAGCATCAGCCACCGCCAGCTGTTCGAAGACTTGACCGAGCTGACCCTGATGGCCGAAGCCGGCGGTTTCAGCACCGTCTGGATCGGTGAACACCACGCCATGGAATACACCATCTCGCCGAGCCCGATGCCGCTGCTGGCCTACCTGGCCGCCAAGACCACCACCATCCACCTGGGCGCCGGCACCATCATCGCGCCGTT
The DNA here is from genome assembly GCF_054061835.1 of Pseudomonas sp. TE12234. NCBI lineage: Bacteria > Pseudomonadati > Pseudomonadota > Gammaproteobacteria > Pseudomonadales > Pseudomonadaceae > Pseudomonas > Pseudomonas sp. TE12234. The sequence continues at coordinate 89,642 of NZ_JBSSEP010000016.1, forward strand.
CTGGCACCCGATCCGGGTTGCTGGCGAATGCGCATTGCTGGACGTGATCAGCAACGGGCGCATGGAAGTGGGCCTGGCCCGTGGCGCTTATCAGGTTGAATTCGACCGCATGGCCGGTGGCATGCCCGCATCAAGCGGCGGCCAGGCATTGCGGGAAATGGTTCCGGTGGTCCGCGCGCTGTGGCAAGGCGACTACGCCCATGACGGCGACATCTGGAAATTCCCGACCTCCACCAGCGTGCCCAAGCCGATCCAGAAGCCGAACCCGCCGATGTGGATCGCCGCCCGTGACCCGGACTCGCACAATTTCGCCGTGGCCAATGGCTGCAACGTCATGGTGACGCCGTTGATGAAAGGCGACGAAGAAGTAGTGGACCTGAAGAACAAGTTCCAGACTGCCTTGGACAACAACCCGGACGTGCCGCGCCCGCAACTGATGGTGCTGCGTCACACCCATGTGCACTCGGTTGACGATCCTGAAGGCTGGAAAGTCGGGGCCAAGGCGATCGCCAAGTTCTATCGCACTTTCGATGCCTGGTTCGGCAACAAGGAAACCCCGGTCAACGGCTTCCTGGCGCCAAGCCCGGAAGAGAAATTCGCCGGCCGTCCGGAGTTCGAACTGGACAGCCTGCACAAGACCGCCATGATCGGCACCCCGGAAGAGATCATTCCGCGCATCAAGTACTATCAGGAACTGGGTGTCGACGAGTTCAGCTTCTGGTGCGACAACAGCCTGCCGCACGCCGAGAAGAAGAAATCCCTGGAGCTGTTTATCAAACACGTGGTCCCGGCGTTCCGCTGAGTCCTCTGCTTTGCTTTATGTAGGAGCGAGCTTGCTCGCGATGTTCGTCAACGATAACGCTGGGGGTCAGACACCCCGCGGTGTTCTCAGGTTTTTCGCGAGCAGGCTCGCTCCTACAGGGTTGATTCCCATGTTCAATGGTCGTCTCCAATCACTCGCCCTACCCTCCGGCGCCGCGCGGGCTTACCTGCGCGGTGAATGGACCGCTTCGCACCTGCATTTCAAGCGTCTGCGCGCCAGTGTTTCGGCCAAGCAGAACGGCTTCTGGCAAATAGTTCACTAAGCACTCCCCAACAGGAATCCACGTACCTCGGCGTCGGGCGGTAGCCTCGCGTTTGCGGTGCATTGTGCTTCGGCCCGGTGTTTATCGGGCTGGCTGGACGCAACAGTGTCCGGCCCATGATCAGGTTTGCTCTATGAACAATAAAAACGCACTGTTGATCATCGACATGCAACAGGAGGACGGTTTCGTCCTCGAACACTTCGATTCGGTGCTGGCCAACACCGCCACACTGCTCGAAAGCGCCCGCCAGCAGCGGGTCCCCGTTATCTATACCCGCCATATCAACCAGGCCGACGGCAGTGATCTGCCACGCGGCGAACCCCGCGCGGCCGACGGCGGCCCGAGCGGTTATCGCGCCGGCACACGGCAAGTGCAGATCATCCAGAGCCTCGCCCCGCGGCCGGGTGAAGCCATCGTCGACAAAGGCCGCTACAGCGCCTTCCACCGTACCGACCTCGATGCCCGGCTCAAGGCACTGGACGTCGACACGCTGATCATCGGCGGTGTGCTCACCGATGTCTGCGTGCTGACCACGGTGTTCGATGCCTTTGCCCTCGGCTATCACATTCGCCTGGTCAGCGATGCGTGCACCACGACCACCCAGGCCGGGCACTATTCGGCGCTGTTGATCATGGCCAACTGGGTCTACTCCCTCGAAATCCTCACCACCGGCGAATGCCGGCGTGCCCTGGAAAACCGTGACTACGTGAGCCTCAATCCCGAGCACCCGGACCAGTTCGCCCACCAGCCCCATGAACTGCAAAGCACTATCGCCCGACTGCAAACCCATCTCGTCCGGACTCAGGAGTGATCGCCATGCACGTTGAAAAAAGAAGCATCGATTTCATCCCCGAAGCCGAACGTCATGGCCAGCCGGGCTCACTGTTCTTCATCTGGTTCGGCGCCAACATGAACATCACCACCATCGCCTCGGGTGTGCTGCCGGTGGTGATGGGGCTCAACCTGTTCTGGAGCGCCCTGGCGATCATCATCGGCTCGTTGGTCGGGGCGATATTCATGGCCTCGCACTCCGCCCAGGGACCGAAACTGGGCATCCCGCAGATGATCCAGAGCCGGGCCCAGTTCGGCGTGCTCGGCGCGGTGCTGCCGCTGCTGTTCGTGATGCTGATCTATCTGGGGTTCTTCGTCAGCAACACCCTGCTCGCCGCCCAGGCGATGGAGTCGGTCAGCCCGTTGCCCGCCAATGGCAACATCTGCCTGATCGGCGCCTTGTGCTTCGTCGTCGCGCTCTATGGCTACCGTTTGATTCACCGCTTGCAGAAGCTGCTGTCGATCCTTTCGCTGCTGGTGTTCGTCGTCGCCACGCTGTTCGCCCTACAACTGTCGATTCCGGCCGAGCAATGGCTGCCGACCGGGTTCTCGCTGTCGAAGTTTTTGGTGGCTGTGAGCATTGCCGTTACCTGGCAGCTGTCGTATGCGCCGTATGTCGCCGACTACTCGCGTTACCTGCCCAGCCAAACGCCGACCGCCAAGGTGTTCTGGTACAGCTACGCCGGCACGGTCAGCGGCGGTGCGTGGATGATGATTCTCGGGGCGATCCTGAGTGTCGGCATCGGCGACTTCTCCAGTAACGTCGGCGGTCATGTCGCCGGGCTGTTCGGCAGTGGTGCCCTGCTGCTGTTCGCCTTCATCGTCTACGGCCAGGTGTCGATCAACGTCTTCAACCTGTATGGCGCCTTCATGTCGACCATCACCGTGATCGAACCCTTCGCCCGCCTGAAAGTGACGCCCCGGGTGCGCGGTCTGTTCATGCTGGTGATCAGCCTGGTGGCCACCGCCCTGTGCACCATCAGTCAGGACGACTTCATCACCTTCTTCCTCAACTTCATTTTCTTCATGAGCTACTTCCTGATCCCGTGGACGGCGATCAATCTGGTGGACTACTACTGCCTGCGCAAGGGTCAGTACCGGATTGATGACATCTTCGACCTCAACGGGATCTATGGCCGGGTCAACTGGATCGCCTGCGGCAGTTTTGTGCTGGCGATTGCCCTGGAAATCCCGTTCATGAACACCACGCTCTATGTCGGTCCGGTGGCCACGGCGCTCGACGGCGTCGACCTGGCCTGGATGGTGGGGCTGCTGGTGCCCGCGTTGAGCTACTTCTGGCTGATGAAGCTTGGCAAGCGTGCGCCCGTGCTCAAGCAAGCGTCGTAATCATTAATCTGTGGCGAGGGAGCCTGCTCCCTCGCCACATATCAGTGTTCGACCTTGAGTGGACAGCATTGCAGTCCCGGGACAGCGATTAATGAGCTATACCCCTTAATCACCCATTGCGGTTCTTCTGTGCAGGAGGTTGACAATGAAATTCAGACACTCACTTGCAGCGCTCGTGGCCACGGCCAGTCTGTTCGGCTGCACCACTTCATCCAACCAGAGTGCGTCCGTCACACTGGTGGCCACCCGGCAGAACACTGGCCAGATCGGCAATGTCGCCTTGTCCGACTGGGGCAAGCAGACCGGCCTCAGCTTCTTCATCAGTGGCGTTCCCAACGGAGCTTCGCTGCCCTTGCGCCTCTATTCCTTCATCAATAAGGGTAGTTGCGAAAAACCCGGGCCCGTCGCCTATGCCATGAACGACAAGGTCAACACCGAACGCCAGGCCGTACGCGGCTGGACGTTCTCCAGAAGCGCCCCGGTGCCGTTGTCTACCCTGCTTGCCGGCGATTACTCCATCGTCGTGCGGACGGCGGCGACCGATGGCAGCGTCGATATTTTCTGCGGGGATATCAAGCCGGCCGCGGCGGCGAAGTAGCCACCAGCCATTGGTCTTTCTGCGGTTTCGCCACGCAATTCATCCGGATACTGCCGCCAGGTCCGGGCATCCCGACGCCTGCACGCTGTTGGCCACACACCACGATTCAAGGGTATCGTTGTGCTGTCGGCTGACGTTCGCCGACGTGAGGCACACCTTTGCGGATACTCCCATGGATCGAGAGACACCACTCCCAGCGTCCGACTGGGTCCTGCGCAATACCCAACCCGGACGAGTGGAAAGAATCGAAGCCTGGTTCGGCGGTCATGGCTATGATCCGCATCGTCACGACACCTATTCCATCGGACGAACCCTCTCGGGCGTGCAGAGCTTCCATTACAGGAAGTCCCTGCGCCATGGCCTGCCGGGAAATACCCTCGTCCTGCATCCCGACGAACTGCATGACGGCATGGCCGGCACCGAAGCCGGCTTTCGCTATCGCATGGCCTATGTCGATCCAGCCCTGATTCAGCAAGTGCTCGGCGGAGAACCGTTGCCGTACATCGCCGGCGGGCTGTCGAACGATCCACGCCTGTATCAGGCCAGCGAAACGTTCGTACAGGCAATGGATCATCCGCTCGAAGCGCTGGAAGAACAGGACGCGCTGTTCGACCTGGCAATGGCCCTGAGGGCCGTCGCCGGCAAGCCCCGCGGGCGCAAGCGGCTGGATTACCGGGCCGCCGAACGCGCCAGGGATTTCATCCTGGCGCACCTGCACCAGGGCATCACCCTGGAAATGCTCGAACATGCCAGCGGGCGCGAGCGCTGGAGCCTGTCGCGGGATTTCAGGGTCCTGTACGGCACCAGCCCATATCGGTTCGTGACCCTGCGCCGCCTGGATCAATTGCGTGCGCTGATCCTGGATGGATTCACCCTGGTGGATGCCGCGCTGGCAGCCGGTTTCCATGACCAGGCCCACATGACCCGCCACTTCACCCGCTGTTACGGCGTACCGCCATCGCGCTGGCTCGAACGCCTGCGCACGCAAGGCCAACTTGCAGGATCGTACAAGCGTCGCTGACCCGCATTCCGCTAGCCTGAGGACTCTCATTTGATCGAGGATCCGACATGTCCAATCTGCCAATCGTTGCGCCTTTGCAAGCCATCAACCTGGCGCACAAGGCTGCGCTGATCGACCAACAATGGAGCCCACGGGTCGTCGCCGAAATGAACGACTACCAGTTCAAGGTCGTGCGTATCGAAGGCGAGTTCATCTGGCATTCCCACCCGGAAACCGACGAGGCCTTCCTGGTGCTAGAGGGCGTACTGCGCATCGACCTGCCCCATGGCAGCGTGTTCGTCGGCCCGGGCGAACTGTATGTCGTCCCTCGCGGCATGGAACACAGGACGGCCGCAGAGGGTGAAGCCAGGCTGATGATGATCGAGCCACGGGGCGTTCTGAATACCGGCCACGAAGGTGGCGAGCGCACCGCCACGAATGATGTGTGGATCTGAACAACAGGCCGAGAAAAGCGCTCCATCGTGCGACGGTTGGCGCGCCCACAACCTTGATAAACGCCGAGGCGAGCGCATAGTGTCGGGCGTGGAGTTATGGATCACAGCATGTTGCTGCCAGTACAGGACCCTGACGTTCAGGAGAACCGTATGAGCGAAGCAAATCAAGGCTCGGTGCGCCAATTGAGTCATTTCATCGACGGTCAACACGCTGCAGGCGCGAGTGGGCAGTTCGTTGACGTAATGGATCCAGCGCTAGGCCGGGTGACGGGCCACTTGCCGGTCGCAAACACAGATGAAGTCGACGCCGCCGTCGCCGCTGCGAAAGCCGCGTTCCCGGCCTGGAGCGAAAACGCACCGCTCAAGCGTGCGCGTTTGATGTTCAAGTTCAAGGAACTGCTCGAGGCGCATAGCGACGAACTCGCAGAACTCATCACCCGCGACCACGGCAAGCTGTTTGAGGATGCAAAGGGCGAGGTGATACGCGGGATCGAAATCGTCGAATTCGCGTGCGGCATTCCAAACCTGCTCAAGACCGATTTCACCGATCAGAGCGCTCCCGGCATCGACGCGTGGAATCTGCGTCAACCCGTCGGCGTGGCCGTCGGCGTCACGCCATTCAACTTCCCGATGGTGGTGCCGTGCTGGATGTTCGTGATGGCGGCAGCGACCGGCAACACGTTCATCCTCAAGCCCTCGGAGCGCACTCCGTCGGCATCGATCCGGCTTGCCGAGCTGTTCATCGAAGCGGGCTTTCCCAAAGGCGTATTCAATGTCCTGCACGGTAGCAAGGCCGTCGTCGATGCACTGATGCAACACCCCGATGTGGCTGCGGTATCTGCCGTCGCCTCGACGCAGGTTGCCGAATACATCTACAGGGAAAGCGCGAAGTACGGCAAGCGCGTGCAAGCGTTGGGCAGTGCGAAGAATCATCTCGTGGTCATGCCCGACGCCAATCTCAATAAAACGGTCGATGCGATCATCCACTCGGCATACGGCTCGGCCGGCGAACGTTGCATGGCGACGTCAGTCGTGGTGGCGGTTGGGAGTATCAGTGATGAGCTGATCGAACGTCTCGCGCAACGCGTGCGTTCGCTCAAGATAGGCGGTGGCATGGAGTCCGGCCTGGACATGGGGCCGCTTATCAGCGCCGCGCATCGCACCAAAGTGTTGGGCTATATCGATGCAGGTCTCAAGGCAGGTGCCAGGCTCGTCGTCGATGGTCGCGGCCAGACCGTGGCCGGCCGTGAAGAAGGCTTCTTTCTCGGCGGCTCGCTGTTTGACGAGGTAACGCCGCAGATGAGCATCTATCGAGAGGAGATTTTCGGGCCGGTCCTGTCGGTTGTCCGGGTGCCTGATCTTGCGAGCGCAATTGCACTCGTCAACGCCCACGAACTGGGGAACTGCGTATCGCTTTACACATCCGACGGCGGCGCGGCGCGCACATTCACCCGACAGATTCAGATCGGTATGGTCGGCATCAACATTCCGAGTCCAGTGCCGTCAGCGTGGCATTCGTTCGGGGGCTGGAAACGATCGATGTTCGGTGATCATCACGCATACGGCGAGGAAGCCGTGCGCTTTTACACACGCTACAAGAGCGTCATGGAGCACTGGCCCGATTGTCTGCAATAAATATAGCGCTCCAGTGGAGCGCTATACCTGTGACGGCGCAGTCGGTGAGATCTGCTGTGTACGGAACGTTTCCAGAGCAGTACTCGTGGCTGCGCCCTCTTTAGGCACCTAGGGGGTCATTATTTCGACTCCTCACCCAAGGTGCCGGTGTAGTGAGCCAGGCGTATCTCGACGTCGGCTTTTTCCTGCAGCCCAAGCTCCATCAGCTGTTTGATGCGGGCCTGCGCCGCTGGACGTTTCACCGAGCCGATGAAACCTTCCCATTCAGCCGCGATGGCCTCGTTGGGCGGAAGGCTGGCGGCGTCGACCAGGTGCTTGATGCCCGTAATCGACTGTTTGTCGAACCGGGCGATACGACGGGCCATGGTGTCGACGAATTTATCCAGCTCTGCGTCGGGCAGCGCTCGGTTGACATAGCCGTACAGCTCGGCAAGTTCGCCGTTGATGTCATTGCCGGTCAACAGCACCTCCAATGCCCGACCACGCCCCATGAGCCTTGGCAGTCGGGCCATGGGGCCACCACCGGGCACGAGTGCGGCGCCGATTTCCCATTGCGAGAGGATGGCTTTCTCGCGGCTGGCAAAGCGCATATCGCTGGCCAGGGCCAGTTCGCTGCCGACACCGGTGGCACGACCGCGAATCGAGACGATCGACACCACTGGTGCCTTGCTCAACCGCACCAGCATGTCGGGCAGCGGTGGCAGGCCGGTCGGGCCGTTGGGCAGGCTGGTGGTGTCAGTCAGCGGGGGGACGAAGTCATAGTGGGTGAGGAAGAAGTCCGGCACATCGCTGTCGAACACCACGACCACCAGCTTGGGATCGGACTCGATGGCGGTGACCACCTCGTTCAACTGCGGCATGGTTTCCGGACCATAGATGTTGTACGGCGGGTTGTGGAACGTGACCCGCCAGTATTCGGGCGTGATACGTGTGAGCTTGATTTGCTGTTGATGTCTCATGGCAGCTTCTCCAGAGAATGCCTGAGGACATGCGAATTCCCGTTTGAGCCGTCGTTGTGGCCTGCCAATGATTGATGAGGTCGTGAAAAATCACGCCCGTTGCTCCGTTCCTTCTCGGGTCAACACATGTGCATGGGTTTTGAGCGCAGACCGGAATGTGGCCTGGCACGGTCGGCAGCAGCGGCGGCTGAAAATGGAAGGTGGCGTGATGGGCCCAGGATCAGCGGGATCCGGGGAACGAAACATGTCGCCTTGCGCGGACAGCTCCGACCGATTAAGCGTAGCAGCGAAAGGTGGGCTCGCAAGTCAGGTAACCCGATGAGATGACCGACAGCCCCCCTCAATGGCCCCGTCAGCAGGAGCCAAAACTTGATTCGACAGCGGTTTTGACTTTGAGACACTGCCACGTTGGCTGGGTGATAATTTTGTGATCCCCGGCTGACAGAAAAACCAGTCGTTGGGACGTCATTTCCCGCTACCACGCGTAACTACTGGAGTAGAGCGACCCATGGAAGCCAACCGATTCGGTGACATCGCGGCGTTTGTCTCGGCTGTGAAGGCTGGAAGCTTTACCTCGGCAGCCGCTTCACTCGGTCTGACCCGATCGGCGGTAGGTAAAAGTATCGTTCGTCTTGAAGGTCGAATGGGAGCACGGCTTCTCAATCGCACGACGCGCAAGCTGAGCCTGACCGACGAGGGGCGGGTTGCCTATGAACGCTGGAAGCAAATTCTCGAGGATCTCGATGAGGTGGAAGCAACCATGGCCTTGCGCCGTGGGCGGCCGACCGGCACTTTCAAACTCACCGCCCCCCTTTCCTTCGGTCAGCGCCATATCCTGCCGATTCTGGATGCTTATCTGAAACAGTGGCCTGAACTTCGCGCGGACGTCTGGTTTACCGATCGTTTTGTCGACCTGGTCGAAGAAGGTGTCGACATCGCAATCCGCATTGGCGCGCCAAAAGATGATTCACAACTGTTAACCCGAACCGTGGCTTGGCAGCAGTTCGCAACCTGTGCCTCGCCGTCTTATCTGGCCCGTTGCGGCGTACCGCACACGCCTGCTGATCTTGTCGGGCATGACACCATAGCGTTCATCAGTGGCCAGGCCAGTGTCTGGCGTTACCAGACGCCCTCCGGACTTTATTTATACGAACAGCCAGGGCGGCTGAACATCGACAGTTCTGAAGCCATGCGCGAAGCGGCGTTGACTGGCATTGGCCTGATTCACTTGCCGACCTACATCACCGGTAACGACCTGCGCGACGGAACCCTGGTGGAAGTACTCAAGCCCTACCGTGCGTCGCCCGACCCTATCCGGATCGTCTACCCGAGCAAGCGTCAGTTGTCCCCGCGTGTCCGCGCCTTTATCGATCTGTTGATTGAGCGCTGGGCGTCAGGTGTGCCTTGGGAGACTTGAAATCATTAGGGACTCAGCGGACCAGGTAATGGTCTTTTACTGATGTTTATCCGAGCTGAGGATTCAATAAAGATGTCAGTCATCGCCACTCACCGAGACTGCCATCATGACTTTCGCCACCCAACCCTCGCCGCACGTGCAACCTGCCGCCCTGCCGACCGCTCATCCCTCGCTTGAGCGCCACCCTGGTTTTCAGCGTCTGTTCAAACCACAGGCACTGACGGTTGGCCTGATTTTGCCCCTCGAAACCCACGCCGGCCGAGCGGCACCGACCATGCGTGACCACGTGGAAATGGCGCAACGCGCCGAGGCGCTGGGTTTTGGCGCGCTGTGGATGCGGGACATTCCTTTCTACGACCCGGATTACAACGATGTGGCACACATCTTCGAACCCCTGGTTTACATCGGCTTCCTGGCCGCAGCCACACGCAGCATCGTCCTGGGAACCACCGGTATCGTGCTGCCTACCCACGAGCCCATGTATCTGGCCAAGCAAGCAACGTCCCTGGATCAGTTGAGCGAAGGGCGCTTGGTGTTGGGGCTGTCCTCTGGGGATCGATTCAGCGACTACCCGATGCTGGGTATCGATTATGAGACCCGTGGTGATCGTTACCGTGATGCCTTATCAGTGTTTCGTACCCTGATTGAGCAGGACTTTCCGCGTTTTCGCTCCGAGCGATTCGGTCATTCATTCGGAAACCTCGACCTGGTGCCGAAAGCGCCCTATGGCCGCGTCCCTTCAATCGCAGTCGGCCAGGCGCAGCAGAGCATTGAATGGTTGGCCGAACACCTCGATGGCTATCTGGCCGGCGTGCAAAGCCCCGAGCGATTGGCTTCGCTGGGCGAGAGCTGGCACGCCAAAGTACGTGAGATCGAAGGCCGAAATGCTTTCAAACCGTTAGGCCTGGGTGGCTATTTCGACCTCAGCGACAACCCGGACCAGCCATTCCAACGCATTCAGGGAGGCTTCCGGGCGGGGCGTAACGGCCTGCGCAATTACCTGGAGCAAGCGCAGGCTGCCGGTATTTCGCACATCGCGCTTAATCCCAAGGTCAGCCGCCAACCCTACGCAGAGATTCTCGACGAACTCAGCGAGCACATCTTGCCGCACTTCCCGTCGCACGTTTGAGGTCTGGCGCGTTTTTGGAGGATCAGCACATGTCATCTCTTTTCGACACTTACAATCTGGCCGGTCAGCAGTTGTCCAATCGCATCGTCATGGCACCGATGACCCGCGCCCGCGTCAAGGACACCGTGCCGTCTGCGGACATGGCGACCTATTACGCCCAACGCGCGGGAGCGGGTCTGATCATCACCGAAAGCGCTCAGGTGTCCGGGCAGGGGCGTGGCTATCTCTATACCCCGGGGATCCACACACCCGCGCAGATTGAAGGCTGGAAACGCGTGACTGACGCGGTTCATCAAGCCGGAGGGCGCATTGTCATCCAGCTGTGGCATGTAGGGCGGATCTCGCACTCATCCTTGCTGGAGGGACGAGCACCGGTCGCGCCGGTGGCCGTGCCCGCCGCGCAAACCTTGGTGCACGCTTATGACAGCGACGGCCAACCCGCGCAGGTACCCGTGAGCGCGCCTGTTGCTTTGGATGCCGAGGGTATTCGACAGGTCATCGCAGACTTTCGACAGGCCGCAAAAAATGCCATGACGGCGGGTTTTGACGGCGTTGAAATTCATGCGGGTAACGGCTACCTGTTTGAACAGTTCATCAACGGCGGCTTCAACACCCGTGAGGACCGTTACGGTGGCCCTTCGATTGCCAATCGCCTGCGTTTATTGCTTGAGACGGTCGATGCCGTGAGTGCGCAGATCGGTCGCACGAAGGTCGGAGTACGCGTGTCACCTTTTGCGAGACTGGCTGATCTGCACGCGTTCGATGAAGAAGAGGCGACGTGGCTCGCACTCGCCGGAGCCCTGTCCCAGCGCGAGATTGCCTACCTGCACGCCAGCCATTTGGGCACGCCAGACTTTCAAAGAGCCATCCGTGCGGCCTACTGCGGCACCCTGATCCTGTCGGGCGGTTACACCCATGAAACAGCGCAGCAGGCGATCGATGAAGGGGTGGCGGACCTGGCGGTTTTTGGCCGGCCGTTCATAGCCAACCCCGATCTGGTCGATCGCTTGCGGCATGGCTGGCCGCTGGCCGAAGCAGGACGTGAAGCGTTTTATGGCGGTGGCGCACAAGGCTATATCGATTATCCCGCCTACTCGTCGCAAGACTCGCAAAGGGCCTATACCTCTGTGCGATTTTCGTAACCCCCGGCGGCCCACGTGGCAGCATTGACGGGTTGCACCGTTGCCAGTTTTTGAAGGTTTACGACAAGCCTGTTTTTGCAAAAACTGGCGCTGTAATACCTTGAAGGCCGCGAAGTTCAGGGGCGTCGGGTAATCATTGTTGACGCTCCGTGACCAGGCGATTTTCACGCTCTTCACAGCACGGCATCGGGAACACTAAGACCGGTATTGAGCGTACGTTTCGAAAAAACGGCTTCGCGTTACTGTAAATGCTGAAAGCTTTAAGCCGGGTCCAATCGCCCCTGATGGCCGCCGTTGTTCGTTAGTTGATGTTCCATGCAAAAAACCAGTCAAACCGAGGCTTTTAAATCCACGCCCAGTGCCCGGGTAAATGCCTTCACCAACGGGCTGCGGACAGTGTTATGGCGCAGGATCAGACTGAACGGCGTGACGATATGGATCAGGTCCGGACACACCGCGCGAAACTCTCCCCGCTCCACCATCGGTGCGGCGTAATGTTGGGGCAGGAACCCCACAAAACGACCCGTCTTGATCAGCAGCGCAACAGCCTCCACCTGGGTGGCCGAGGCGGAAAAACTGTCGTAGCGGGCATAGTTGAGTTTGTCACGGTGGATCGCGTAGCGATGGTTGATGCACTCGTAATCCTTGAGCACATTTGCACCCATCTCAGCCTCTGCCATGGAGAACAGAGGGTGACCGACTGCGCAATAAACTTCCGAGCGTTCTTCGTATAGCGCGTAGTAATCGAACTCTTCGCGCTTTTGATAAACCGGAACAATTCCCGCCACTAATCGCCCCTCTACAACGCCCCTTTCCACTTCATCAAGTTGCGTCGCCTGAAGTTGAAATCGAACCTTGGGAGACTGTTCGTTTATTATTCTAATCGCTGAAACCAACGGTGAATTGGCATCAGAGATTGTATTGTCTATTACCCCCACACCAAGATCACCGACAAGTTCATTTTGAGCTGAACTAAGGCGATCGCGAAAGTTGTCGACCGAGGCAAATAAGTCTATTGACGCCTGATACACCAGACGCCCCTCTTCCGTCAGGTGAAAGCCCTCTCGCCCACGCGTGCAAAGGCGCATGCCGATGCGGATTTCCAGGTCGGAAATCTGTTTGCTGATGGCTGCCAGCCCCACGTTCAGCTCGTTTTGCGCGGCACTGAAGCCTCCGGCCTCGACCACGGCCTTGAACACTTTGAGCAGTTTGAAGTCCAGCCCACTGAGGGCCAACGGTGCCCGTTGCAGCGTTTTCGGTGGCGGGTTTCCGGAATTGGAAAGTGGGGTTTCCATCATGACTATTTACCTCTGGCGCCGTATTCAACAATCTGTGCCCAACAACAAAAACATAGCTGGCCTAATAATAATGAACACAGAAAACCAGACTTTGCAATCGCCAAAAAATCCCGAACGACAGTGCCAAACCACTGATCTCAAAACATTAAAAGCTGACACTTCGATCAGCTCTCGCCTTTTTGAAACTGCCCTCTTAAAAACTGCTCTGGCCTGATTCAGCCCGCTGTTAATGGCTCAATAGTGCAGCGGTGATCGCGGCCCGGCCGCTCCGATTTCAGTTCACGTTACCGACGAGGAAAACAACAATGTCTCAAACTACCGACCGTCTCTGGGGTGCTCGCTTCAAAAGCGGTCCGTCCGAAGCCTTGGCCGCTTTGTCCCGTTGCCCTGAACGCTACTTTCGCCTGACCCCGTACGACCTCGCCGGTTCCAAGGCCCACGCCCGGGAACTGCAGCGCGCCGGTCTTTTGAGCGAGCAAGAAACCCAAACCATGCTCGACGCCCTGGAGCGAATCGGTGCTGACTTCCGTGCCGGCAGCATTGCGCCAACGCTCGACGACGAAGACGTTCACACCTTCATCGAACGCCTGCTGACCGAGCGCCTTGGCGCGCTGGGCGGCAAGCTGCGTGCCGGTCGCTCACGGAATGACCAGACCGCCAATGACCTGCGGTTATTCCTGCGCGACCACGTCCGCACCCTGGCCGTTGAAGTGCTGGCCTTGCAGCAGGCGCTGGTCGATCAGGCCGAGCAACACATCGAGAGCATTTGCCCCGGCTTCACTCACTTGCAGCAAGCGCAGCCGATCGTGTTTGCCCATCATCTGCTGGCTCACTCGCAATCGATGCTGCGAGACGTGCAGCGCCTCGTGGATTGGGACGCGCGCACCTCGCTGTCGCCACTGGGCGCCGCCGCCATGGCCGGCTCTGCCATCGCTCGCCAGCCCCAGCAATCAGCCAAAGAAATGGGTTACAGCGGAGTGTGCGAAAACTCCATCGACGCCGTCGCCAGCCGCGATCACGTCGCCGAATTCCTGTTCATTGCCAGCATGCTCGGCATCAACATCTCGCGTCTCGCCGAAGAGTTTTGCCTGTGGTCTTCGCGGCAGTTCCGCTGGGTCGCGCTGGACGATGCCTACGCCACCGGCAGTTCGATCATGCCGCAGAAGAAAAACCCGGACATCGCCGAACTGGCGCGGGGCAAGGCCGGACGCCTGATCGGCAACCTGACGGGTTTGCTGTCCACCCTCAAATCCTTGCCACTGTCCTACAACCGCGATTTGAGCGAAGACAAGAACAGCGTGCTCGACAGCGTCGACACCCTGCTGCTGGTGCTGCCGGCCATGGCTGGAATGGTCGCGACCATGAAGGTCAACGTCGAAGAGCTGCGGCGCCAGGCACCGTTGGGCTTCACCCTCGCCACCGAAGTCGCCGACTGGCTGGCAGTACGCGGCGTGCCGTTCAAGGAAGCCCATGAAATCACCGGTGCGCTGGTGCAGGCCTGCGAGAAACACGACATCGAATTGTGGGAAGCCTCTGCGGCGCTGTTGGCCGAGGTGGACCCACGCCTGACCCCCGAGGTCCGCGACAGCCTGACCCTGGAAGCCGCCATCGCTGCTCGCAGCGGCTGGGGCGGCACCGCGCCGCAGCAGGTACGCGAACAGATCGGCCGCCTGAAAACCGCTCTGGCCACCCAGCAGGCGTGGACCGAGAACTATCAGGGCTTCCGCCTCTGAGCCAAACGCAAACCCTTGCAGGAGCGAGCTTGCTCGCGATGAACCCGAGAGCGCCACGGGGTGTCAGGTTGCCAGCGTTATCGTTGACCACCATCGCCAGCAGGCTTGCTCCCACAGTGGGTCTGTGTTTGAGCCGAAATAACGTGTACGGAGAACCAACATGAGTCAGACACAAGCAGAGCGACTCCAGGCGGAGCGCAAACTGGCGGAAAACCAGTTCGACATCACCCAGTACCAACATGTACCACGCCGCTACTACGGGCGCATTTTCTTCGCCACGGTGATTGTCATTGCAATCCTGGGTCTGGTGCGGGCCTTCGCGGAAGGCAAGATCGAATGGTCGTACATCGGCCAGTTCCTCACGTCCCAGGCGATCATGTGGGGCTTGCTCAACACCATCGTCATGGCGGTGCTGGCCATGGCGCTGGGCATCGTGTTCGGGGTGATCACCGCGATCATGCGCATGTCGGCCAACCCGATCCTGCGCTACGTGGCAGTCACCTACACCTGGCTGTTTCGCGGCACGCCGCTGATCCTGCAACTGCTGTTGTGGTTCAACCTGGCACTGATCTTCCCCACCATCGGCATCCCCGGCCTGTTCGAACTGGACACCGTGAGCCTGATGACGCCGTTCGTGGCCGCCCTGCTCGGCTTGAGCATCAACCAGGGTGCCTACACCGCCGAGGTGGTGCGCGCCGGTCTGCTGTCGGTGGACACCGGGCAGTACGAGGCCGCCAAGTCGATCGGCATGCCGCGCCTGCAAGCGTTGCGCCGGATCATCCTGCCCCAGGCCATGCGGATCATCATTCCGCCTGTGGGCAACGAGTTCATCGGCATGGTGAAAATGACCTCGCTGGCGAGCGTCATCCAGTACTCGGAGCTGCTCTACAACGCCCAGAACATCTACTACGCCAACGCCCGCGTGATGGAGCTGCTGATTGTCGCGGGTATCTGGTACCTGGCCACCGTCACCGTCCTGTCCTTTGGTCAAAGCCGTCTGGAGCGTCGTTTCGCCCGCGGCGCCGGCAAGCGCTCTTGAGGAACCCGACATGAGAAGCATCGTCAAGGCCGTGAGCCTGAACAAATATTACGACCAGTACCACGCGCTCAAGGACATCAACATCGAAGTCGAGCAAGGCGAAGTGCTGTGCATCATCGGCCCGTCCGGCTCCGGCAAAAGCACCTTGCTGCGTTGCGTCAACCAGCTGGAAAAGATCGACAAGGGCGGCCTCTGGGTCGACGGCGAACTGGTCGGCTACCGGGTCGTCGGCAACAAGCTGCATGAGCTCAACGAAACGCAGATCGCCCGTCAGCGCCTGTCGACCGGCATGGTGTTCCAGCGTTTCAACCTGTTCCCGCACATGACCGTGCTGCAAAACATCATCGAAGGGCCGTGCCAGGTGCTCAAGCGTTCGCCCAAGGAGGCGCACGAAGAAGCCGTGGAACTGCTCGCCCGTGTCGGCCTGGCCGACAAACGCAACAGCTACCCGATCGAACTTTCGGGTGGTCAGCAACAACGTGTCGCCATTGCTCGTGCCTTGGCCATGCGCCCCAAGCTGATGCTATTCGATGAACCCACTTCGGCACTCGACCCGGAACTGGTCGGTGAGGTGCTGTCGGTGATGCGCGATCTGGCGCAGACCGGCATGACCATGATCGTCGTCACCCATGAACTGGGCTTCGCTCGCGAAGTATCCAACCGCATGGTGTTCATGGACGGCGGACAGATCGTGGAGGCTGGAAGCCCCGAAGAAATACTAATAAGTCCGCAAAACCCTCGCACCCAAAGCTTCATTTCTGCCGTTCGAACCTAAGTGCCCCTTGGCGCTCACAACACTCATAAGAGAACGACCATGAAGAAATTCGTTATCCCGGCAGTACTCGCAAGCGTTATGGCCTCCGGCTTCACCTTCGCCGCCGAATTACCGGCCAGCATCAAGAACAAGGGCGAGATCGTCGTCGCGATCATGCCGAACTACCCGCCGATGGATTTCAAGGACCCGGCCACCAACACCCTCACCGGCCTCGACTACGACCTGGGCAATGCGCTGGCCGAACGTTTGGGGGTGAAGATCAAATGGCAGGAAACCGGTTTTGAGCAAATGATCAATGCACTGACCACCGACCGCGTGGACATGGTGTTGTCCGGCATGACCGACACCGCCGAACGTCAGGCCAGCGTGACCTTCGTCGACTACTTCACCAGCGGCCCGCAGTTCTACACCTTGCAGAAAAACGCAGCCACCAACGAAATCATCGACCTGTGCGGCAAGAAGGTCGGCACCAGCCGCCGTACGACCTTCCCGGCGGAAATCGCCGAGTGGAGCAAGGCCAACTGCGAAGCCGCCGGCAAACCGGCGATCAACGTGATCGGCACCGAAGGCTCGGCCGACGCCCGCGCTCAGTTGCGTCAGAGCCGCATTGACGCCGCCATGCAGGGCAGCGAAACCCTGCCGTACCTGAAAACCCAGGAAAAGGACATGTACAAGACCGTTGGCCTGCCGATTTCCAAGCAGTTCACCGGCCTGGGCGTGAGCAAGAAAAAGCCTGAGCTGAGCGAAGCGGTGAAAGTCGCATTGCAGAGCATGGTGGATGACGGCAGCTACCAGGCGATCCTGAAGAAGTGGGATCTGGAACTGGGTGCGATCCAGACCGTGACCATCAACGCCGGCAAATAAGGACCTGCCCTTTGTGGGGGCGAACTCGCTCCCACAAAGGTCTGGTTCGATCACAATTTTGTGGCCGACCGACATACCTGTGGGAGCGGGCTTGCCCGCGAGGGCGATTTGTCAGCTGATCGAGCGGTTGAATGTGTCGGCCTCATCGCAGGCAAGCCCGCTCCCACAGGGTCCGGTGTTTACTTATAAATAGTTGGAGCATCACCGATGTCCTCCTCACCCCCAGCGACCTGGCCCGCCCCGCACAAAGCCTGCCTCGCCCTGGCCTTCGATCTCGACGGCCCGACTGGCGATGCCATGCTCAACGGCTCGATCTGGCGCAAACCGGAATACTTCGGTTTCGGCGGTTATGGCCCCTACCGGGCATTGCCGCGATTGCTCGATCTGCTCGACGACTTCCGCATCCCGACGACGTTCTTTGTCCCGGCCTGGGTCGTGGAGAACTGGCCCAGACAGTGCCAGGCCATTGTCGAACGCGGGCATGAAGTGGCTTACCACGGCTACAAACACGAATCGTTTTACGCCCTGACGCCGCAGCAGCAAAAGGACGTCATGAAGTTGTCCCGTGAAGTGTTCTGGAAACACCTGAACATCCGCGCCGAAGGCTTCCGCACGCCTTCCGGCGATTGGCGCGCCGAAACCCCGGCGGTGCTGGTGGAGGCTGGCGTGACGTACTCCAGCAGCATGCGCGGCGATGACCGGCCGTACCTGGTCAACGTACCCGGCCACACCACGCCCCTGGTGGAGATCCCCGGTCGTTGGGAAATGGACGACTACGCCTCCCTCGCCTACACCCGTGCGCCGGACTTCCCTTCGGGGCTGGACCGTACCGCCAGCTATGAGCTGACCCTCGACAACTGGTGCCGCGAATACGACGGCGCAATGAATGAAGGGTTATGCCTGACGACCCTGTTCCACCCCAAGATCACCGGCAAACCGGGCCGCATCCTGTTGCTGGAAAAACTCTTCGAACACATGCGTCAGCGCGACGACGTCTGGTTCGCCACCTGCCGCGATGTCGCCCAGTGGTGGCTCAAGGAGCATCACCATGGTTGATTCCGCTGTCTGGCCCAATGGCTATCGCTGCGCCGTGGTACTGACCGTCGATTACAACGACATCCACGGCATCCTCACGCAAGCCCCGGAAGTCGCCGGGCGCGACAAGACATTGTCGGTCTGGCGCTACGGCACACAACGGGGCGTGGAGCGTTTGCTCGGCCTGTTCAAGGAACTCGGGGTGTCCAGCACCTGGTTTATCCCCGGTATCGTCGCCGAAGAAAACCCCGGCCACATTCGGGCGATCCAGGCCGACGGCCATGAGATCGCCTGCGCCGGCTATCGTCATCAGAACTACGACACCCTGGACCTGGCCGCGCAAAGCGACGACATCGCCAAGGGCTGTGAGACCTTGGCGGAGCTGACCGGCCAACGACCGGCCGGTTTTCGCATCCCGGCGGGCAATGGTGCGCCGGGGTTCATCGAGGCTTTGAAGGATCAGGGCATTCGCTGGTCCTCGTCGTGGCGCGGCGATGACTTGCCATTCGCTCACCCGACTGCACCTGAGGTCATTGAACTGCCTCTGCATTATGAACTGGAGGACGAGCCTTACTTCGCCTTCAACCTCAGCCCGGCAGTGCCTCCGGCGCAATCGCGGATCGCGTCCTACAGCCACACCCTGGGCAACCTGCAAATGGACTTCGCCGGATTTCACCGTTTTGGCCTTTGCTACGTGCTGCGCCTGCACCCGGAAATCATCGCCATGCCGGGACGCATCGGCGTATTGCGCGAATTGATCGAAGGCATTCAACAGCACGATGACGTGTGGATCGCCACGGGTGCCGAGGTCGCACAGTGGTGGGCAGACACCGCGGCGCCGGTCGCCGAGGATCACCCGGCGTCAGTTTATGAGCGGCATTATCGGGATTACGTGTCATGAGCGAACGCCTGCAACGTCTGGCGCAATTCTGTGTTGAATTGCAGTTTGAAGATCTACCGCCTGCGCTGGTGACACAGGCCAAGCGGCACATCCTCGATACCTTCGGTGCAACACTGGCCGGAGCCGCTGGCGGTGTCGCGGAACAGGCGCGCAAGGTGTTTGCCAGTGAAACCGGTGAGGTGCCGGTTTGGGGCACGGACCTGCAGGTTGGCCCGGCTCAGGCAGCGATGCTTAACGGTGTCGCCGCCCATGCTCTGGAGCTGGACGACACCGGCGGCTGCGACCACTCCGGTGCCGTCGTGCTGCCGGCGGTGATGGCGGCGGTTTCAATGCTGCCACAGCCGGTGAGTGGTCGTGAGTTCATCACTGCCGTAGTGATCGGCTACGAAGTCGGTCGCCGGGTGCTCGAAGCCTGCGGTGGCTATTCAGCCCACAACGGCGCCGGTTGGCATTCCACCGCGACCTGCGGGGTGTTCGGCGCAGCGGCGGCCAGTGCTCGCATCCTGGGCCTGGATGCGCGGCAAACCCTGGCGGCGCTGGGCATCGCCGGCAGCTTCAGCGGTGGCCTGTGGGCCTTCATCCACGATGGTTCGCAAAGCAAGAAACTGCACAGCGGGCGCGCCGCCGAAGGGGGACTGCTGGCGGCGCGGTTTGCGCAACAGGGCATCAGCGGGCCGACGCAGTTGTTCGAGGAAGTCTGGGGTGGTTTTCTGAAAACCCTCGCTCCAGCGACCGCGACGCCCGAAGCGCTGGATGCGGACCTCGGTGTGGTCTGGAAGCTCGCCCGCTGCTCGATCAAACCCTATGCCTCCTGTCGCGGCACCCATTCGGCCATCGACGCCCTTGGTTTGCTGCTGGATCAACTGAATGTGGGGGTCGACCAGGTCGAAGACGTGCAGGTTTCCCTGTGCGGGTTTCTTCAGGACATGTGTGGCGGTCAGGACGTCAGCAGCCTCGCAGCCGCACAGATGAGCCTGCCATATGCCTTGGCCGCGCGCCTGGTGCAGGGGCATTGCCGGTTGCAGGCCTATGACGACGACCAACGCAGCGCCCCGCGCATGACCCAATGGCTATCGCGCATCCATCTGGAAGTGGACCCGCAACGGCCAGAGGATGGCGAGCCCGTGGTGACGCTGCGGACCGTGGATGGTCGGCAGGCAAGCCTGTGCGTTGAAGTGCCATTGGGCGCGCCAGGCAATCCACTGAGTGACGTGGCGCTGGAGGAGAAGTTTTTCAGTTTGACGTTGCGGGTGCTACCGCAACAACAGGCTGAAGGCTTGCTCGGGCAGTTGTGGCGAATTGAAGAATTGGAATCGGTGCGCACGCTTGAGCGGTGGCTGATTTGAGTACTGCGTCGTGCGCCGGATCTCATCGCGAACCTGCTCGCGATGAGGTCCGGCGACTGGTCGAACACCCGAAACCTGAATAAGGACATTTGCACCACCGTGGCCACTTACTCGCTCGTTATTCGCCGCTTGATGATCGTTTCACTGACCATCGTGGTCAGTCGCGCCATTACCAGCCCCTTGCTCACGCTGTTCCTGAGCCACAAGCTGGGCCTCAACCAACAGGACGTCGGTTTGCTGCTCGGTATCGCGGTATTCATCGCAACCCTGCTCGCGCTCTATGGCGGTTATGTCATCGACCGCCTGGAAAAGCGCCGATTGCTGATCCTGGCGATGCTCTCGAGCGCCATCGGTTTCGTACTGCTGACCTTTGCCCAAAATCTCTACCTGACCACCATGAGCCTCGTGGTCACCGAAACCGCGTCAGCGCTGTTTCTCATCGGTTCAAAAGCGATCCTCAGCGAAAACCTGCCCATGGGCCAGCGTGCCAAGGCGTTTTCCCTGCGCTACACCCTGACCAACATCGGCTATGCCACCGGCCCCATGCTCGGCGTGGTGATCGCCGGGGTCTATCCGATTGCGCCGTTCCTGATCGCCGCCGGCATCGCGTTTTTCAGCATTTTCCTGATGGTAGGCTTCCCCAGTGATGCCGCGCAGACACCGGCCATTGGTAAACCGCAAAGCTTCCTCAAGACGCTGGTCACCCTGAAAAACGACCGCACCCTGATCATGTTCACCTGCGGCTGCCTGCTCAGCACGGTGGTGCACGGGCGCTATACCCTCTACTTGTCGCAATACCTGCTGGTGACCCACGACTCCAAACGCGCCCTGGAAATCATGGCCGCCCTGCTCGCCTGCAACGCCATCAGCGTGATCCTGTTGCAGTACCAGATCGGCCGGTTCCTCAATCGCGAGAAGCTGCGCTACTGGATTGCCGGAGGCACCAGCCTGTTCATCTTCGGCCTGATCGGCTTCAGCCTGGCTGACAACATGCTGAGTTGGTGCGTGGCGATGTTCGTTTTCACCCTGGGTGAAATGATCATTTACCCGGCCGAATTCCTCTTCGTCGACACCCTGGCCCCGGAAGAGCTGCGCGGCAGCTACTACGGTGCCCAAAACCTGGCGGCTTTCGGTGGTGCCCTGAGTCCGGTGATTTGTGGCTTCCTGCTGATGCACACTGCGGCGCCCACGATGTTCTATGCCTTAAGCGCACTGACTGCGATGGGTGGTTCCCTGTGCTTCATGAGCGGTCGGCGGATGGCCAGAGTGCAAAAATAATGCACTGAAACCCCATGGACCTGAGGCACACAGCGCGCCGTGCCTCCCCGGCTCACCTCACTGAGTAGGCTCTCGGCCCTTCGTTGATCCCGGCGTAGACTCGTCGGCACGGCTCCTGAAAACGTGTCGCGCGCCCCCCTGCATAAAAATATGAATTTTTTAATCTTCAAAAATTACGTTTTTTTCATCTCTTGTAACAATTTGATCCGTATACTTTTCTCTGGAAAGCGATGAGTTGACAGCCGGCCCCTGGCGACAGCCACTCACAAATCGACAGTTGGGCGGCGTTAGAGTCGAAGGACTATCATTTCGCTTATCCAGCCTGCCTATCCATTTCAACCCACCACAGGAGTATCCAACCATGGACCCTGCCCATTCTCGGTGGGTCATGTACACAGAAGCCAAGCTGAATCGAGCCGTGTGAAGGATTTATCCAGCAATTTTCCTTGCTGATGAAGCGTGCGGTTTCTGTTCCTGCCTTCAGCGTTTGTTTGCGTGACCTCTCTCAGCTGTTTTACCAACCTTCAAGCGTATGCTGTGCTTAGACTGCCTATGAGCAGATTCAGGCGCGTGTGCTCGAGAACGTGTTGGCTGATGGTCATGAACCTTACATACAACGCTGTTGGAATCACTGAATATGAACAAAGTATTCCGTCATTACATTCCGGCCACGGCCCTGCGACTGCTGCCCAACCGCTGGGATCTGGTCGCCCTGCCGCTGGTGATCGGTTTCTTGCTGTTTTTCTCGATAGCAGCACGGGAAACCTGGGCGCCGATGTCCACCTTGCAGGGTGACGTCATCTCACTCGACCCGACCAACCTTCCCGAATATGCAATGCGCACGACCTTGCGCATGCTCGCGGCGATGGCCGCGTCCCTGGTGTTCACCCTGCTGTACGGAACGCTGGCCGCCAAAAGCCGACGGGCCGAAAAACTGCTGGTGCCGGTGCTGGATATCCTGCAATCGGTGCCCGTACTGGGCTACATCTCGTTCACCGTGACGTTCTTCCTGCTGCTGTTTCCAGGGCGAGTGCTCGGCGCTGAATTCGCCGCCATTTTTGCCATCTTTACCAGTCAGGCATGGAACATGACGTTCAGCTTCTACCAGTCACTGCGCATGCTGCCGCGAGACCTGGAAGAAGTGTCCAGCAACCTTCAATTGTCCGGCTGGCAAAAGTTCTGGAAGCTCGACGTGCCTTTCGCCATTCCGGGGCTGGTCTGGAACATGATGATGAGCATGTCCGGTGGCTGGTTCTTCGTGGTGGCCTCTGAAGCCATCACCGTCGGCGACAAGACCGTCATGCTGCCTGGCGTGGGTTCATACCTGGCGGTCGCCATCCAGCAGCAAAACCTGCACGCCGTGGGCTACGTCATTCTGGCGATGATCGCGGTCATCCTGATTTACGACCAGTTTCTGTTCCGGCCACTGGTGGCCTGGGCGGATAAATTCCGCATGGAAAACACCGCGTCCCAGGCAGGTTCGCCGGAATCATGGGTGCTGAAGCTGATCCAGCGCACGCGCGTGGTCCAGCGCGTGCTGCGTCCCATCACCCGAACCATCGGCCGAATCGGCAATCGACGTTTCAGCCTGCCGCGCTCGAACCGCACCGCCGCGTCTTCGAGCCCGGCCACCTCACGCCTGATCGATTGGCTCTGGGGCGCGCTGATTGCCGCGTTGACCCTCTACACGCTGTACCACATCGCCCTCTACATGAGCAGCGAAGTGACACTCGGTGAAGTCGGGCATGTGCTCGGCATGGGGCTCATTACCCTGGTACGGGTGGCGTTGTTGATTGCCGTGGCCTCGCTGATTTGGGTGCCGCTGGGGGTGATGATCGGTTTGCGTCCGCACCTGGCGGAAAAAATCCAGCCACTGGCGCAGTTCCTCGCGGCCTTTCCTGCGAACCTGTTGTTCCCGGTGTTTGTCATCGTGATCCTGCGCTACCAGTTGAACCCGGACATCTGGCTGAGTCCGCTGATCGTGCTGGGCACGCAGTGGTACATCCTGTTCAACGTTATTGCCGGCGCCAGCGCATTCCCCAATGACTTCCGCGAAGCCGCAACCAACTTCCGCATTCGCGGCTGGTTGTGGTGGCGCAAAGTGATGCTGCCGGGCATCTTCCCGTATTACGTGACCGGAGCGATTACAGCCTCGGGCGGCGCGTGGAACGCCAGTATCGTGTCCGAATTCGTTTCATGGGGACAGGACAAGGTCGTGGCACATGGCCTGGGCGCCTACATTGCCGAGAACACGGCGGCCGGTGACTTCCCTAAAATCGCCTTGGGCGTGGTGGTGATGTCGCTCTTCGTCGTGGCCTTCAATCGCGCAGTATGGCGGCCGATGTACGCCATTGCTGAAAACAAACTCCGTCTCAACTAACGGGATTCGATGTCATGAATACCTTTACAGAACACACACAGGCATCCCCCGAAATCTATGCGCTGAACAACGTGAGCCGGGCGTTTGGCAAGGGCAAGGACGAGTTGCAAGTGCTCAGCGATGTCGACCTGACCCTGCGAGAAGGCGAGATCGTCGGCATGCTGGGCCGTTCCGGTTCGGGCAAATCCACCTTGCTGCGCATCATTGCCGGCCTGATAGCGCCGTCGTCGGGGGAAGTCCGCTACAACGGTGACTTGCTCACCGGGCCGGCCGAAGGTGTCGCGATGGTCTTTCAGACCTTTGCGCTGTTCCCTTGGCTGACGGTCCTCGAAAACGTGGAAGCCGGTCTTCAGGCGCTCCAGGTCGAACGCAAGGCTGCCCGCAAGCGCGCACTGGCGGCGATTGACCTGATCGGCCTCGACGGGTTCGAAAACGCCTACCCCCGGGAGTTGTCCGGTGGCATGCGCCAACGGGTCGGATTTGCCCGCGCCCTGGTGGTGAACCCGACCCTGCTGTTAATGGATGAGCCCTTTTCCGCACTGGACGTGCTGACCGCCGAGACCCTGCGCACTGACCTGCTGGACTTGTGGAGCGGCAAGCAACTGCCGATCAAATCCATCCTGATCGTGACCCACAACATCGAAGAAGCGGTTTTGATGTGCGACCGCATTCTGGTCCTGTCATCAAACCCAGGGCGAGTGGTCGCCGAAATCAAAGTGCCTTTCGAGCATCCGCGCAACCGCCTGGACCCGACCTTTCGGCAAATGGTCGACGACATCTATGCCTTGATGACAGACCGCCGCAGCGCCGATGCCAGCACCGGCAAAGCCGAACTGAAAATGGGCAGCCCGCTGCCGGAAGTTTCCACCAACCTCATCGCCGGCCTGATCGAAACGCTGGCGGCCGAGCCGTATAACGGTGAAGCAGGCCTGCCCGACGTCGCGGAACGGCGCTTGCTGGAGGTGGACGACCTGTTCCCGGTCGCGGAAATGCTGGAGCACCTGGGCTTTGCCGAACTCAAGGGCGCCGACATCACCCTCACCGAGGCCGGCAAGCTATTCGCTGACTACGGAACCCAGGAACGCAAAGCCCTGTTTGCCGAACACCTGGTCAAACACGTGCCACTGGCCGCACGCATTCGCCAGGTCTTGCAGGAACGAAACGGCCACCGCGCGCCGCGGGTGCGTTTTGAGCAGGAACTGGAGGATTCACTGACCGATGCGTTTGTGGAGAAAACATTGGAGAGCGTGATCACCTGGGGGCGTTACGCTGAAATCTTCTCCTATGATGACCACACCGAGACCTTCAGCCTGGACGATGTAGAAGGCAGCGTATAGCCCTTTCCACGCCATAGGGTCGGCCGTCCACACAGGGTGAATTCTCTCTGCCAGACGCCCTGGGACCGCCGATCCCTTCACCAGCGCCATAGGTAAAGCGCCCGGTTTTGGCTACTTGCGCAAGCGTCCAGCCACTAACCTGCGTGATTAACGGGTTGATCGGCAGGTGCTAGAATCCGCTGCCCCACGTCTGACGCTGAAAACAGTGCGGTGCACGGGCACGGTGGAACGCCAAACCTCGAATCGCCCGACAGCCGCAATGGTGCACCCATGTTTCCAAGCCTTGAAGTTCGACGCTACGAGGGGGAAAACCCTCACCACCACCATGACTTTGCACAATGGGTACTGCCGGTGTGTGGTCGGATGGAAATAGACGTGGACGGTCGCGGGGGCTGCATCGATCCGTCGCTGGCGGCGCTCGTGGCGCCTGGCTCAGTGCACTCGCAGCTCGCTCAGGCTGATAGCCGTTTTCTGGTGTTGGACTGTGCAGCGACGACGCTGGAAACGCTCCAGATGGAGCGTCTGGCCCGGCAAATATACGTGCCAATCCCCCCGGCGACCCGGCGGCTGATCGAATTCGCCGAGTTGATCGGTAAAGAGCAACTGTCCATCGGTGCCTCCCAACTGGCCCCCCTGCTGCTGTCATCGCTCGGCTCGGATACCGCCTTTTCGTCGCCCATGGAGCAGTTGATCGCCCGTCTGCGCGCAAACCCTGGCGCCAACTGGAGCAACGAGGCCATGGCTCAAGCAGCCAACATGAGCATGAGCCAGCTCCACCAGCGATTCCGGCAATTGTTCGCGATGAGCCCTCAAGCCTGGTTGACGCAGTTGCGCATTCACGAAGCTCAACGATGGTTGCGTGGCACCGCATTACCAATAGCGGACATCGCCTTGCGTGCCGGTTTTTCCGATCAGGCGGCGCTGACCCGTGCCATGCAGCGTGTGAGCGCTACAACCCCGGCGGTTTATCGCAAGGCTCAAAAACAGCCTGGGTAAAAAAGCCAGGAGTTATCGACAATATTTCCCGGATCAATCGCTCCAGACTGCAGGCTTTGCGGTGTAGGGCGTGGGTGAAATGTTTGCTGATCGATCACTGTTGAAGGGCGCCGGCTACGGGGTGTGCGCGGGCCTGTGTTGGGGGGTGATTTTCCTCGGTCCACAGCTGACGCCGGGGTTGAGTGGCTTGCAGTTCGCGGTCCTGAGATTCCTCTGCTACGGCGCCCTCTCGGTCGTCCTGCTCATGCCGCGCTGGAGGCGTGTCTGCGCCAGTCTCACCATCGCCGACTGGAAATCGCTCTTCTGGCTGAGCCTGATCGGCAACCTCGTTTACTACGCACTGGTGGGCACCGGTGTCCAGTTGGTGGGCATCGCTACCACGTCCCTGATCGTCGGGCTCATTCCGGTGCTCGTCACCCTGGCCGGGCGTCATGACGCCAACGCCGTTTCCTTGCGAAAGCTCTTCCCTTCGCTTTGCTGTGCTGTCGCGGGGGTCGTGTTGATCAGCTGGCACGCACTGATCAATGGCGACCGTCACGATACATCGACGAACATCGCCGGGATTTTATGCGCGTCAGGCGCATTGCTGACCTGGAGTTGGTTCGCGGTCAGCAATGCCCGGCGGTTAGTGCAAGTGGCCGGCGTCTCCTCCCCTGACTGGGCACTGCTGACCGGCGTAGTGACCGGTGCTCAATCACTGCTGTTGGCGGTACCGGTATTCGGTTTTCAGACAGATACACCGGGCACGTCGGAATGGCTGCATTGGCTCATGGTGGCCGGTGGCGTGGCACTTTTGTCGTCGGTGGTGGGTGGGGCATGCTGGAACCAGGCCAGCCGGCTCCTGCCATTGGCACTCAGTGGGCAAGTGCTCGTGATCGAAACGCTGGCGGCGCTCGTTTTTGGTTTTTTATGGGAGCAACGGCTACCCGACGGGTATGAGCTGGCCGCCATCGCACTGCTGGTGACAGGCGTCGTTTGGTGCCTGAATTGTCATCGCGCGCCCCAACCTTCCATGGCCACTTAGCGCGGATTTTCTGCGTCTCGATTGTTCGGCCACACGTGCGCTTGCTTGCGGTTTTCAACCGCGTCGAGGTGGTCAAACCTGTAGAAGCCGGCTTGCGGGCGATCATGGCGGATCAATCCGGTGCATCTTTACAAGATCTTTATTCTTCGCCTCCCGATCTTTCTGACAACTTACCAGGCATCGCTCTAGGCTTTCCTCATCGCGGGAGGAAAAGCCATGGACTTCATTTATCTGCTACTCGGTGCGGTGTTTTTCATCATTCTGGTCGGCCTGGCTTACGGCTGTGCGGCGCTCGACAGGAGACGGTCATGACAGGCTTCTATCTGTTCGGCGGCATCATTGCGGCCGGGTTGCTGGTGTACCTGATTGCGGCGCTGTTGTTTCCGGAGGACTTCCTATGACGACTCAAGCCTGGGTCCTGCTCACGGTCTTCCTGCTGGTGCTGACGCTGTTGGCCTGGCCGATCGGGCGTTGGTTGACCACTGTGATGGAGGGCCGGTTTGCCTTTGGCGTGCGCATAGAGTCACCGCTGTATCGACTGGCCGGGGTCACGCCTGAGACGCAGATGGGATGGCTGCAGTACGCGCTCGCCTTGATCCTGTTCAACACGTTGGGGTTCCTGGCCGTTTATGCCTTGCAACGGCTGCAAGGCATTCTGCCGTTCAACCCCCAGGGGTTTGCCGCCGTTACACCGGACTCTTCGTTCAACACCGCCGCCAGTTTCGTCACCAATACCAACTGGCAAGCCTATAGCGGCGAATCGACGATGAGCTACCTGACCCAGATGCTCGCGCTGACGGTGCAGAACTTCTTCTCGGCCGCCACCGGCATCGTGGTCGCCGTGGCCCTGATTCGCGGATTCGCCCGGCACAGCGCGGCCAGCATCGGCAACGCCTGGGCCGACCTCACCCGCATCACCCTGTGGGTACTGCTGCCACTGTCGTTGATCTTCGCACTGTTCCTTGTCAGCCAAGGGTCGATCCAGAATCTCGACCCGTACAAGGACGTCTCGATCCTGGAAGTCATGCAGTACCAGGCCCCGGTGCTCAATGACGCCGGTCAGCCCAAGCTTGATGCCCAGGGCAGCCCGGTCACCGTGGCCGCCAGCACCGACAAGCAAACCATCGCCATGGGCCCCGTTGCCTCGCAAGAGGCGATCAAGATGCTCGGCACCAACGGCGGCGGCTTCTTCAATGCCAACTCGGCGCACCCTTATGAAAACCCGACCGCACTGACGAACTTCTTCCAACTGATCGCGATCTTCCTGATCCCGACCGCACTGTGTTTCGTCTTCGGCCACATCGTCGGTGACATTCGCCAGGGCTGGGCGCTGTTGGCGGCAATGACGATCATCTTTGTGATCGCCGTGGTGGCCGTCACCCATTACGAACAACTGGGCAACCCGCAGTTCTCGACACTGGGCATCGACACGGCGGCGGGCAACATGGAGGGCAAGGAACTGCGCTTCGGCATCAGCGCCTCCAGCCTGTTCGCCGCGGTGACCACCGCTGCTTCCTGCGGTGCGGTCAACGCCATGCACGACTCGTTTACCCCGCTGGGCGGCGCGGTGCCTCTGGTGTTGATGCAACTGGGCGAAGTGGTGTTCGGCGGCACCGGCTCAGGCCTGTACGGCATGCTGATATTCGCCCTCCTCGCCGTGTTCATCGCCGGTCTGATGATCGGTCGGACACCCGAGTACCTGGGCAAGAAGATCGAAGCCTACGAGATGAAAATGGTCGCCATCGCGATTCTGGTCACGCCCTTGCTGGTGCTGTTCGGCACCGCCATCGCGGTCATGGCCGACGCCGGCAGGCTGGGCATCGCCAACCCCGGCGCCCACGGCTTCTCGGAAATCCTCTACGCCTTCACCTCGGTGGCCAACAACAACGGCAGCGCCTTCGCCGGGCTGTCCGCCAACACCCCGTTCTACAACATCATGCTGGCCATCGGCTGCTGGTTCGGACGCTTCGGCGTGATCGTCCCGGTGCTCGCTGTCGCCGGTAGCCTGGCCGCGAAAAAACGCTTGCCGGTCACCGGCGGCACGATGCCCACCCACGGGATGCTGTTCGTGGTGCTGCTGATCGGTACGGTGTTGCTGGTCGGGTTGCTGAACTACGTGCCGGCGCTCGCGCTGGGCCCCGTCGTCGAACACCTCATATTGATCAAGTGAGACCACGAACATGACACGCAAAGCGTTCACCTTGTTCGACCCGAAACTGATTGGCCCGGCCATGGTCGATTCCGTGCACAAACTCGATCCGAGGATCCAGTGGCGCAATCCGGTGATGTTTGTCGTCTACATCGGCGCGCTCATCACCAGCGCCCTGTGGGTCCAGGCCCTGCGTGGCCAGGGTGAGGCCAGCGCCGGGTTCATTCTCGCGATTGCCTTGTGGCTGTGGTTCACCGTGCTGTTCGCCAACTTTGCCGAAGCCCTGGCCGAGGGCCGCAGCAAGGCTCAGGCGGCCTCGCTGCGGGACCTGAAAAAGGAAACCTGGGCCAAGAAACTGCGTGAACCGCACTACGGTGCCGAGTGGCAATTGGCGCAATCGAGTGACCTGTGCAAAGGCGATGTGGTGGTGGTCGAGGCCGGCGACCTCGCGAACTCGCTGATCCCCGCCGATGGCGAAGTCATCGAAGGTGCTGCCTCGGTGGACGAATCGGCCATCACCGGTGAGTCGGCCCCGGTGATTCGGGAATGCGGGGGGGATTTCTCATCGGTAACAGGCGGGACTCGGGTCCTGTCGGACTGGATTGTCATTCGCGTCACCACCAACCCTGGCGAAACCTTCGTCGACCGCATGATCGCCATGGTGGAGAACGCCAAACGGCAAAAGACGCCGAATGAAATCGCCCTGTCGATCCTGTTGGTGGCGTTGACGATCGTGTTCCTGGGGGTGACGGTGACGCTGCTGCCCTTCTCGCTGTTCGGCGTGGCGGTGGCCCAGTCCGGCACACCGGTCTCGATCACCGTCCTGATCTCGTTGCTGGTGTGCCTGATCCCCACCACCATTGCCGGTTTGCTTTCGGCGGTCGGGGTGGCGGGCATGAGCCGCATGATGGAAGCCAACGTGATCGCGACGTCCGGCCGTGCGGTGGAAGCGGCCGGTGATGTGGATGTCTTGCTGCTCGACAAAACCGGGACCATCACCCTGGGCAACCGTCACGCCTCGGCATTCCTGCCGGCACCGGGGGTCAAGGAAGCGGAGTTGGTGGACGTGGCGCAACTCGCCTCCCTGTCCGACGAAACCCCCGAAGGCCGCAGCATCGTGGTACTGGCCAAACAACGCTTCAACCTGCGTGAACGCGACATTGCCGCGCTCGACGCGCACTTCGTGCACTTCTCCGCACAGACCCGCATGAGCGGTGTCGACATGGGCAGCCGGCAACTGCGCAAGGGCGCCGGCGAAGCGATCCTGCGGCACGTCCAGTCCCAGGGCGGGCATTTTCCGGACGCCGTGCAAACCATCATCGACGAGGTGGCCCGCCGGGGCAGCACGCCGCTGGTGGTGGCGGACGGAGCCAAAGTACTGGGCGTGATCGAACTCAAGGACATCGTCAAAGGCGGCATCAAGGAGCGTTTCCTCGAATTGCGGCGCATGGGGATCAAGACCGTCATGGTCACCGGCGACAACCGGGTCACCGCCGCCGCCATCGCCGCCGAGGCCGGCGTCGACGACTTCCTGGCCGAGGCCACGCCGGAGCAAAAACTCGAGCTGATCCGCCGCTACCAGGCCGAAGGTCGGCTGGTGGCCATGACCGGCGACGGCACCAACGACGCCCCGGCGCTGGCACAGGCCGATGTCGCGGTGGCCATGAACTCGGGCACCCAGGCGGCCAAGGAGGCCGGCAACATGGTCGATCTGGACAGCAACCCGACGAAGCTGATCGAGGTGGTGGAAACCGGCAAACAGATGCTGATGACCCGTGGCTCGCTGACCACCTTCTCGATTGCCAACGACATCGCCAAGTATTTCGCCATCGTGCCCGCGGCCTTCGTCACCACGTACCCGCAGCTCGCCGCGCTCAACATCATGGGCCTGACGAGCCCGAACTCCGCCGTGCTGTCGGCGGTGATTTTCAACGCGCTGATTATCATTTTCCTGATTCCCCTGGCGCTCAGAGGCGTGAAGTACCGCCCGGTCGGTGCGGCCCTGCTGTTGCGGCGCAACCTGTTGATCTACGGACTGGGTGGGGTGATCGTTCCATTCATTGGTATCAAAGTGATCGACATGGCATTGTCCGCTGTCGGTCTGACTTGAGGGAGTACGGCCATGTTATCTCTGCTCCGTCCCGCGATGATTCTGTTCATTGCCCTGTCACTGCTCACCGGACTGGCCTATCCACTGGTCACCACCGGGGTTGCCCGGCTGGTCTTTCCCCATCAGGCCGCCGGCAGCCTGGTCGAACGGGACGGCAAAACCGTGGGCTCGCTGTTGATCGGTCAGGGTTTCAGCGATCCGAAGTACTTCTGGAGCCGCCCTTCCGCCACCAGCCCCATGCCCTACAACCCGCTGGCCTCGGGCGGATCGAACCTGGGCCCGTTGAATCCGGCATTGATGGACGCGGTCAAGGGGCGGATTGCCGCCCTGCGCGCGGCGGATCCAGGCAATACCACCACGGTGCCCGCCGACCTGGTCTACAGTTCCGCCAGTGGTCTTGATCCACATATCAGTGTGGCGGCTGCGATGTACCAGGCCGGCCGGGTATCACGGGTGCGCAACCTGCCGCTTGAACAGGTACGCCAACTGATCGACAAGAATGCGCAAGGCACGCTGCTCGGGTTCCTCGGCGAACCGCGGGTCAACGTGCTGGCACTGAACCTGGCGCTTGACGCCACACACTGAGCGCAAGCTCATTCACGGTGAGCGTGATGGCCGAACAACGTCCCGACCCGGACCAGCTCCTGGCCCTGATTCGCCAAGAGGACGAGCAAGCCAAACGCGGTCGGCTGAAGATTTTCTTCGGCGCCAGCGCCGGGGTCGGCAAGACCTACGCCATGCTGTCGGCCGCCCACACGGCAAAACTGCAGGGCATCGATGTATTGATCGGCGTGGTCGAAACCCACGGCCGCGCCGAAACCGAAGCGCTGATCGACGGCCTGGAGTCGCTGCCCCTCAAACGCATCATCGACAAAAACCGTACCGTCACCGAATTCGACCTGGACGCCGCGCTCGCCCGTGCGCCCGGCTTGATCCTTATCGATGAACTGGCCCATTCCAATGTCGTCGGTTCGCGACACCCAAAGCGCTGGCAGGACGTGGAGGAACTGCTCAGCGCCGGTATCGACGTCTGGTCCACGATGAATGTCCAGCATCTTGAGAGCCTGAACGACATTGTGGGCGGCATCACCGGCATCCGGGTCTGGGAGACCGTACCCGACCATGTATTCGACACGGCCGACGAAGTGGTCATCGTCGACCTGCCTCCCGACGACCTGTTGCAGCGCCTGAAAGAAGGCAAGGTCTACCTGGCGCAACAGGCCGAGCGTGCGGTGCAGAATTTCTTTCGCAAGGGCAACCTGATTGCCCTGCGGGAACTGGCCCTGCGGCGCACCGCCGACCGGGTCGACAGTGACATGTTGCAGTACCGCCAGAACAGCTCGGTCAAACCGGTGTGGGGCACTCGCGATTCCCTGCTCGCCTGCGTCGGCCCCCACGACCAGGCGGAAAAGACCGTGCGTTCAACGGCTCGCCTGGCCGTCCAGCTGAATGTGCCGTGGCACGCCGTGTACGTCGAAACCCCGTCCCTGCAACGCCTGGCCGATGCCAAGCGGCGACGGGTGCTGGCAGCCTTGAAACTGGCTCAGGACATGGGCGCGCAGATCGCGACGCTGGCGGGTCAGGACATTGCCGAAACGCTGGTCAAATACGCCCGGCAACACAACCTGTCGAAAGTCGTTTTGGGCCGGGACACGCTGGCGCGGCGGCGATTCTGGCGCCAGGTGCTGGCGGACAAGA
This sequence comes from Pseudomonas sp. TE12234, assembly GCF_054061835.1. Lineage (NCBI taxonomy): Bacteria > Pseudomonadati > Pseudomonadota > Gammaproteobacteria > Pseudomonadales > Pseudomonadaceae > Pseudomonas > Pseudomonas sp. TE12234. The sequence continues at coordinate 123,203 of NZ_JBSSEP010000016.1, forward strand.
TCGGCAAGCTGGGCGCTGATCTGGATGTGATTCAAATCTCGCTGCCGGCCAGCGCTCCACGCCCTGAGAACACGCCTGAAACTCGCGACAGCCCCATCCACTGGCCCGCCTATCTGTGGAGCGCCGTATTGTGCGCGGGCACGACGCTGGTTGCCCTGCCGCTGGCAGACATACTCGAGCAAGCCAACATCGTCATGCTCTTTTTGCTGGGGGTGGTTGCCGTCGCGGTGCGCTTCGGTCGCGGCCCGGCGGTGATGGCGTCTTTCGTGTCGGTCGGCGCCTTCGATTTTTTCTTTGTCTCGCCGCGCTATTCCTTCGCCTTTGCCGATATTCAATACCTGGTGACGTTCATGGTCATGCTGGTGGTGGCTCTGGTGATTGGCCAGATGACCGCCGGCCTCAAGTACCAGGCGCGGGTCTCGCAACGGCGCGAAGATCGCATGCGCGCGCTCTATGAGATGTCGCGCCTTTTATCCGCCACGCTGATGACCGAACAGGTGGCCACTATCAGTGCGCAGTTTCTGACGGCCGAATTTGGTGCCCGATCGGCCTTGCTGGTGGCCGATGACAACAACAAACTCCAGGCACCGCTGATCACGGGCGACGCACCGCAAGTCGACCTGGCCATTGCCCAGTGGGCATTCGACAAAGCCGAGCCGGCCGGCTACGGCACCGACACCCTGCCCTCGAGTTCCACGCTGTATTTGCCCTTGTCGGCACCGATGCGGGTGCGCGGGATACTGGCGGTGCAGCCGCGCGATACCACCCGGTTGGTGGTGCCGGAACAGCGGCGCCTGCTCGACACTTGCGCCTCGTTGCTGGCCATCTCCCTGGAGCGGATTCACTACATCAACGTGGCTCAGGACACGACGGTTCACATGGAATCCGAGCGCTTGCGCAACTTGCTGCTCTCGGCCATCTCCCACGACCTGCGAACCCCACTGTCGGTCATGGTCGGGCTCGCCGAAGCGCTGAAACTGACCAAGCCACCCTTGACCGGCGAAGCCGCCGAAATCGCCAGCGCCGTGGGCGAATCAGCATTGCGCATGAACACGCTGGTCAACAACTTGCTGGACATGGCGCGCCTGGAATCCGGCAAGGTGGAATTGAATCGTCAGTGGCAGCCGATCGAGGACGTGGTGGGTAGCGCCCTGCGAACCGTCCAGCCGATTCTGAACGGGCGTTCGGTTCGCGTCGCGCTGGATGACGACTTGCCACCGGTGCGTATCGATGCGGTGCTGATCGAGCGCATCCTCATCAACCTGATCGAAAACGCGATCAAATACACCCCACCCGACACCGCGATCAGCGTTGGCGCCAACGCCACGCCGGAGGCCCTCGAATTGTGGGTCGCCGACGAAGGGCATGGCCTGCCACCGGGACAGGAAGAGGCCATCTTCAACAAATTCATGCGTGGCAAAAAGGAAAGTTCAATCCCCGGCGTCGGCCTGGGCCTGGCCATCTGCCGGGCGATTGCCCGGGCGCATGACGGGACCATCGTCGGCGTCACGCGGCCCCAGGGTGGTGCTTGTTTCACCTTGCGCCTGCCCCGCGAAACCCCACCCGTGATCGAACCCTTAACCCAGCAAACGGACGAGGAGCCCTCATGAGCGAACCCGTGCCCCATGTCCTGATCGTTGAGGACGAAAAGGAAATACGCCGTTTCGTGCGCATGGCACTGCAAGCCGAAGGCCTGGAAGTGCATGAGGCCGATACGTTTCACCGAGGCATCATCGACGCCGGCACGCGCCGCCCCGACCTGATCGTGCTCGACCTTGGCCTGCCCGACGGCGACGGCATCGAGCTGATCCGCGATGTCCGCAGCTGGTCGCCCGTGCCCATCATCGTGTTATCGGCCCGGGGCGCCGAATCGGACAAAATCCTCGCCCTGGACAGCGGCGCCGATGACTATCTGGTCAAGCCTTTCGGCACCGGAGAGCTGCTCGCCCGGGTCCGCGCACTGCTGCGCCGACAGGCGAAGGACGCCGATAACAATTCAGTGCTGAGTTTTGGCGAGGTGCGCATCGATGTCGATCGTCGCGTGGTCGAGCGTGGTGGTGAACCCTTGCATCTGACGCCGCTGGAATATCGATTGCTGGTGCATCTTTGCTCGCACCCGAATCGGGTATTGACGCATCTGCAACTGTTGAAAGCAGTCTGGGGCCCCTCCCACACCACCGATACGCCGTACCTTCGGGTGTTCATGGGCGGGTTGAGGAAGAAGGTCGAGGTGGACCCTTCACAGCCACGGCACCTGGTGACCGAGACGGGTGTTGGCTATCGGTTCATTCCTTGAGGCCGTTGGTGGCGCCTACAACAGCGTGGCATGGCGCGCAGGCGTGGCAACTCGTCACGAGCGCCACGCCATCCGCCGAGTCCTCCATCAGGCTGCCGCCAGCCCTCCATCAATCAGGTAGATCGCCGCCGAGAACGTCACGATCGACAACACGGTGCTGACCAGAATGGAGGTCGCGGCTTCACTCTGATAGGCGCCGGTCTGGTTGGCGAACATCGCCGGGATGGTCGCCGACGGAAGCGCGCAAAGCAGGATCATCTGTTGTGCGTAAAGCCCGTGGGTGCCCAGTACGACAGTGGCAGCGAACATCAATGCCGGGTGAATGAACAGCTTGAGCCCGAGGTTGCCCCAGACTTCACCCGACATCTTCAGTTTCTCGGATGACATGATCAATCCCAGGCACAGCAGGGATACGCCAGGCGTCGCCTTGCCCAGAAGCGTGAGGGATTCCGCGGCAATCGGCGGCATCTTGACCTGCAGCAGCGAAATCAGAATGCCCAGGGCCGGCGCCCACATCAGCGGACGACGCACCGCTCCCGACAGGCTCGACACGAACGCCTGGGTACCACTGCCCTTTCCATCGGCGATGGTGAGCAACATGGTCGTCAGCGGGATCATCACCAGGCTCGCAATCAGGTTCAGCACGAGCACCGAATAAATGCTGCCGGCGCCGTACATCGTGGCGAGGATGGGAATACCCATGAAGGCCGCGTCCGGATAACCATTCACGAAGCCCTTGAGCGTCGCGACCTTGAGATTGCGCGTGGTGAACCAGCCGATCGCCAGCGCAATCGTGTACATGCCCATGATGCCGATAAACGTGGCCGCGACGAATTTGAAATCAAGGAGCTGTTCTCGCGGCGTGCTCGCCATCCCGACAAACAGCAGCGCCGGGAATATCCAGCCGAGTACCAGCCGGCTGATCAGCAGGCTGTCCGAATGGGTAAGCCGTCCGCGCTTGCCGGCGATATAGCCCAGCGCGATCACAAAGGCGACGGGCAAGATGGGCCCTACGATTCTGTCTAACATGTCCGCAATCCTCGTATTTATTTTTATCAAGAATGTCGCCATCGCCGATCGCGGCCGACGGTTGTTGCGTCGGCGGCAATCACCCGGCAAAGGCCGGGCGGCTTGGGCGGTCAGGGTTTGAAGCGGTAGTCGCGGATGACGTCCTGGTCCGGCTCGAGACCGAGTCCCGGCCCTTGCGGTACGTCGATGCGCCCATTACGCGGAATGATCGCGTCGCCATAGAGCTGCGCTTCGAGATCGAAGTAACGCCATTCGACCAGGGACTTCGCACCCCCCAGGGCGGCACTGCCATGCACGGCGGCCAGCAGGCCGGGGCCGTCATAAAAGGCGTGAACCATCACGGTGACGTTGTGGGCGTTGGCCAGTGCATAGACTTTTTGCAGCTCGGTGATGCCACCCATTTTTGCCGGACTGGGTTGAATGAAATCGACCGCACCGGCTTCAAGCAGGTGCTGGAAGTCCATCAAGGTCGAGGCGTTTTCGCCGGCCGCAACGGGAATGCCGCCCTGCTTGCGCACTGTCGCCAGCCCCGAATAGTTTTCCGGTGGCCATACCGGCTCTTCGATCCAGCGCAGGTTCAACGGGCGAAGTTTTTCGGTCATGTCCAGCGCTTCGCGCACCGTCCAGGGGGCATTGACGTCGAGGGTGATTTCCACGCCGGGGCCCGCGGCTTCGCACGCGGCGCGGATGACCTCGACGTCAACCTCGTGCAGCTTGAGGTGGCGGAAACCGCTGTTGACCGCGCGTTGCACGTTGACGCGGATGAGTTCGGGGTCGGCATAGCGGATCAGGCTTGCATAGGCCGCCAGCGAAGTGGCTTCACTGCCGCCAAGCAGTTGGTAGATCGGTCTGCCGGCCGCTTTGCCGGCGATATCCCACAGCGCGATATCAATCGCCGACAGGCCGAAGATGAACGCGCCGCTGCGACCGAAGACGTGAAACTTCTTCTGCAGATCGCCCTGCAATTTCTCGCGCCGCGTGACATCGCTACCGATCAATTCGGGCGCGAGGATCGTGTCGATCACCACTTTCACCGCCGGTATCGCGGTGAAGCCGAAGGTTTCGCCCCAGCCGACGATACCGTCATCCGTGGTGATCTTGACCACGAGGGAGTCGACCATCTGCAGGTCTTTCGGCCCCCATACCCCGCCGGCCGACCGCCCTCCTGTGGTGAAGGGAATCCGCAACGGAATGGTTTCAATACTGGCAATTTTCATAAGACGGCGCCTCAAGCAGGTTGCAACGGTGGCGCGGCGACTTTCGGATTTCGCCCGTGCCAGGTTGAGGACAACGTACAAGACATCCTGTTGTTCCTCAACTGAACAACTACTGACCCATGGCAGACTTTGATCTAAATCATCATTAAACTATTGTTTTTATTGACTTATTTTATTGATGTCGACAATGAAATTCAGTTATGACTGTCAGGAACAAGTCTTCTGATGTAGATTAAGTAGACAAGTGAGAGGGATGAATCCGCATGAGTGAAATGAATGTGCAACCCGTGGCGCGGCGACCTCATCTGGCCGAGCACATCGCCCGCTCGTTGAGCGATGAGATTGCCTCCGGACGACTGCGGCCGGGTGACCGCCTGCCGACCGAACAGTTTCTCTCGCAAAATTTCGGCGTCAGCCGGAACGTCGTTCGCGAAGGCATCGCGACGCTTCGGGCCCAGGGACTGATCCAGTCCCGCCAGGGTGTGGGCGTGTTCGTCGCTGCCGCGCCCCCCTCGCCGGAACCGTCCCCAGCGCGCGCGAGTGCGCCCTTGCTGGACGGCGACAATACGATCCGCAACATGTTCGAAGTGCGGGCCGTACTGGAAAGCCAGGCCGCTGCGCTGGCGGCGACGCACATGACGCCGCACAAACTCAAAGCCATTCAGGCAGCCGTCTTGCGAATGCAATACGAAGGCGAACCGACGCTGGAAACCGTCAACGCTGACCTCGACTTTCATCGCGCCGTGGCCGCCGCGTCGGGCAACGATTATCTCGAGACAATGATCCGCACGGTGCTCGAGCCGATGCGCGCACTGATCAGCATGACCTTCGCGCGGCGAGGCCCGGTGTTCAGCAATATTCCGCATGCGGCACGCGGGGAACATGAAGACCTGGTGCAGGCTTTCAGCGAAAGGAATGCGGCGGCGGCGCGGCAGATCATGGGGCAGCATATCGTCGCAGCCGCCTCGAGATTTGGTTACGAGATCAAGTTTTTCTGACCTCGTACGCTGGAGGCTGGTTGTATTGTTGTTCTACAAATGAATGAAGGTCGTGCCCTGCGACCTTGAAGGCGCCTCATTGGGGCGCCAGTTTTTCCCAAAGCTTTCAATCGGCCAGCCATTGACCCCAATGAGCTGGCCTCGATGACGTGTCTCAGCCGTTGCCGTGGGGTGTCGATTCCCGACTGAAGGCGTCCAGTTCCTGCACCAGGCCCTTGGCCGCCATCATCACCAATGCATGACCTTTTTCCGGCGTTGCCTGAGCCGGGTCCGAACCCATGCGGCCATCGGGATGACGCGCGCGGAAGTCTTGCGCTTCCCGGATGGGCCCCCACGCGGCGATCTGGGGCGAATACCCGGCCGACTTGATCGAGTCCGGGTACGCCCATTGGGTCACGGCAATTTCGGACGGGGTGGCATGCACACCATGGCCCGTTGGGAACTGCTCTCGCGCCAGCTCGCCAATGCCTTCGAGGTCCCACCAGTTGCACAGCTTCAGCGCAAACCCCGCCGGACGTCGGGCGAAGCTCGCCTCGGCGTAAAGCTCCGAGAACGCTGCTTCAATCGAGGCGACATTACCGCCGTGACCATTGAGGAACAGGATTTTCTCGAACCCGTGCGCAGCCAGCGACCGCACCCAGTCGCCAATGGCGGCGATGAAGGTTGAGGGACGTAGCGAAATGGTTCCCGGAAAACCCAGGTGGTGTTGGGCCATGCCAATGTTGAAAGTCGGAGCAATCAGGATGTCTGCTGATTTCTGGGCTTCGTGGGCAATGATTTCCGGGCACATCCAGTCGGTACCCAAAAGGCCCGTAGGACCGTGTTGTTCATTCGAACCGATCGGGACAACGATGGTCCGACTGCGCTGCAGGAATTCGCCGATTTCGGCCCAGGTCGACAGGTGTAAAAGCATCTAAGTTATCTCCATTGCAAGGTTCCTTGCGGAACACGACGATTCAATTGAAGTTGTCGGTATCTGATCAAACAGAGCTGTATTGAGGTGCAGCGTGTTCACCCGATAGCGATCGGCTGCGAGTGATGACCATTGCCGCGCAAAGTGATGCACAGCCAACGGCGACGATGCCCAGGTTCATGTTACCGGTGGCCGTTTTCGCCCACCCAATGACCGCAGGCCCCCAGAAGCCACCGCAAAGACCGATGGTATTGATGAAGGCGATACCGCCCGCCGCGGCTTCGCCCTTGATGTGTTCGGAGGGCATGGCCCAGAACACGGTGTAAGCCATGAAAATCGTGGTGGTGGCCCCGGTCAGCAGCCCCAGCGATACCCACCAGTGCCCTTCTGCAAACGGAAACGCCAGCAGCAGAACCGCCCCGATGCCCGCGGGCACTGCACAGTGGTAGCGCCTTTCACCGACGCGGTCGGATCGGCGCCCTATCAGGTACATGCCGATTGCGGCCCCGACATACGGAATAGAGGAATACCAACCCAATTGCAGCGTGTCATCAACACCCTGAGCCCTGAGGATGGCCGGCAACCAGAAGCTCATGGCGTAGATCGAGAAAATGATGCAGAAGTAAGCCGAGGCCAGGACGTAGGTTTTCGGGTCGCGCAAAACGGCCCTGAACGAATGGGTTTGTCCCGCTGATGTACCCACCTCTGCCTCCAGCAATTGCTTTTCTTCAGCACTCAGCCAATGGGCGTCCGAGGGCCGATTGGACAGGACAAAGAAGGTCAGGATACCGAGGAACACGCAGGGAAGACCTTCAATCAGAAACATCCACTGCCACCCGGCCAAACCGCCGATGCCGGAAAGCGTGGTCATCAGCCAGGCGGAAAGCGGACCACCGACTATGCCGCCAATGGGCCCGGCGATGAACACGATGGCAATGGCGCGGGCCATGCGTGTCGGACCGTACCAGCAAGACAGGTAATAGATCATCCCCGGCGCGAAACCGGCTTCGAATACACCCAGCAGAAAACGCATCAGGTAGAACGTCGGCACGTCGCGGACAAAGAGCATGCAGGCGGAGGTTATGCCCCACAACACCAGAATGCGACTGAACGTCTTGCGCGCCCCCACCCGGGGAAGCATCAGGTTGCTGGGCAGTTCAAACAACACGTACCCCAGAAAAAAGATACCGGCCCCTGCGCCATAAGCCGCGTCGGAAAGCCCGAGATCACTTTGCATCTGCAGTTTGGCAAAACCGACGTTGATGCGGTCCAGATAGGCGAAGACATAGCAAATGAACAGCAGCGGCAGCAGCCGCCCATTGAGCTTGCGGTAAAGGGCAGACAGGGCGCCACTTCGTGCCGTCGGTACAAAGGCTGACATAGGGGTCTCCGTTTTATTCTTGTTGGCCGGTGGGGGGGTCCAAAGGATGGTGCCCCGACGACAAAAACCCAGCAAGAGCAACTAAGTTCGCGTACCGTTGCTCTATAGGCAACGCAACTTTCAAGGATGCCCGACATGCGCGAGATCAACCAGCAACGGCTTCGGTATTTTCATGAGGTGCTCGTCCACGGCTCGATTCGAGGCGCCGCAGACAGCATCAACACCTCCCCCTCGGTGATCACCCGGCAGATCAAGTTGCTGGAAGAGGAGTTAGGGGCGAGGCTTTTCGAACGGCAGGCGCGCGGTGTCCAGCCGACCGAGGCCGCCGCGCATTTGCTGGAGTTCTGGCGCGGGTACCGGTCTCACCAGGAAAAGCTCGAAGACCAGTTACAAGCGATCAAGGGCCTGCAGCAAGGTCATGTGCGTGTGGTGATCAGTGAGGGCTATGTCGATGCCCTGGTCGACAACGTGCTCGCGCCGTTCTGCAAGCAGTACCCAAAACTGGATGTCACCCTGGACATCCTTCCCGTCGATGACGTGATGAACGAAGTGGCAGAAAACCGTGCGCATATCGGCCTTGCCTATAATCCGCCGCTGCACGCGCAGATCGACTTTCGTGCAACCTCATCGCAGCCCGTCATGCTGCTGGTGCGCCCGGATCATCCACTGGCCTTGAACGGTCGTGCGGCCACCGTCGAAGACCTGCTCGCCTGCCAACTGGTCTTGACGCCCACCACCTTCGGCATCGGCCATGCGATAAAAATGCTCGAGTATGCGGAGAAAATCGAGATCCGCCCGGCGCTGGTCAGCAACTCCCTGGCAGCCCTCAAGCGCCTGATCGCTGCCGGGGATTTCGCTTCGTTGCTGGGAGAATTCGCGGCCTATCGGGAAATCGCCCAGGGCAGCCTGGCGGCCGTCCCCATCGACCACCCGATCTTCCTCGGCGTCGAGGCGAAACTGCTGGTCAAGTCCGGCCGTCCCCTGGCCGCCCCCGCCCAAGAGCTGCTCAACTGGATGCTGCAGCGCTTGCCGATGTTTGAGCCGGGTGAGGAGGCGTGACGCGGCCGGTCATGACACACGCTTGATTGACGTACCCTTGGTTTAAGCGATTCATTTTGAAATAAGCTTTGTCTGATCGCGGCTCGAGCCGCGCTCCTGGTCGGCCACGTCGGCCGATAACCGCCTATCATCATCAGCAGCAGGCACCCGCAAGAGTGCTTGCCACACCACCAAGGCAGAACACCTGATTGAACATCGATACCCGAATCAAATTCCGTCATCTGGTGTGCTTTCTCGAAGTGGCGCGCCAGGGCAGCCTGGCACGTGCCGCCGACAAGTTGGCGATCAGCCAGCCGGCGCTTTCCAAGACCCTCAAGGAACTGGAAACCCTGCTGGAGGCCACCCTGTTTGAACGGGGCAAAAAGGGTTCGACGCTGACCGAGGCCGGTGCCGCCTTCCTGCGCTACGCCGGGCCGAGCGTGCAATCGCTGCGCGAAGGGGTCAACAGTCTGCGCTCCGGTGTGCATGAACCGGTTACCGTGCAACTTGGTGTGCTGTCCACCGTCGAAAGTCTGCTGGTTCCTGAAGTGGTTCGCCGCCTGCACGATCGACATCCCGCTTTGGTGGTCAGTGTCATGACCGGGCCCAGCGCTTATCTGTTGTCGCAACTGCGGGTCGGCGAACTGGACCTGGTGGTCGGTCGGATGACCGATAGCCCGTTGATCTCCGGCCTGACGTTCGAGCACCTCTACAGCGAGTCGATGACCCTGGTGGTGCGCGCCGGCCACCCGGCCCTCAGCGATCCGCAGGGGCATAAAAACCTCGAGGACTATCCGCTGGTCTTGCCGTCGGCGGGGACGACGATCCGCAAGTTCGCCGACAGCCTGTTTGTGCAGCACGGGATCACGCCATCACGCCAACGCCTGGAAACCCTGTCGATCGCCCTGAGTCGGCGCTATGTGCAATGCAGTCAGGCCATCTGGGTGGCGCCCTATGACGCTGTCAGGCAGGACTTGAGGCAAGGTGAGTTGGTGGAGCTGGACCTGGGGATGCGCGAACCCGGCGGTTCGGTGGGGGTGTGCAGCAATCCTGCATTGCCGGTGACGCCAGCGGCGCAGTGGTGCGTGGAAGCCCTGCGCGAGATCGGGCAGGAATATCGCGAAGGACAATATCCATAACCATCTGGATATGGATAGGGTCGTTTTTTTCAATTTTGCATCCGGTCGCACAGGAGGAAACTGGGGTCACGTGTCGCTGCCAACGCAGTGCCCGCCTCCGTCCAACCATAACAACAGGAAAAACGACATGTCTGATGCGCACGACAGCCGCTTCGTCATTCGTGACCGTAACTGGCATCCAAAAGCCCTGACCCCCGACTACAAGACGTCGATCCTGCGCTCCCCGCGCCAGGCACTGGTGAGCATTCCCCAATCCCTGTCCGAAACCAGCGGCCCGGACTTTTCCCACCTGAAGATGGGTCAGCACGATAACGATCTGCTATTGAACTTCAATCACGGTGGCCTGCCGATCGGCGAACGCATCATTGTCGCCGGTCGCGTGTGTGATCAGCACGGCAAGCCGATTCCCCATACCCTGGTGGAGATGTGGCAAGCCAACGCCGGTGGCCGTTACCGGCACAAGAAGGACAGCTACCTGGCCCCGCTCGACCCGAATTTCGGCGGTGTCGGCCGCGCACTGACCGACCGCGATGGCAACTACAGCTTCCGTACGGTCAAGCCCGGCCCCTACCCTTGGCGCAACGGCCCCAACGATTGGCGCCCGGCCCATATCCATGTCTCCATCAGTGGCCCGTCCATTGCGACACGCTTGATTACCCAGCTGTATTTCGAAGGTGATCCGCTGATCCCCATGTGCCCGATCGTCAAGTCGATCTCGAACCAGGACGCGGTGCAAAGCCTGATCGCCAGACTGGATATGAGCATGGCCAATCCGATGGATTGCCTGGCTTATCGTTTTGACATCGTCCTGCGCGGCCAGCGCAAGACCCACTTCGAAAACTGCTGAGGAGGCCTGCGCATGCCCGTTCAACTTCTGCCTGAAACCCCGTCGCAAACGGCCGGCCCCTATGTGCATATCGGCCTGGCACTGGAAGCTGCCGGCAATCCGCCGCGCGAACAGGAAATCTGGAACCAGATGGCCAAGCCTGGCGCGCCTGGTGAGCACATTGTGTTGCTGGGCCACGTGTATGACGGCAACGGCCACTTGATTCGCGACGCGTTTCTGGAGTTCTGGCAAGCCAATCACGATGGCGTCTATGACAGCGGCTACGACCTGGAAAAACCGTTCAACTGTTTTGGCCGCACCGCCACGACTGATGTCGGTGAATGGACGATCAACACCGTGAAGCCGGGCGTGGTGAAAAACGCCGCGGGCGTTGCCATGGCCGCGCATGTCAACGTGTCGCTGTTTGCCCGGGGCATCAACATCCACTTGCAGACGCGACTGTATTTCGACGACGAACCCCAGGCGAATGCCGTGGATCCCGTGCTGAATCTGATCGAACAACCCCATCGACGCGAATCCCTGATCGCCAGGCGCTGCACGGTTGACGGGAAATTGGCCTACCGGTTCGACATTCACGTTCAAGGTGAAGCGGAAACCGTGTTCTTCGACTTCTGACGTCGCAGGCACCGTATCGAGACGGCCTCCCCTTTGCCGGGAGGCCATCTGCGCCTGGAGAGGCCCTCCCCCGCCAGGCTCGCTGCAACACGGACTCGCCGGCCTTCGGTGGCAATCTCAGGTTGTCCAGCAACGCAATCGCCGCAATCACGGCCACGCACAGAAACGTCAGCTGAAAGTCCACCGTCTGCGCCTGTTCGGCATGGCCATGAATGCTCATGGACAGCCGTAGCAGCAACGCCCCCGTTGCCACCCCCATCGCCATGCTCAGTTGGAAAAACATGCTGAACAAGGACGATGCATCGCTCATCTGTGCCTTGGGCACATCGGCAAAACCCAAGGTGTTGAACGCGGTGAACTGCATGGATCGTGACAGGCCACCGACGAACAGAATGAACAGCACCAGCGCCCGACTCATGCGCTCATTCAGCAACGCACAGGCCGCTATCGCCAGAACGCCGAGTAAGCCGTTGATCAGCAGTATGGGGCGAAATCCCCATCGTTCCATCACCCGCGTGGTGAACGGTTTCATGCCCAGGTTGCCGGCGAAGACAGCCAATACCAGCAGCCCCGAATCCAGCGCGGAAAGACCGAAGGCCAGTTGAAACATCAGCGGCAGCAGAAACGGCAAGGTGCTGATGGCGATCCGAAAAATCGACCCGCCACACAGGCAGACGCTGAATGTACGGATGGCCAAAACGTCCAGCGCCAGTAACGGTTGCTCCCTGCGCCGCATGTGTCGCCAGGCCAACACCGCGAGCATCAACCCGGCACCACAGAGTGCCAGTGCCTGTACCCCATGGTCCCGACTCTGCCCCAGCATCTCGACGCCAAACAGGGCACTCAGAAATTCAACCGTGCAACAGGTAAGCCCCTGCGGGAACCCGATGCCGCAGCTTCTTGCATTTACCGGGTCGAGGCTGATGTCCCGGCGGACGATCGGGAAACCAAATTCGGCATTTGCCCGGGGGCGGCATATGGCCTCGGGGAATCTCAACGTCGGCGTCAGCACGCTCTGGCTCGACATTAGCCATTTGCAATGTTCCAGCCGTCGGTGCATCCGAAAACCGAACCGCCTCTGCACCAGCGACGTTGGCAGCATCGCGCCCCGTGTCAGGAGTGGATTGCTCAATCATCGCCATTTCGGCTTCGCGGCGCCTTTGGACCTCCCCTTCAAGCCCCTTCTGTATGGCGACCTGGTTCTCTTTGGCATTGGGTGGGGGACTTGAAGATTGGGCCTGCTGCGCCGCCTGGATCAATTGGAAGTTGCGGTTGCGCAACTCAATGTTGCGACCAACCCGCATGTTCGAGCGCGCCGCCAGGGTTTCAGCCTGCTGGTACTGCCCCTGCTGAAGGCGTAACACACCGAGGTAATGCAGCGTCGCGGGATTGTTCGGCTGGATATGCAGGGCACGCTCCAGCGTCGCGGCGGCCTGGTCCAGCTGGCCATTTCCATACTGCCGCGAGGCTGTTTCGATCAGGGTGGTTGAGGCGCTGTTGCTTTGCGCGGGCACTCTTCGCTCGGCAGCCACAGAACAAAACGACGCGACGGCGCAGAACACCAGAATGAAGCCCGGCAGAAAACTCTTGGTTGGCATCAGGGGGCGGACTCGACTGAACTCGGACGGCACTGCCGTAAAAAGACCAAAGCGCTGCCGGGCATTTCCGGTACAGGGCCGCTATTGACCAGGCCAATGCCCTGAAGTTCCTGCTGCAACAGCCGTCGCAACCAGTCCCCTTTTTTAACCCCCCACAGTTGAAACTGTTGGCTATTTAGCAACGGGTCTCTAGAACTTTTCCCTGTTTATCGGTCTATGTGGATAGGCACATTCGCTCGGCAAGCACGCCCCCTCGCAGGCTTCCCGCGGTCAGATGGCCACGCGTCCCATTGCCAATCAGAGGTTGTCTTCGCTCATGAAATTCCATGTCCCACGGAGGGTGCTCTTCGGCCTGTTCGCGTTCGCGGCAGTGAGCTCGGCATCCGCCACACAGATCAAGACCTCTACCCCTGTTTTCGCACCTGAAGTCGCCGCCGTTCAGGCACCTGTCCAGGTCGCCGGCAACCCTTGGCCGACCTTGGCCAGTATGGCCGGCAACCCGCCGGGGCCATTGCTTGCCCATGACGACGACCGATACTGGCATGACGGCCGTTGGTACGATCATAGAGATGATTGGCGCCGAGACGAATGGCGCAGAGAGAATTGGCGCAGAGAGCAAGCCCGTCGGGAAGCTGAACGCCGTCGTGAGTGGGAGCGACAGGAGGACCGGGCCATGCGGCACCGTTACGAGGAGGATCACCGCTACTATCGTCGCTAGGGCGACGGCACCGAACAATCTGCGTGCAATCCGACCGTCTGCAATGGCTCAAAACTGGCCGATGGTCGTCGTATTTCGCTCGTATCCGGCGTTTGGCTAAGCTGTATACATCAGGACGAACTCAATCTTGAGTGACAGCGGCTACGAGCGGATCTGGATTGGCGTCAACGCAGTAGCCCCGGGAGACCACTATGTATGCGGTGATAAGAACCTACCTGGGTACGGGAGCAAAGCAGCTTTTCGAGCTTTTGGAAGCGCGCAGTGCCGACGTCGAAGCGGCCCTGCGGACAGTGCCGGGCCTCGTCAGCTACACATTGCTCAATACCGGTGATGGCGGTACCGCGGTGACCGTTTGCACGGACAAGGCCAGCACCGATGCAAGCCTGAAAGTCGCGCGTGACTGGATTCAGAAAAACGCCTCGAATATCCGGGCGAACCCGCCGATCGTGACAGAAGGGCCGGTCATTGTGCAGATCAAATAGCCCTTCCCGTTGATCTCAACCCACCGACATCTTCTCGGTCAGGTTCTGTTGCAGGTACGCCAGGAAGCGTCGTCGGAACAGCATCGTATGTTCGTGCGCGGCCTTCTCTGCTTCGTCAGGATCACGCGCCTCTATGGCGTCGACGATTTCATCGTGGTCGCGGCCGAGAGAGGTTGAGCTGGTGGCCGTGCTGACGATGTAGTCGAAGTGCAGGTGCAGCAGGCGCTGACCTTCGCCCAACAGCTTCTCGTAGTAACTGATGAAGTACGGATTCTTTCCGGCCTCGGCAATCGCCATGTGCAATGCCTTGTTGGTTTCGGACATTGCCTGGAAATCCCCGGCACTGACGGCGTCCAGATAGGCCGCGTCGGCGGCACGGATACGCACCAGGTCTTCATCGGTTCGGTGCTGCGCCGCGAGGCGGGTCACCGCGCGCTGGATCAGGTCCAGGGCGGAAATGTAGTTGGGGAATTCTTCGATTTCGAAGGGGGTCACCAACAGCGTGCGGTTCGGCAGGATGGTGACCAGGCCTTCGCTGATCAGACGGGCAAGCGCATCACGCACTGGCGAGCGGGACAGACCGAACTGGGCGGCCAGGGACACTTCGTCCAGCGGCACGCCCGGCTTGAGCTTCAGCGTCAGGATCTGCTTGCGCAATTCTTCGTAGATGTAGCGACCGCCATGGCGTTTGGCACCACTGGTCGCTTCAGTCGTTTCTTTGCTCATAGGGTCATGCTCTCGACAATGCAGGCCAGTCATCCGGCCAGCCCGCCACTTTAACATTTGCCAGGGGAGAGTTAGAAACCCTCACCCCAGGTATCACTCAGCATAAAACCGGCCGCCAACGGGTCGTCCGGATCGACGCCGATCTGGTGCAGCCCATAGATCCACGCCCGCCCGGTGACTCTGGGCAACACCGCCGGTTTTCCGCCCACGTTCGTCAGCCCCAGCAGCTCGACCTGAAATTCGCCGCCAATGGTCGAACGCGAAGTGAGTGTATCCCCCACTTCGACCAGGTTGCGGGCGCTCAGGGTCGCCAGGTTCGCCGAACTGCCCGTGCCGCAGGGCGAGCGGTCGACCCGCCCCGGCGGCAGCGTGGTACAGGTCTGGTAGGTATGCGAGTCCACGCGATGGCGGAACATCACATAAGCCACGTCGTCGAGTGCCTTGAACAACGGGTGGCGCACCTTGACCTGCTGATTGATCAGGCCTTTGAGACGCACGCCTTGAGTAGCCAGTTCACGGGCGTTCTCGGGGGCAATCGTGAGGCCGATCTGGTCAACGTCCACCAGCGCGTAATAGACACCACCGAAGGCAATGTCGGCCTTGATCACACCAAAATCCGCGGTCTCGATCGGCACATCCAGTTGCTCGACAAAGGACGGCACCATGTCCAGCGAAACGCTCTGACAGCGCCCGTCCGCGCAGCGGGCACGGGCGGTCACCAGGCCCGCCGGGGTGTCCAGCACCACCGTGGTCACGGGCTCGACCATCTCCAGCATCCCCAATTCCAGCAAGGCGGTGACCACACAAATACAGTTGCTGCCGGACATGGGGTGAGCCTTGTCCGCCTGCAGCACGATGAACCCGGCCTGGGCTTCGGGCCGGGTCGGCGGCAACAGCAGGTTCACCGACATCTGCAGGCAACCGCGCGGCTCCAGCATCACCAGGCGCCGCAGGCTGTCGTCGACGTCGTTGATGTAGTTCATCTTGTCGAGCAGGGTCTTGCCGGGGATATCGATGACTCCGCCGGTGATGACCTTGCCGATCTCGCCTTCACAATGCACATCAGCCATTTGCAGCGTCTTTTTCCAGCGCATGTCCGGGTCCTTTACTTGATGTACCAGCCCCAGGGCTGCTCGCTGTCATAACGGGTGATCTGCTTGGTTTCCAGGTAATTATTAAGGCCCCACTCACCCAGCTCACGCCCGATACCACTTTGCTTGTAGCCGCCCCAAGGGGCCTCGGTGAAGGTCGGTTGGGAGCAATTGACCCAGACGATGCCCGCGCGCAGCCGGCGGGCGACGCGTTCGGCACGGGCACTGTCCCGGGACATCACGGCAGCCGCGAGGCCGAAGCGCGAGTCGTTGGCGCTGCGCACGGCATCGGCTTCGTCATCGAAGGGGCGTACACACACCACCGGGCCGAAGATTTCTTCTTTCCAGATCCAGCTGTCCTGCGGCACGTCGGCAAAAATCGCCGGTGTCAGGAAGTAGCCTTTCTCGCAATGGGCCGGACGCGTGCCGCCGGTGAGCAGCGTCGCGCCCTCCTCCCGCCCACGGGCGATGGCCGCCAGGACCTTGTCGTACTGGCCACGACTGACCAACGGGCCAAGCAGCACACCGTCATCCATACCGTTGCCGATGCTCACGCGCCGGGTCTGCTCCACCAGACGCTTGAGCAGCGGTTCGTAAAGTTCGCGCTGGACCAGCACCCTTGAAGTCGCCGAACACACCTGCCCCTGGTTCCAGAAAATGCCGAACATGATCCATTCGACTGCGGCTTCGATATCGCTGTCGTCGAAGATGATGAACGGCGACTTGCCCCCCAGTTCCAGGCTGATGTTTTTGATGTCGCGGGCGGCGGCCTGCATGATCCGCGTTCCGGTTGGCACGCTGCCGGTAAAGGCCAGTTTGTCGATACCGGGATGCTCGCTCAGGGGGGCGCCGGCATCCGGGCCGAGGCCGGTGACCACGTTGAGTACACCGGCAGGCAAACCGGCCTGATGGGCGATGTCCGCCAGAACCAGGGCGGTCAGCGGCGTGAGTTCCGACGGCTTGAGCACCATGCAGCAGCCAGCGGCCAGTGCCGGTGCAACTTTCCAGGCGGCCATCAGCATCGGGAAGTTCCAGGGAATGATCGCCCCGGCAACGCCCACCGGCTCCTTGCGCGCAATGGAAGTGAAGCGCTCATCGGCCAGCGCAATGTGCTGCTCACGACGACCGTCCAGGCCTTCGGCCAGATCAGCATAAAAGTCAAAGCAGCCCGCGGTATCGGCAATGTCCCACTGGGCTTCGGGCAACGGCTTGCCGTTGTCGCGCACCTCAAGCCCGGCCAGTTCGTCCTGGCGCTGGCGAATGCCGTTGGCGATGGCCCGCAAAATCGTCGCGCGCTCGGTCCCGGTCATTTGTGGCCAGGGACCGTCATCAAATGCCCGGCGTGCGGCGCTGACAGCCAGGTCGATGTCTTCTGCGGTGGCTGCCGCGACTTGAGTGATCACCGACTCATCGCTCGGATCGATCGTGTCCAAGGTGCCGCCATTTTTGGGGCGAACCCACTGGCCGTCGATATAGAGCTGGTCAAAGGATTTCATGCATGGCCTCCAACAAGGGCAAAGCGCTGGGCGCTGAAAGGGGTCAGGTCCTGGGCGGGTTTTCGCCCGACAACCAGGTCAGTGATGAGTCGTCCGGTGGTTGCACCCAGCGTCAGGCCGAGCTGGCCGTGGCCGAACGCGAGGAACACGTTCGACAGCCGGCTGCTGCGATCGATGACCGGCTTGGTGTCGGGCAGAAACGGGCGATAGCCGACGCCGTACTCGACCTGGTCCAGTTGCAACCGGGGAAGAATTTTTCGGGCTTTCTCGAGAATGATGTCGGCGCGCTTGAAATTCGGCTCGGCGTTCGGGCCGGCGAATTCGATGGTGCCGCCAATCTGCAAACCACGGGACATCGGGCTGAAGCAGAACCCGCCATCGGCATAAATCACCGAATGGCGAATCTCCACGCCGGGGCTGGGCAACAACACTTGATAGCCGGCGATGCCGGCCAGCGGCACCTGCGCACCGATCTGCTCGAAAAACTGTCGCGAGCCCGTGCCAGCGGCGATCACCACCTGATCGGCCGCATAGCGTTGGCCATCGGCGAGGGTGACGCCACTGGCACGGTCGGCCACTTCATCGATGCGCTTGACCTGGCCACGCACGCGGACGCCGCCCTGATCGAGAAAGCTCTGCGTCAATGCGGCAATAAAGCCCTTGGTATCGCTGACCGCGCGCCAGTCTGAAAACAGCAGGCCATGGCTGAACCTGCCGGCCAACGACGGTTCGAGATCCGAGATGGCCGCCGCGTCCAGCACTTCGGATTTGAAACCCAGTGCCTGGCGCAACGCCAGATGCTCACGCTCATGTTCCAGGCCTGCCGGTGTATCGAACACCTCGATGATCGGCCGTTGCCCCATCAGGGTCTTGTCCGGGCATGCCGCCAGCAAAGGCGCATAGTCCTCGTAGACCTGATGCGTCAGGGTCGCCATGTCTTCGGCGATCTCGACAATCTTCGAATGCCGGGCACAGGCCAGAAAGCGCAGGAACCACGGCAGGATGCCGGGCAAGGCGCCGGGCCTGAGCGCCAGCGGTCCCTTCTGGTCGAGCAGCCAGCCGGGGATTTTTTTCAGGATGCCGGGCTTGGACAGCGGAATCACTTCGCTGACCGCCATTTGCCCGCAACTCCATTTGGCGGTGCTGTCGCCCGCCGCGGCCGGGTCGATCAGGGTCACGGCATAGCCTTCGCGTTGCAGGTAAAGGGCACAACAGACGCCGACGATGCCACCGCCGACCACCACAGCTTTCTCTGCGGGAAAGGGTGCTTGTGCAACGGGCTGTGCAGGTGTCATAGGGAAGTCCCTTGAGCAAAGGCTGGAGCGGCATAATCTTCCAGACTGAAGCCGTCCCACCAGGGTTGGGTGTCGTCGACAATAAACTCGGCACGCCCGGTGATCCATGCCCTTCCTTCAATGCTGGGGCGAATCGCGGCAGTGCCGTCTTCCAATTGCAGGGCCTGGGCCACGCGGCCGACGAAAAAACTGCCGATCAGGCTTTCATGACGATAGGCACCCTCTTCAGCCAGCCAGCCACGGGCAAAACGCTGGGCGACCCGGGCCGAACTGCCGGTGCCGCAGGGCGAACGATCGATCAGGCTCGCCCCGGCAATCACCACGGCCCGGCCCTGGGATTGTGCGGACAACGGCGCGCCGGTCCACATGCAGTGCTTGACGCCCCTGATGGCCGGGTTTTCCGGATGAACCACGTCAATTGTCCGGTTGACCAGATCCTGCATCTCCCTGCCCCATTCCAGCAGTTGCTGTGGGCTGAAATGTTCGCAGCCCGGAAAGTTGGGTTGCACCTCGATAATCGGGTAGAAGTTACCGCCATAGGCAATGTCGACCTTCAGCAACCCCAGGGGCGGGAAGTCGAGAAGCAGATCACGGTGCAGCAAGAACGATGGAACGTTGGTGAAACGCACCGCACTGACCTTGTCGCCGTCGCGTACATAAGTCGCATGGATCTGCCCCGCCGGTACATCCACCACCACCGTGCCCGGGACTTTCGGTTCGATCAGACCGGCCTCCAGGGCAAAGGTAATCGAGCCCAGCGTGGCGTGACCGCACATGGGCAAACAGCCGGACGTCTCGATGAACAACAGGCTGAAGTCGCTGTCGGCACGCAGCGGCGGGTAGAAAATCGTGCCCGACATGTGCGAGTGACCGCGCGGTTCAAGCATCAGGCTACGGCGAATCCAGTCGAAATCGGCCATGAAGTGTTCCCGTCGCTCGCTCATGGTCCTGCCTTTGAGGGCCGGCGCTCCGGCGATCACCATGCGTACGGGCATGCCTTCGGTATGGCCTTCGATACTGTTGAAAACGTGTCGGCTCATCTCATTCACTCCGTCGTGCCGCATCGGCCGGACGTGGCGACCGATGCGGCCAGTGCCATTAACCCTGGGCCATTTCGAAAGCCTTGCGGAAGCTGGCCTTCTCGTCGCTGGTCAGCGGTTGCAGCGGCATGCGCGCGGCGCCGGCATCGAAACCTGCCAGCTCACAGCCGTACTTGACCTTCTGGATGAACTTGCCCGACTCCATGTCCGCCAGTACCGGAAATAGCGAACGCACGATGTCTTGGGCGCCGGTCAGGTCGCCACTGGTGTATTTGCTGTAAAAATCACAGACCTGCTGCGTCAGGCAGTTGGCCGGGCCACAGATCCAGCTGCTGGCGCCCCACAGGAAGAAGTCCAGCGCCTGGTCGTCGGAACCGCACGACAGTTGATAGTTGTCCTTGTAGGTGTTGCCGATCTCAATCGCACGCAGCAGGTTGCCGCTGCTTTCCTTGATCGCGATCACGCGATCGTTGTCCTTGAAAGCGTCCAGCACGGTAAAGCCGACTTCGACGTTGGTCCGCACCGGGTAGTTGTACAGCACCACATTGATGTCCGGTGCAGCGTCGAGAATGGCCTGGTAGTGACCGATCAACTCGTCCTGGGACGGCAGTGCGTAGTAAGGCGGCGCGATCAGCAGGTTGGTGTAGCCGGCGTCGCGGGTCTGCTTCACCTGCTCGATCACCTCGCGGGTGCAGGCGCCGTTGGCACCGGCAATCAACACCCCACGGTCCCCCACCACTTCGCGCACGGTGGCCAGAATCTGCCGCCGCTCCTGATTGGTCAGTGCGTAGTACTCACCGGTGGAACCCAGCGGCACGAAACCGGTGACGCCCGCCTTGAGTTGAAACTCGATGATGTTGCCCAGCATGTCGTAATTGACGTTGCCAGCCTTGTCGAACGGTGTGACCAGAGCAGGCAGGATGCCTTTGAGTTGAGTCATTGCAGACACTCCACGGATTTGAGTACGAGGGTTGGGGTTAGTACGCATAACGACGCAGCATCCGCGTCTCGACCACGCCGACCAGCCGGGTCAACGGGAACGCTACGAGGAAATAGATGACCGCCACCGCCGAGAGGAACTCGACTGGCCGGGCCGTGCTGTTGGAGATGTTCTGGCCGACGAACATCAGGTCGGCGATGCCCACCGAGGAAATCAGCGCGCTTTCCTTGAACAGTGAAACCACGTTGGAAAGCAGCGGCGGAATGCCTCGCAGCAACGCCTGGGGGAACACCACGAACACCGTCTTGTTCCATGAGGCCAGGCCCAGTGCGACGCAGGCGTCATGCTGTTCGCCGGGTATCGATTTGAGTGCGCCCCGGAAGGTCTCGCTGGTGATCGCGGTCATGTACAGGGTCAGTGCCAGCAACACCGACACGTAGGGCGCGATGTCGATCCCGAACACCACCGGAAAACAGAAAAACACCCAGAACAGCTGGATCAGCAGTGGCGTGCCGCGGAACAACTCCACGTACAAGCCGGCCGGAACACTCAACCAGCGACGGCGCGAGGCCCGCAACAGGCTCAGCAGAAACCCGCACAGGCTGCCCATGATTGCGCACCCGACGGTGAACACCAGGGTCAGCGCGAGCCCTTGCAGCAAGGCCTGCCAATACGAAAACACCACAGTGAAATCAAGATTCATGACGACCTCCTCAGCGCGCGAGCGCGGTGTCCTGACGGCGTTCCAGCCATTGCACGAACTGAGCGATGGGCAACGACAGCGCGAAGTAGATGAGCGCGATCAGCGAATAGGTTTCCAGCGGGCGGTAGGCTTCGGTGGCGATGCTTTTGCCGACGTACATCAGGTCGCCCACCGCGACGATCGCCACCAGTGCACTTTGCTGAAGAATCGAGATGCCATTGGTCATCAACACCGGAATGGCCGTGCGCAGCGCCTGCGGGAGAATCACGTAGAGCGTGCGTTGCCAGGGGCGCAGGCCCAGGGCCACGCTGGCATCGAGGTGTTCATGGGGCACCGCCTGCACGCCGGCCCGATAGGCTTCGGCGTTGAATGCGGTGAGGTTCAGCCCCAGGGCGAGCACGCCCATGGTGATGGGGTCGATGAACACGTTGAACAGCATCGGCACGCAATAGAAAAACCAGACGATCTGCAACAGCACCGGCGTGCAACGGAAGAACTCGATGAACATCTGCGCCGGCCAGCGCAGGAAAAACCAGCGACTCAAGGTCAGCAGACACAGGCCGAAACCGAGCACCAGGCCGACGATGTTCGACACCAGCGCCAGTTGCAGGGTGACTTTGAGCCCGTCCCACAGCAGGCCGACATTGCCCTGGAGAAAGTTGAAATCGAATTGATAATTCATGATCAGGCTCCTCAATCCAGGTGCAGCACTTTTTCCAGGAACTCGCGGGTGCGCGGTTCCCTGGGCTGAGTGAACAACTGGTCGGGATGGCCTTGCTCGACCACCTTGCCGTTGGCGCAAAACACCACGCGGGTGGCGATATGGCGGGCGAAGTGCATGTCGTGGGTGACGATGATCATCGCCATCTTCTGTTCGGCCAGTTGCAGCATGACGTTCTGCACTTCGATGACCATTTCGGGGTCAAGCGCCGAGGTGACTTCGTCGAACAGCATCAGCTTGGGTTCCAGCATCAGCGCCCGGGCGATCGCCACGCGCTGCTTCTGGCCGCCGGACAACTGGCTGGGATAGACGTTGAGCTTGCTTTCCAGGCCGAGCCGCGCCAGCAACGCCCGGGCCTTTTCGGTGGCCTGGGTCCGGGACAGGCCATGCACCTTCATCGGCGCCAGAATCAGATTGCCCAACACCGACAGGTGCGGAAACAGCGTGTAGTGCTGGAACACCATGCCCACCTGGGTTTGCAGCGAGCAGTCCATCGGCTTGCCTTTGCCTCGGGCATTGCCGTCGATATAAGGCTTGCCCTGAAAGCGGATGGTCCCGCCCTGAATGCTTTCAAGCCCCATCATGACGCGCAGCAACGAGCTTTTGCCGCTGCCGCTTGGACCAATGATCACCAGACGATCGTCGGCCCGCATATCCAGGTCCAGGTGATCCATGACCACCAGGTTTTCGCCGTAGGACTTGTAGACATCGCGCAGCTGGATGAACTCGCTGCTCTTCGTTTCGCAGGCGTGCAGAGGCCGTGACGGCACCGCCGCCAGATTGGAAGCTTTCATCGGACGTTCTCCGGGAACGCGCAGCCCGCTGCGCGCTCGCCATCGGCGGGATTTACTGAGGGGTTTTGTCGGCGTTGGCCAGTTGCGAAGCCTTGTCGACCAAGGCGTCGATTTCACCGGTCTCGCGGCGCTGGGCCAGGTAGATGTTCAGCGTCTGCAAATCGGCAGCGCTCACATCCCGGCGCACACCAAACGCCACGCCTTGTTTGGCCAGTGCCGGTTTGGGCAGCACTTCCTTGGTCCAGCCAGGGTTGGCCACGGCGAAGAGGTGGTTGGTGTCGCTGGCATCGACCAGCACGTCGGCACGCTTGGACATCACGGCCATGCGCACTTCATCCATCCCCGGCAGGCGCATGATCTTGCCCAGCTTGATCACCGCCGAAATGGCCTTGTCCTGAGCGGTGCCGGACATCACGGCGAAGGTCACATCAGGTTTGTCGAAGTCGCCGATGGTGTTGCCGGCACTGGCCAGCTTCGGGTTGTCCTTGTTGATCAGCAGCGAGACCTGATAGTCCGTGGCCGGCACTGAAAAACTCACCGCCAGTGCGCGCTCAGGCGTCTGGTTGAGCGCCATGGCCATGTCCCACTTGCCCCCTTGCAACCCCGCCACGAGGTTGTCCCAGTTGGTGTCGACGAACTCGACTTTGACCTTCAGCACCCTCTCGCCAAAGTCACGGCACAGGTCCACGAAGTAGCCGCTGTATTCGCCGGAACGCGCATCGCGCATCACGTAAGGCGCGGCAACCGCGGCCCCGCAGCGCAGGACACCGGCTTTCTGTATGTCTTTCCACAGTGAAACGTCAGCCGCCTGGGCCGGGACCTGGGTGAGCAGCGCGCCGATAGCGGATGCACAAACGAGCATGTTGCGGATGGTGCGAGGAAGGAACCGAGCCATTTTGACCTCTCCGATATTTCGTTCTTGTAGGCAGGAAGGTACAAATCTACATCGATGTGCGCCACTATGTGTGCAGCGCTGTATGCAGATTAGAATCGAACGAATTGAGCTGTCAACACGAGACGGAAAAAATTATCGGGAAGGTGCCAACGCAGCCGGTGGTGGCTGTTGGCGCACGGGTTGGAGAAAGTGATCGGAAATGGGCGAAGCGGTGGGCACAGAGAGGAGCAGGTCAAAGACCTGCAAGGCACAACCCGTTGATTGGCCGATCTGCAGGCGCCGTTGCGGCTAATGCCTGCTCAGTTGCAGAAACGCGAGCCGGAACCGCAAAGCAGTTTCGGCGTGAATGAATGGTCAGGCCGCGTCCTCGCGGCACTTGCCATTGAACTGCATAGCCCGATCAAACCCGGAATTTCCGGTGGGCCTCAAGCGATAGGGATCAGCTTTCAGAGGAAGTGCCTGAGTCGACACTGGCTTCGGCAGCCAGCTTCAAGCGGTCGGCTTTACTGATGTATTTGTTCTTTTTTACCGGTGCCAGTTTGGCGCTCGCCTTTTTGGCCTTGGCCTTGAATAACTGCTTTAGTTTCTTTTGACGATTCATGATTTCTACTCGGTTTACAGTTGCCGAATGATATCAGCTAAAGACCCTCAGCCAGCTCGTTGTGTCACCCACCAGCACAGGCGCCCGACCGGGTGCCACCCCCGCTACGCTAATCACGCAGGATCGCCTCACCGGTCCGCGGGTTGGTGAGGGTCACGTTCTCAAGCGCTCTGATGCGCCAGGTTTCGCCCTGCTTCGTCAGCACCGCGAGAATCAACGTATCGACCAAATGTGGTCCGGCCGGATGGGCGGCGCCAGCGGCCAGGCGACTCCAGAAATGTACGACGGCCACCCCGTCGGCGATCGGCGTGACATCGATCAACTCGTTCTGGAGCGTAGAGTCGCGATAGATCGTTTCGTGAATGGGAACGTGCAGCGCCACAATCGCTTCGATGCCCCGCACATAGTGTCCGAAACGATTGACGAACGTCGCGTCTGGATCAAACAGGCCGCCGAGAGCAACCATGTCGTGGCCGTTCCAGGCCGCCTGAAAGGCACCGGGTAGATCTTCTGGTTTTGTCATCTTGGTCATGGGGTTGGGCCGTATATGTGCTGGATTCCCAGGCGCCTCAAGTTGAAGTCAGGCGGTGGCGGTATGAGTGTTGAACGGCGTCGAGAATGATGGAACACAAAGGATGTGTCGACTTTGGTGACAGGTTGAGCGAGGGCGTTTTGAGGGTTGAACCAGCGCCTTCGAGCGACCCTGCCATCGCTCGAAGGCGCTCCGGTTACTTCAGGTTGCCGCTGAGGAACTGCTGGAGGCGCTCACTTTTGGGGTTACCCAATACATCCTCAGGCGCACCCTGTTCTTCGACCCGCCCCTGGTGCAGGAACAGCACCTGGTTCGATACCTTTCGCGCAAAGCTCATTTCGTGGGTCACCATGATCATGGTGCGGCCTTCTTCGGCCAGCCCCTGGATCACCTTGAGGACTTCGCCCACCAGCTCCGGGTCGAGGGCCGAAGTCGGCTCGTCGAACAGCATGATCTCCGGTTCCATGCTCAGGGCCCGGGCGATGGCGACCCGTTGCTGCTGACCACCCGAGAGAAACGCCGGGTATTGATCGGCAACCCGCGCCGGCAAACCGACCTTGTCCAGGTAGCGCCGGGCGCGATCCTCTGCGTCCTTCTTGCTGACGCCCAACACCCGACGTGGAGCCATGGTGATGTTTTCCAGCACGGTCATGTGGCTCCACAGGTTGAAGTGCTGGAACACCATCGCCAGGCGAGTGCGGATGCGTTGCAGTTCATTGGCGTCGGCCACGCGCATGCCGTGGCGATCATGGACCATTTGAATCGGCTGGTTGTCCAGGCTCATGGCGCCGTCATTGGGCGTTTCCAGGAAGTTGATGCAACGCAGAAAAGTGCTCTTGCCCGAACCACTGGCGCCAATCAGGCTGATCACATCGCCGGTCCTGGCATTGAGCGAAACGCCCTTGAGGACTTCATGGTTGCCATAACTTTTGTGCAGGTTTTCAACGGTCAGTTTGTACATGAACAAGCATCCTGAATTAGTGAGCCGGGCCGAGGAAAGACAACCAACGGCGTTCAGCCAGGCGGAACAGGCCGACCAGGGAGAAGGTGACTGCCAGGTAGATCAACGCGGCGATGCCGAACGACTGGAAGGTCAGGAAGGTCGCCGAGTTGGCGTCCCGAGCGACTTTCAGAATGTCCGGGATGGTTGCGGTGAACGCCACGGTGGTCGAGTGCAGCATCAGAATCACTTCGTTGCTGTAGTACGGCAACGAGCGACGCAGGGCCGACGGCATGATCACGTAGGCATACAGCTTCCAGCCGGTCAGGCCGTAGGCCTTGGCCGCTTCGACTTCACCGTGGTTCATGCTGCGAATGGCCCCGGCAAAGATCTCCGTGGTGTAGGCGCAGGTGTTCAGGGCGAAGGCCAGGATGGTGCAGTTCATCGCATCGCGAAAGAACGCATCCAGGACTGGTTGAGCGCGCACGGCGGCCAGGCTGTAGATCCCGGTGTAGCAAATCAGCAACTGGATATACAGCGGCGTACCGCGAAACAGGTAGGTGTAGAACTGCACCGGCCAGCGCACCCAGACGTTGGTCGAGACCCGGGCAATCGATAACGGAATCGACATCACGAAGCCGAAGAAGATCGAGGCACTGAGCAGCCAGAGCGTCATGGCCAGCCCGGTGATTTGACTGCCGTCCTGGAAAAGGAAGGGTCGCCAGTATTCCTGCAGTAGCTCGATCATCGCACGGCCTCCCGGGCACCTGCCGCGTAGAAGATTTCCATCCGGCGCAAGACGTAGTTCGAAACGGTGGTGATCACCAGATAGATCAAGGCAGCCAGGATCAGGAAGAAGAACAGCTGATAGGAGCTCTTGCCCGCGTCCTGGGCTACCTTGACCAGATCAGCCAGGCCAATGATCGACACCAGCGCGGTGGCCTTGAGAATCACCATCCAGTTATTACTGATGCCCGGCAGGGCAAAACGCATCATTTGCGGGAACACCACGAAGCGGAAGCGCTGGGCGCGGGTCAGGCCGTAGGCGGTAGCGGCTTCCATCTGCCCTCGCGGTACGGCAAGGATTGCGCCACGGAAGGTTTCGGTGAAATACGCCCCGTAGATGAAGCCCAGGGTAATGACCCCGGCGCTAAAGGGGTTGATTTCGATATAGTCCCAGCCCAGTGCTTCGGTCAGGCTGGTCAGCCAGGTTTGCAGGCTGTAGAAAATCAACAGCATCAGTACCAGGTCCGGCACGCCGCGAATCAGCGTCGTGTAGAGCTGGGCCGGAACCCGCAGCAGTTTGACGTTTGACAGTTTGGCGCTGGCGCCGATCAGGCCCAGGCCAACGCTGACCAGCAAGGACAGAAAGGACAATTTGACCGTCATCCAGGAGCCTTCCAGCAACAGTGGGCCGAAGCCCTTGAGGCTGAAGCCTGACAGTCCGAGATTCTGCAATAGGATTTCTAGCATTGAGCAGCCCTACATCAATCAAAAAAGTGCCCATCCGCAGATGGGCGCAGGGTCATTATTTGCCGCTGTAGAGATTCAGATCGCCAAAACGCAACGCCTTGTACTCCTTGGCCGGCGCGGAACCGGCAGCCCTACACAAAGCCAATGCAGAAACGGTGAGAAATGCTTTTTTCATTGTTTTATTCCCAAGGACCATCGAAAGAACGTGCCCCGCAAGAGCGCGAGTACTGCGCGGGCGAAGTGTCTTATGCACACGCAAGTACTTGTACAGACAAGCATATGCAATCACCCGGCCAATTCTCGGATTGGCCGCTTGAGAAAGCGCGTACAGCGCTCTGGGATGGGCTTGGCAGGCAAGTGAGCGCAGGGGTGAAGCCACCTGGGAGATTGTTACCAACGCAGGTTTTCACACCCGGCTGGGGTATGCGGTAACAAAGTGTGAAATCAAGGGCGCCGACTTTTCAGATCGAAACACCAGAGGGCAAACATATAACCGCTCAATAATCCGGAAACTCATCCCGCCAGCACACGGGCGAACTGGAGCCCGCATACCGATCAAGTTCCTCCTCCAGCCATTGCGCGAGGACGAGCGCATGATTTTGCAGCGGGTCCTGGGCGGCGCAAACCAGGGTCAGCGTGCCTGTCTCGGCCAGCGGCAGCAGCGCCCACCAATGCGTCGGATGAGCCGCCAGTGCCTGTCGATACGCCGTCGCGAATTGCTCAAAATCCAGCTCGCCGGCCGTGAACCGCTCATGCAGATCAATCGAGGGAGCAAGGTCGGGCAGCCAGGCATGCAGCGACGCCGGGGCCTTGGGCCAATGGCGTGGCCACAGGCGATCGACCAGGACACGTCGCCCATCGTCGGCGGCAACAGGCTCATCGGCATGCTTGCACTGGATCATCAGCGCTACCCTCTCCACTCCCGTGGACTCACCCCGGTTTTACGCCGAAACGCCCGGGCCAGTGCCGAGGGGCTTTCGTAACCGACCTCTTCGGCGATCAGGGCAATGGGCTTGCCCTCGCGCAAGCGTTTCTGCGCCAGGCTGATGCGCCAGCTCACCAGATAATCCACCGGAGTCTGCCCGACCACCCGCCGGAAATGCTCGGCGAAACTGGCCCGCGACATGTTGGCCGCCACCGACAGTTCCGCCACGCTCCAGGCTTTGCCGGGCGCTTCGTGCATGAGGTTCAGGGGACGTGCCAGCCGTGAGTCGGCGAGACCGGCCATCATCCCCGGCTGTTGATTGCGGCTGCTCAGCATGTGCCGCAGCAACAGAATCACCAGCAGTTCGAACAGGCGGTCCATGACCGCTTCCCGGCCGCAGGTGCCGTCGAAAGCCTCCTTGAACAGCCACTCCAGGGTGCTGGCCAGGGCCGGGATCTCATCGAGTTTCAGCACCATGTAATCCGGCAACGCGGCGGCCAGCGCATTACCCGAGCCGCCGTCGAAGTTCAGCGAGGCGCAGACCAACTGGGTGGCCGAGGCTTGCGTCGCGGACAAGCGGTGACGATAGGGCCGTGGAAAGAAGATGAGCGTCGGCTCGGTGATGTCCAGCGCTCGCTCATCCGCCAGTTTCAGGGAAACCTCGCCGGCCTGCAGCAGGTGCAGATGACCGCACGACTGGCTGCCATCGAACGCCGAGGTGCCGCAAAACGTGCCGCTGTGAAAGGTGCCGGCATTGACGCCGAAATGCGTGAGCAACGTGGACAAGCGATCCATGGGGAGGCTCCCGAGAACAGTTCTGGACGATCTGTCGCATATCGTCGACGATTTGCACCCAATAGACCAGTCCAGATCACTAGCATGAACTCCGTACCCAGCGCCTGTCGCGCTTGAATCCTCGGAGAATCATCATGACCCGCATTGCCCCTCTCAGCCTTGAGCTTGCCACCGACGCCACCCGCCCGCTGCTGGAAGGCGTGCAAAAGAAAATCGGCTTCTTGCCCAATGTGTTCAAAGTCCTGGCCCACGCCCCCGCCGTCCTCGCCTCCTACCTGCAAAACTCGGCGGCACTGGGCAAGACCTCCCTGAGCGCGAAGGAAAAGGAAGCGATCTTCCTCGCCACGTCGCAGGTCAACGGCTGCGACTACTGCCTGGCGGCCCACACGTTGTTTGCCGGCAAGGCCGGGCTCTCCAGCCAGGACATCCGCAGTGCCCGTGAAGGCAAGCTCGATGCCTATGCCCTGCTGGCACAGCAGATCACTGAAAGTCGCGGCCATTTGAGCGCCGGGCAGATTGCAGCGGCGCGCGCCGCCGGTATCGACGACGGCAAGATCGTCGAAGTGGTCGCCCATGTCGCTTCGCAAACCTTGACCAACTACCTGAACAACGTCGCGCTGACCGATATCGACTTCCCGGCCATCGATGCCTGAGCCACTTCAAGAACGGAGAACCGACCATGAACACCGTGACCCTGTACACCACCGACACCTGCCCTTACTGCCGCAGCGCCAAGTCCCTGTTGGCGAGCAAAGGCATCAACATGCAGGAAATCAACATTCAGACCCAGCCGGGCAAACTCGAAGAAATGCTCAGCCGCAGCGGACGGCGCAGCGTGCCGCAGATTTTCATCAGCGACACGCATATCGGCGGCTTCGACGACCTGGCCAAGCTCGATCGCCAGGGCGGCTTGATGTCGATGCTGGCCTGAGCCCGGACTGTCCAGACCCAACACCAACCTGTGGCGAGGGCGTTTGTCGGAACGCCGCAGCAGCCCCAAAAAGGGGACTGCGATGCAACCCGGCGCAAGCAAGCGCCCTCACCACACCCTCGGGATACCGGCCATCGCCCGGCGCATCCGACCAAACAACGCTCTAACATGCGCGTCATGACCTAACCTCAAAGGCTAAATGACTCACCACCGGTCGAGCACGCCTATGCGCAATGCCTTGCAGTTCGTGATGTTCATCGCCTTCGTGCTACTGGCGCCGGGCAGCGCAATGCTGGCGGCGCCCATGCCCGATGTCCCGCCCCCCGGTGCGAGCAGCGCCGTCGTCAGGGTTACCGACAGTGATCTGGAGACACTGCAAGGGCAACTCAACAGCCTCAAACAGCAGGTCTCCCAAGTCAGTAACTACAACCAACTGGAAACCCCGCAGGATTTGGTTCAGGTGCTGATCAAGGAGGCCGATCGCCTGTCGGCACTGTTGTTGCCCGAACAGGCGCAATTGCAGTCTCAACTGGGGGTGCTGAGCCCTGCGCCGCTGGCCGAGGCCGATCTGGAGAAGTCCGACATCGCCAGCCAGAGGGCGGCGCTCAGTGAGCAAAAGAACAAGGTCGATTACAAGCTGAAAACCCTGGCGGCGATCAAAGCCAGTGCCGCCGAGCTGCTCACCCAGATTGCCGCCATTCGACGCAGTCTGCTGGAAACCGAAGTGACCCAACGCACCCGGAGCATCCTCAATCCCTGGTTCTGGACGCCGCTGTTCGATCCGCCCGCCGACGACCGGCAACGGCTGGTCGACTTCATGCAGCAGGCGGGCGACACCTTGCATTCGGTCTGGCAACCGGGCAAGCGCTTCCTGACCTGCGTGCTCGTGATATTCGCCGCGCTCCTGTGGGGCCTCGGCCGCCGGCTCGCCGAACGAGGACTGACCTGGCTGTGCATTCACCGGATGCCCGAGGGGCGATTGCGCCGCAGCACCCTTGCGCTCGCGTCGGTCATCGCCACGGTGCTGACCGCCGGTATCGCCCTGCATATCCTGTTCTTTGCCCTCACCCGCGAACTGCCGTTGACTCCGCAACTGGTGGGGTTTTCCGAGGATTTCGAAAAGATCGTATACACCTGCGTGATGATTACCGGTTTAAGCCGCGCGCTATTGTCCACGCAACATCCTTCATGGCGACTGCCGGACATTGCCGACGAGGTGGCATTGGCGCTCAAACCCTTTCCGCGGCGCTTGGCCGCCGCCCTGCTGGTGATGGTGTCACTGGCGCAATTGACCAACGCCACCGGCATGAGCACGGAGGTCGTGATCTCGGTCCGGGGACTGGTGGCGCTGGTGATCTCCACCTTGATCGGCACGATCCTGTTGCGAGTCAGCAGAACCCGCCGGGCCATGGTGGTGGCCGGCGCCGCGCCAGAGGGCGGCCGGACGCTGGCCGGCGTGGTGTATGCCTTCGCCAGTATCGCGACGGTGGTCTCGCTGCTCGCCCTGTTTGTCGGCTATGTGTCGTTATCGCGCTTCATCACTTACGAACTGGTCTGGCTGTTCATCATTTTTTTTGGGTTTTATTTGCTGATACAGCTGCTGAAGGACGGCTGCGAGTATCTGTTTTCACCTCGGCAACCCACCGGCAAGACGCTCAAACAGTTGCTGGGCATTGGCGATACGCGCCTGGACCAGATCTCGGTCATTTTGTCCGGCGTCGGTCGCGCCGCCCTGTTACTGATCGCTTTCATCTCGCTGCTGGTCGGCGGGGTGGGCTCGACACTCGGGCAACTGGCCAACAACATACTGGCGATGCTCGGCGGCGACGGCCTGCGCAAACTGAACATTGTCCCGGCCAACCTGCTGCACGGCGTGCTGGCGCTGCTGATCGGCGTCTATCTGGTGCGTACCCTGAGCCGCTGGCTGGACAATGAATTGCTGCCGAAAACGGAAATGGACCCCGGCATGTGCGCTTCGCTCAGCACGCTGTTTTCCAACATCGGCTATGCCCTGGTGATCCTGCTGATGTTGTCGTCCCTGGGGGTCAAGTGGACCAACCTGGCGTGGATCGTCAGCGCCTTGTCCGTGGGGATCGGCTTCGGCCTTCAAGAGATCGTCAAGAACTTCGTCTCTGGCCTGATTCTGCTCACCGAACGCCCGGTCAAGGTCGGCGACCTGATCAGCATCAGCGGGGTTGAAGGCGACATCCGCCGGATCAATGTGCGGGCCACCGAAATACAACTGGCCGACCGCTCGATCGTCATCGTGCCGAACTCGCAACTGATTTCGCAGAACCTGCGCAACGTCACCCTCGGCGGCAGCGCCCAAGGCGTGGCGATACTTGAACTGACCTTCCCGCTGGACATCGACCCCGAACAGGTGCGCAACCTGCTGTACGACACCTTCTGCGAGCACGAATCCATCCTGGAAAAACCGATGCCGTTCGTGCGCTTCAGCCAGCTCAAACCGGAAGGCATCACGTTGACGATCACCGGTTACGTCGCCAGCCCGCGCACGGTCGGCTCGATCAAGAGCGAACTGCTGTTTGAAATACTCAAGCGACTGGGCGCCGCCGGGATTGAACTGGCGAAGCCGCCACCGGCGGCGTGATACCCGATCACGCCGCCAGCGCCCCTTGCATCAATGCGCGATACACACCGATTTGAGCTCGGTGTAGGCCTCGATCACCGCACGACCAAACTCGCGACCCATGCCCGATTGCTTGACGCCGCCGAACGGCATCGCCGGGTCGAGCAGCACATGAGCGTTGACCCAGACCGTACCGGCTTCGATGCGTGGCACCAGGTTCATGGCTTTGCTCAGGTCGTTGGTCCACAGGCTGGCGGCCAGGCCGTAGCGGTTGTCGTTGGCCAGTTCGATCACGGCCTCTTCATCGTCGAACGGCATCACGCCCAGCACCGGTCCGAAGACTTCTTCGCGGGCCACGGCCATGCTGTGGTCGATGTCGGCGAGGATCGTCGGCTGGACGAAGAAGCCGTCGCCTTCGACCAATTCGCCACCCGAGACCACACGCGCGCCTTCCCGTCGGGCCAGTTCGATGTGCTTGAGCACGCTTTGCTGTTGTTTGCGCGAGACCAGCGGATTGATCGCCGCGTCACCGTTCATGCCCGCGCCCATCGGCATCGCCGACACCGCCGCCGCCAGGGCTTCGACGAATGGGTCGTGGATCGAGCGATGCACGTAGAAACGCGAAGCCGCGGCACACACCTGGCCATTGTTCAGCAGACCGCCGAGGATCGCCCCTTGCACGGCTTTCTCGATGTCGGCGTCGGCGAGCACGATCATCGGGTTCTTGCCGCCCAGCTCCAGGGAGAAACGCGTCATGTTGGCCATGCACGCCACGCCGACGCTTTTGCCCACAGCGGTAGAGCCGGTGAACGAGACCTTGCTCACCAGCGGATGCTGGGTCAACACGCCACCGACCGAGGCACCACCACCGGTCACGACGTTGAACACACCTGCCGGAATGCCGGCTTCGAGTGCCAGTTCCGCCAGACGCATCGCGGTCAACGGAGTTTCCATGGCCGGCTTGATGATCACCGTGCAACCGGTGGCCAGCGCCGGCATCAGTTTCCAGGCGGCGATCAGCAGCGGGAAGTTCCACGGCACGATGCCGACCACTACACCTACCGGCTCACGCTTGGTGAAGGCGGTGAACTTGGCACCCGGTGGCAGCGGGATCGACACGTCGAACGTCTGCCCTTCGATCTTGGTCGCCCAGCCGGACATGTAGCGCATGAATTCCACGGTGGCGTTCAGGTCCAGGGCGCGGGCCATGTTGATCGACTTGCCCTGGCTCAGGGTTTCCAGTTGCGCCAGTTCCTCGGCGTGCTCTTCCACCAGGCGAGTGAAGTTGAGCAGGATGCGCTCGCGATCTGCCGGGCGCAGTGCCGACCAGACCCCGGACTTGAATGCCTTGTGCGATGACTGCACGGCTTGCTCGATGATCTCCAGGGGCGCATCGAGGGTTTCGCAGAGGGTCTGCCCGGTGGCCGGGTTGACCACGGCAATGCGCTCGCCTTCGGCAAACACCCACTGACCGTCAATGAAGCAGCCATGGCGGCGTTCGATAAATGCAGCCACCTGCGGCAGGATTTCAACGTTGCTCATAATTCACCTTTCAATAAAACCGTTCGGTGTGAAGGTAGGGTCAGCCAGGAAACCGGCCGCTTAGTGTTGTTCTTTGAGGAAGCACACGACCGCCTGGCGATCGTCCGCAGAAGCCAGGCCCATGTAAGGCATGTAGGTGCCAGGCACGTAGGCCTGGGGCTGAGTGATCAACTGCGCGATGTTCTCGGCTTGCCAGTCGATGTTTTTATTGCGCATCGCCTGGGAGTAGTTGAAGCCTTCCAGCGAACCGGACTTGCGCCCGACCACACCCGCCAGGTTCGGCCCCATCATGCCGGTCGCGCCTTTGGTCACCGAGTGGCAAACCCCGCATTCATTGGCAAACACCTCGGCGCCGTGGCGTTGATCGGGGGTGCAATCGGCCGCCAGCGCCGCCTGGGCCACAGTGAATGACAGCAAACCGATAAGGGGCAAACGCAGGGAGGTAAACATGGGAAACGACCTTGAAAATCCGCGCATTCGCCAGCAGGCGAACGCCAACTCTGAAAGTGCCGGGGCAACGGTGCTCCGGCAGGGTTGATCAGGATTGTCGGTGGTCGGTGATTCGCAGGTTTTGTCCTGCGTGCCAGTTGTGTTGGCGGTTCTGCCAGATCGCTCGAATGTACCTTCGCTTTTCCCTGTTGTGCGAGCTTGCTCCCACAGGGAAACAAAGCAGCAAAAATTCCCTGCCATGCAATCTGGCAAGCACAACCAACTAATTGGCAAACAGGAAAAAGGGCGAAAGGAATCCGGACCTTAGTATCTAAAAAGACCGCAAACCTGCGCTCAAGAACAAGAACGGATGTCACGCCATGCTCAAGTCCCCCTTGCTTCGACTCTCTACCCTCGCGCTGATGATCAGCGCAGGTCAGGCCGGAGCCTATGAACTCTACGCCGATAGCGACAGTCACCTGAACGCCACCCTGGAAGCGGTTTTCGGCATTTTCCACAGCCAGGAAAACTACGCCCTGTCGGGCCGTCTCGATGAAGGTTCGTCGTCGTGGCGTGAGGGTTACATCAAGTACGGCCTGAGTTTCGACAAAGCGCTGGCCGGTGCCGGCACTGCTTACGGCGCGGGCAACCTGCTCAGCTCCGGCACCTGGGGTGACGGCGATGCCGCCGGTTTCAGCGACGGTTCGGAACGCACCACCAAATTCGAAGACGCCTACCTCGGCTGGCGCTCGAGCGATCTTTTTCCGGTCCTGGGTGCAGACGGTATCGACCTGTCGTTCGGTCGCCAGAACATCGTGGTCGGCGACGGTTTCCTGATCGATGGCGACGCGCTGAACATGGGCAAGGGTCTGGCCGACGGTGAGTTCAATCGCGGCGGCGCCTACTGGCTGGCCGCGCGCAAGGCGTTCGACGAAACCGCCGTGCTGCGTATCGGTGGCAAGGAAGGCTGGCGCGGCGACCTGATGTGGCTCAAATCCGACAACCGCGCCCAGGCCAAGACCGAAATGTATGTCGGCACCCTGGAACACGTGGCCGAAGCCGGCACCGTCGGCCTGACCTACATCGACACCACCCATGTCGACGAACAGTACGCCTCCCCGGCGCAACTGGAGCGCGATGGCATGAAGACCTACAGCCTGCGCGCAACGGGCAATGCCGGGGTCAAGGACCTGTTCCTTTCCGGCGAATACGCCAAGCAGGACAAACCCCACGCCGCCAACGAAGACGCCTGGTACCTGGAAGCCGGCTGGACGTTTTCCGCCGTGCCATGGACGCCCTATGCCAGCTACCGCTACAGCCGTTTCTCGGAAGGCTACGACACCCTGTTCTACGGTTTCAGTCGCGGCTTCGGCACCTGGTTCCAGGGTGAAGTGGCGGGCAACTACGCCGGCCCGTTCAACACCAACTCGCGCATCCAGCAACTCAAGTTCACCGTCTCGCCGCTGGCGAACCTGAACCTCGGCGCGATGTACTTCAACTACGACACCATCGACCGCAACCTGGGCAACACCGATGGCCACGAAACGGACCTGTACGCCGAGTGGCACGTCAACGACCACCTCACGGTGATGCCGCTGATCGGCCTGTTCCAGCCGGACAAGAGCGCCGATCAGGGCGGTACGCAGTTGGGCAACAACGACAAGAACGTCTATAGCCAGGTGATTTTCGCCACGACGTTCTGATTCGGCCTGCCCCCCTGTAGGAGCGAGCCTGCTCGCGAAAAATATTTGGACAACGCGTTCATTCAGATTGTGCGCGTCATCGTTGACGTCCATCGTCGGAGCGCCGCCCGGAGCAGGCTCGCTCCTACAGGGATCGCGTTAGCGTTGTACCCACGGAAAAAGGCATTTCCCATGCAGAAAAAATTCCTCACGATCCAGAGCAAAATCACCCTGCTCGCCGGCCTCTGCCTGCTGTTGGTGGTGGGTTTGCTGATGGGGCTGTCGCTGTACCAGACTCACCAGAGCAGCCAGCAAGTGGCCGAGGCCAGCGGCAAAATGCTCGCCGATGCGGCCAGGGAACACATGCAGGCCCTGGGCAAGGTACAGGCCATGCAGGTGCAACGCACCTTCATGCAGACCCACGAATTTGGCCAGGGGTTGTCGCGGTATTTGCTTTATCTGAGGCAACTCCAGCATCAGGGGACCCTCACCCGCCCACAACTGCGCCAGGCGCTGAGCACCCAGCTTCACCAAGCCCTGATCGACAAGCCCGACCTGCTCGGGCTTTACGTCATTTTCGAGCC
This sequence comes from Pseudomonas sp. TE12234, assembly GCF_054061835.1. Taxonomy (NCBI): domain Bacteria; kingdom Pseudomonadati; phylum Pseudomonadota; class Gammaproteobacteria; order Pseudomonadales; family Pseudomonadaceae; genus Pseudomonas; species Pseudomonas sp. TE12234. The sequence continues at coordinate 160,199 of NZ_JBSSEP010000016.1, forward strand.
GGACGCCCTGGACGGTGCCGACGCCGGTTTCGCCAATCAGGCGGACCTGGGCAGCAACGAAACCGGACGCTTCTCGCTCTACTGGGTGCAAAGCAAACCGGGCGAGTTGCAAGCGGTGATCGGTGACGAAGGCCTGCTCGCCAACACCGAGCCAGGCCCTAGCGGCGCACCGTACAACGCCTTCTACACCTGCGCCCGCGATACCCGCCAGGCGTGCGTTCTGGAGCCCTACTTCGACGAAGCATCCGGCAGCCGCAAACTGGTAACCAGCGTCGCCTTCCCGCTGCTGGAGAACGGCAACGTCATCGCCGTCGTCGGCCTCGACATTAACCTCGCCGCGCTGCAAAAGGACAGTCAAACCAGTGCGCTGCAATTGTTCGACGGCCACGGCCAGATCAGCATCGTCAGCCCTCGCGGGGTGATCTCCGCCAACAGTCAGGACGTCACCCGACTGGGTCAGCCGATGGACAATGCCGAGGTCATGGACGCCTTGCGCCAAGGCCAGGCGAAGGTGTTTGTCGACCCGCAGCAGATCAAGGTCCTGGAGCCACTGCCACCGATTGCCGGGGCCGCGCCCTGGGGTGTGCTGGTGGGTGTACCGCAGGAGGTGTTGCTGGCACCGGTGAACGCCCTGCAGCAGCAACTCGATGCCCAAGGCGTGAAAAGCACCGCACTGGAACTGCTGCTGGGCGGCGGCTCGGCCCTGCTCGGCCTGCTGTTGATCGGGTACACCGCGCAACGCATCACCCGCCCGCTGCAAGCGCTGACGCGGGTCATGGAGGACATCTCCCTCGGCGAAGGCGACCTGACCCGTCGCCTGGCCGTGCAATCGCGGGATGAGATCGGCCAGTTGGCCACCGCATTCAACCGCTTCGTCGAACGCATTCACCACTCGATTCGCGAGGTGTCGTCGGCAGCCCTTGGCGTCAACGAGGGGGCGCGGCGGGTGCTGGAGGCATCCCATTCATCCCTGAGCAATTTCGACGATCAGTCCACCCGCACCAACAGCGTGGCCGCCGCGATCAATCAGCTGGGCGCCGCCGCCCAGGAAATCGCGCATAACGCCTCCGACGCCTCGCAGCAAGCCTCCGCCGCACGGCAACAGGCCGAGGACGGTCGCCAAGTGGTGGAGCGCACCATTGAAGTGATGAACGCGCTGTCCGGCAAGATCAGTGCGTCGTGCGCCAACATTGAGGTGCTCAACGACAAGACCGTGAACATCGGGCAGATCCTCGAAGTGATCAAGGGCATCTCGCAACAGACCAACCTGTTGGCACTCAATGCCGCGATCGAAGCGGCGCGCGCCGGTGAAGCGGGCCGTGGATTTGCGGTAGTCGCCGACGAAGTGCGCGGCCTGGCCGGGCGCACCCAGACCTCGGCGCTGGAGATCCAGCAGATGATCGAAGCGCTGCAAGTGGGCGCACGGGATTCGGTGATCACCATGACCGAGAGCCAGCAGCACAGCGAAGAAAGCGTCACCATCGCCAACCTGGCCGGCACTCGTCTGGGTAGCGTGACCCAACGCATCGGCGAGATCGACAACGTCAACCAATCCGTCGCCGCCGCCACCGAGGAACAGACCGCCGTGGTCGAGGCTTTGAATGTCGACATCACGCAGATCAACACCCTGAATCAGCGAGGGGTGGAGAATTTGCAGTCGACATTGCGGGCCTGTACCGAGCTGGAGCAACAGGCTGCGCGGTTGAATCAGTTGGTGGGGAGTTTCCGGATCTGAGATAGAGGTCGCCTGTCAGTCCGCCATCGCTGGCAAGCCAGCTCCCACAGGGTTCTCTGGTAGACACAACATCTGTGTCGCGCCGAATTCCAGAGTGGGAGCGAGCTCGCGCCGGGCGGCGTTCCGTCGATCAGGCCATCACCTCCACCCGCAATGGCAACGCTTCTACGCAACACATTCTGGCACCCACAACCAAGCACATGGCATGGGCACGAACAGGCCGCGCTGTGTCCCGCGCGTAGTATCGAAACCGACTCACGGCAGAACCCGCGACCTTGCCGGGTGCCGTTGGGCGAAGAGCAACGCTGAACCCCCTCCATTTTCACTAAAACAATAAATCGGCCTTCGGGTCGCGGGAGACTTGTGTGCTTAAGAAAAGTGCTTTGGGCTGGCCCAAGATTGCCGGCCTTGGAATTGCGTTGGTGGTGGCCGGGCAGTTTTCCGGCTGGAACTTCGGACTGATGGCCGGCGGCTGGCTGAACATGCTGATCGCCACCTTGTTGATGGCACTGCTGTGCGGTGGACTGGCGCTGTGCGTGGCGGAATTGTCCACCGCGCTGCCCAGCGCCGGCGGCGTATTCGTCTATGCGCAAAGTGCCTTCGGGCCGTTCGTGGGTTACCTGGTCGGCGTGGCGTGCGCGCTGGCGTTGACCATCGGCACCGGTGCGGCAGCCACCTTCATTTGTGCCTACACCGAGTCGATCTTCGGCCTCGGTGGCTGGCCGGTGAAGATCGCCTTGTTCGCGGTGATCATCGGTTTCCACCTGCGGGGCGTCGGCGAGGCCATGGGCCTGACCTTCATTGCCGGTGTCATCGCGGTCGTTGCCTTGCTGACCTTCGGCGTGGCCATGGCACCCCATGTCGAACTGGCCAACCTGCTGAAGATGCCAGTCAATGCCGGACCGGCGATTAGCCTGGGCGGCATTTTCGCCTGTGTGCCCTTCGCCATCTGGTTGTTCATCACCGTTGAACAAACCGGCTCGGCGGCTGAAGAAGCCAACGATCCGGGGCGCAGCATGCCCCGCGGCATCCTCGCAGCGGTAGGCACTTTGTTGGTGACGGCATTGGTGGTGTTGGTCTGCGCCCCCGGTGCCGGTGGCGTTGAAACGGTGGGCAGCGCGGGCGATCCGCTGTACGCGGCGATGTCCAGCAGCAATGCCTTCGGTGACGGCTCGTGGCTGGCCAAGGTGATTGGCTGCGGCGCGGTGTTCGGCCTGATCGCCACGTTTTTCTCGTTGATCTACGCCGCCTCCCGGCAACTGTTTGCCATGGCCCGCGATGGGTTGTTCCCGCAGTGGCTGGGCAAGACCGGCAAACGCGGCACGCCCTACCCGGCGCTGCTGCTGATCGGCGCCATCGGCCTGCCGTTGTCCGCTATCGACCCGGCCACGGTGATGCTCGCAGTGGTGTTGCTGCTCAACGTTTGCTACCTGTTCATTTTTGCCGCCTACCTGCGCATCAAACGCAGCCAGCCTGACCTGCCCCGTCCGTTCACCCTCGCCGGCGGCACCGTGGTCGCCTGGCTGGGCCTGGCCCTGACCCTGGTGGTGATCGCCGCCTGCTTCCAACTCGACACAATGATGCTGATCGCCCTCGCGGCGACCTTCACCCTGTGCCTGCTCAACTTCCTGCTGCGCACCCGCCGCACCCACGCCATCGAGGTTCCGGACCATGCCTGAAGACACCCTGCTGCAACGCCGCCATCGCGTCCTCGGCAGCGCCTCACCGCTGTTCTACGACAAGCCCTTGCACCTGGTACGCGGTGAAGGCGTCTGGCTGTTCGACGTCGACGGTCGACGCTATCTCGACGTGTACAACAATGTGCCGTGCGTGGGTCACTGCAACCCCCGTGTGGTCGAGGCCATGCACCGGCAGGCCAGCACGTTGAACATCCACACCCGTTACCTGGATGAGCACGTGGTGCGCTACGCCGAGCGCCTGACCGCGACCTTCGCCGAGCCGCTGGACACCGCGATGTTCACCTGCACCGGCAGCGAAGCCAATGAACTGGCGCTGCGCCTGGCGCGTTTCGCCAGCGGCGGCACCGGCCTCATCGTCAGTGACTACAACTACCACGGCAACTCCGCGTCACTGGCCGAAGTGACCACCGCCCTGCCCTCGCCGGAACCCTTCGCCAGCCATGCGCGGGCGGTGCCGATTCCGTGCCTGTACCACGCGCCGGCCGGCACCACCGAATCGCAACTGGCCGAGCAATACGCGGCCAATATCGCCGCCGCCATTGCCTCGATGCAGGCCCGGGGCATTCGTCCCGCCGCGCTGTTGATCGACACCCTGTTCGCCAACGAGGGCCTGCCACGGGTGCCGGCCAGCTTCGTCAACAAGGCAGCGGCGTTGATCCGCGCCGCTGGCGGATTGTTCATCGCCGATGAAGTGCAGTCCGGCTTCGGTCGCACCGGCGATCATCTGTGGGGGCATCAGGCCCACGGCGTAGTGCCGGACATCGTCACCCTGGGCAAACCGATGGGTAACGGCTACCCGCTGGCGGGGCTGATCACCCGCAAGGCGCTGGTGGAGTCGTTCGGGCGCAGCGCGATGTACTTCAACACTTTCGGCGGTTCCCCGGTGGCGGCGGCGGTCGGCATGGCGGTGCTGGACGAGATTGAACACCTGCAACTGCTGCACAACGCGCAAAGCGTCGGCGCTTACGTGCAGCAACGCTTGCACGCGCTGGCGGCCAGGCACTCGATCATTGGCGATGTGCGCGGCAAGGGCCTGTTCTTCGCCATGGAGCTGGTGCGCGACCACGCCAGCAAGGAACCCGCCGGGCTCGAAGCGCGCAAGGTGGTCAACGACATGCGCGACAACGGTGTGCTGATCAGCAAGATCGGCGCCGGCGACAACATCCTCAAGCTACGCCCGCCGTTGGTGTTCAACCGCGAACACGCCGACCTCTTCGTCGACACCCTGGACCACGCCCTGAGCGCGATTTGAGGCCCTGCCATGACTGATTTCCATGCTCTGAACCATGACCAGCAAGTCGCCCGGCTGCACGACCTGGCGCGCCATGCCCTGCAGCACTGGGACGGCCAGTTCGCCGACATTGAACTGGTCAAATTCCGCGAGAACGCGGTGTTCTCCGCGCGCCGCCACGACGGCCAGCGAGTGGCCTTGCGCATCCACCGCAATGGCTATCACGGCGAAGCGGCGCTGCGCTCCGAACTGCAATGGATGGAAGCACTGGCCAGTGCCGGCATCACCGTGCCGCAGATCATCCGCACGCAGAATGAAAGCCACCTGATCGAAGTCACTCACCAGGAGCTCGGCGACCGCCACGTCGACATGCTCGCCTGGTTGCCAGGCACCACCGCGGGCACTTCGGAGGCCGGGGTGCAGGCCGATACCGAAATCGATTTTCTGTTCAATGAGGCGGGTGCGCTGGCCGCGCGCATTCATCTGCATGCGGCCCAGTGGCAGCAGCCGGACGAGTTCGTGCGGCATGCCTGGGATGAGGAAGGCTTGATCGGTGCGAACCCGTTCTGGGGGCGCTTCTGGGAGCTGGAACAGCTGAGCGAGGCCCAGCGCGACTTATTGCTACAGGCCCGGCGCACGGCGCGCACGGACTTGCGCCGCTATGGTCGGCACCTGGGCAACTTCGGCATGATCCACGCCGACCTGGTGCCCGAGAATCTGCTGATCGAAGGCCCGCGTCTGCGCTTGATCGACTTCGACGATGCCGGATTCGGCTGGCACATGTTCGAACTGGCCACGGCTTTGTACTTCTGCCTGGACGATCCGCGTTTTGAGCAGATCAAAGCGGCACTGCTGGCCGGCTACCACGCGGTCAAGCCGCTGACCGAGGCGGATCGCCAGACCCTGGCGCTGTTTCTGATGCTGCGTGGCACCACCTACCTGGGCTGGATTCATACCCGCCAGGGCACACCGACGGCGATTGAAATGGCGCCGATGCTGATCGAACGGGCTTGTCGATTGGCTCGGGAATATTTGCAGGCCTGATACCCCGCCATCGCGGGCAGGCTCACTCCCACATTTGATTTCAGCAGCGCACACATTTTGCGTTCACTGAAGATCATTGTGGGAGTGAGCCTGCTCGCGATGAGACCGTCATATTCAACATCACCGGCGACTGACCGTCCGCCATCGCGGGCAAGCCCGCTCCCACACAGGGGTCAGCTGTGGGGCGCAGGTTCCGGCGGGTCGAGCTGATCCAGTGCCCGATTCACCACCAATTCCCCCAGGTTGATGACTTGCGCAATGCCCAGCAGGGTGTTGCGGTTCCTGCCTTCCGTCCGGTCCGCCAGATCCATGGTCATGACATTGGCCGACGCCAGCGACTCACAGGCGTGGGCCAGCAAGGTTTCCAGATCGAGTTCCGGGTTGACGATGAATGTCGTGCAGAGTTTGCGCGGGGTGGCGCGGATGTCGGCGGCTGAGGGGATGCGGTCGGTGGGGTCGTGAGGGTTCGGTGATGTCGGATCGGTATCCGGGGGATTGGGTGTGACCTTGAACATAGTGCAGCTCCAGTACTTGCTAAATGGGAGCCATCACTCTCGCTACCAAACGAAGGTGGTGGCCATACACAGGTTGGTAGACCGGAGTACTGGAACCGGCGCCCCCAAGGAGGCCCTGCGCATGACCACCATAGATTTCAGCGACCTGAACCAGCGTCTGCCTGCTTTGGCGTTGCGCGCCGTACTAAGGGCTACCAAACCCGATCACTGTTTTATTCAGTGACCGGAAAACGATAGAGCCCAGGCCCAAAGCGCACAAGCCGGCGGATTCTGGCGTACCTGTAGGCAATGCCGCAAGCCGCTGTAGCTTTCACCAAGTAACACCTACAGCCGTTAAACACACCTCTCAAGCAGACGCATTTGTGGCGAGGGAACTCGTCGGAACGCCGCACCGTCCCGCAGGGCTGCGAAGCGGCCCCCCATCCGGTCGATCAACAATGCGCCCCGGCATGCTCCACGCGATGAAACAGGCGGTTGAAATACACCAGGCTGTCGCGTGGTTCCCGCACGCCCACCTTGGTCAGCTCAACGAACATCACCGAATGCGAGCCCACTTCCTTGCACTCGCTGATTCGCCCTTCCAGCTGCACCAGGGCATCGCGCAGCACCGGCACATCGGCGGCGCCGTCGTCCCACAGGTCCCAGGCAAAACGCTCGGCCATGGGCACTTTGGTCATGCCGGCGAAGTGGCGGGCCAGCTCTTCCTGTTCACCGCACAGCACGTTGATGCACAAGTGGCCGTTGGTGCGGAACACATCGTGGGTGGCGCTGTTGCGGTTGACGCACACCAGCACGGTGGGTGGCGAATCCGTCACCGAGCACACGGCACTGGCGGTGATGCCGCAACGACCGCCGGGGCCATTGGTGGTGATGATGTTCACCGCCGCAGGCAGCTGCGCCATGGCGTTGCGAAACTCGATTTGCTGCTGGCTCAGGTCGGCCATGTCGATGCCCCTTCCTTCAGGAGGACCGCCATTGCGCGGCCCGTAGGTGATGGAACAAGACTAAGGCCCGGCACGCGGCGCAACCATTCTGACGATCCCCATGCCGAGGTTGGCTTTCCGCTAGTCGACTAGGTGGTTTCTTTATCGTCATGGCCGGTGACAGTGGGTATTCTGCACACTGGCTCCAAAAAAGATGAGCCGATGTGCGCCGCGCGTGCTCGCGTGCGAAAACAATAATTAGAAATTCTCGTGGCAGCCCCTGATGGAAACCCGCAAACCGATTGTTTACATCGTTGACGACGACAAAGACCTGCGCACTTCGCTGGCCTGGTTGCTGGAGTCGGTCAGCGTGCAGGCGCAGTGCTTTGCCGGCGCCGACGAGTTCCTCAACCAGTACGATCCCAAGCAGCCGGCCTGCCTGGTGCTGGATGTGCGCATGCCGGAAACCAGCGGTTTTCAGCTGCAGGAAATCCTCAACCAGCGCGGCAGCACCCTGCCGACCATCTTCGTCTCGGCCCATGGCGACATTCCGATGTCGGTGACGGCGATGAAGAACGGTGCGCTGGACTTCGTCGAGAAGCCCTACAACCCGCAGCAGATGATCGACCGCATCCAGGCAGCGTTGAAGACCGCCGTGCATGCCCAGGCCGATCAGGAGCAGCGCCGGAACCTGCAAGGCAAGCTGGCGCTGCTGACCAGTCGCGAGCGTGAAGTGTTGATGCTGGTGATCGATGGCAAGGCCAGCAAGGTGATTGCCCGGGAGCTGAACATCAGCGTGAAAACCGTCGATGTGCACCGCACCAAGATCAAGGAAAAGATGGGCGTGACCAGCATCGCCATGCTGGTGCGCGAAGTGCTGCATTTGCCGGTGGATGAGCCGGTTCGGCACTGAGGTACAACTGCCAGGCCGCCATCGCTGCGATGCGGCGACCCGACAGGCCAGCTCCCACAGGGGATACACGGGATTTGTGAACGCCAAAAACTGTGGGAGCGTGGCTTGCCCGCGATGGGGCCGGCAGATCCAACTTTGATGTTGCCTGACACACCGCCATCGCTGGCAAGCCAGCTCCCACAGGGCATTTGTGACCACAAAGAAAATGTGAGCGAGCCTGCTCGCGATGAGGTCGGACCATGCAACATCAATGGCGCCTGACACACCGCCATCGCTGGCAAGCCAGCTCCCACAGGGCATTTTTGACCACAAAGAAAATGGGAGCGAGCCTGCTCGCGATGGGGTCGGACCATCCAACATCAATGGCGCCTGACACACCGCCATCGCTGGCAAGCCAGCTCCCACAGGGCATTTTTGACCACAAAGAAAATGGGAGCGAGCCTGCTCGC
>NZ_JBSSEP010000017.1:0-158056 GCF_054061835.1 Pseudomonas sp. TE12234
GGCGTGCATGCGCTCGGGAGAGGATTTCGACACGGCCAAGCTTTTCAGCGATAAGCACCTGCTGAAAGCTTGACCGGGAACAGAGTATCTACAGATATAGCCTTCCGGAAAAAACCGCGATTCCTACATTACGCGTCGCCAGAGTAGACTTGGCGCCGCGAGCGCCTGACCGATAGGCTTTGTCCCGTCGCTGCACAATCAGCGACCCGGAGTCGAAGCCGGAACATATCAACATGGCGCATCCGCGCCCCCATACAAGCTGGGGCATTTTTTTGCCTTTCAGTTTCGTGTTATGGCGGGCCGTGTGGCGCGGGCCTCTCGGCTTCCATGTTGATCGAGAATGTTCCGACTTCGAACGCCGCACGGTCCGCCACCCCAATCTGTCGAAGGATGAGTGGCGGCTCTTTTTCAACATGGAGTCGAACAATGCACAGACACGCATCAAATCCATCTGACACTTATCCCTGCTTTATTCCTACAGTCTTCACCCGCCACAACCGATTCCTCCACGCCTTCATCCAGGACCATCAAGCCTGGTTCTGCGTTCAGGACCTTGGCCGCCTGATGGGCAAACCATTGAACGAACGCCTCATCCAGAAGCTCGACCCCGATCAGCGTCGTAGCGTTTGTTTGCTCAAGGACGGGAAGGTCGTCGATGCATTGATGGTCAGCGAGTCGGGCATGTACGCGCTGCTGGTTCACCATTTCATCCCGGAAAACCGCCACCTAAGGCAATGGTTGAGCAACGAAGTCGTGCCCCTGTTGCGCAATGCGCAGGCATCATCGTCGGAAAACCTGCCCAGCCTGAGCGCCTTGAATTGGGCAGGCGTCTCGGTGCCTTTGCTGCATTACCAACACCACGCCTGGATCAAGTGGCGGGACATGCCTGAGTTGATGCAAACGCAACGACCGTTCCCAATAGCCGGCACCCGCTGAATCGATTCGATTGGCAAAAGGGCGAACTTCATCGTCCGCCCTTTTGATTCTCTTACCTAAAACCTCGAAACACTGCGCATCGCATCCACCAGATACCTCATCGCAATCCGGTCGCTCTCCGACAATTCGCGATAGCGCTCCACCAGTTTCATTTCTTCGGAATTCAATCGGCGCCTTCGCCGCCCGCTGCCCAGGCACGGAAAGATTCCCAGTATTTCGGTGATGCCTTGTACTTTCGACATGGACGATGTCCTTCTCTACGTCATAGAAAACTTCAAAAACCGCATCGCCCTACCCCTTTTCAGCAGCCTTCTTGTGCCGACTGAATCGCACCGGCCCGAAGGGCATAAACCGGTCATGCCCACAGAATAGAAAGTATCGGGACGCTGAAAAGCGTTTTTTAGAGTAATTAGTCGAAAAAAGCAGAAATGCCCTCTAAATCAGACGTCACTGTCGGAAATCTTTACCGACACGTCTTGTTTCATTGCCGCGCTAGCGTCGTGCCATCAATCAATTTTGCTCTGCCATCGAACGGTTTAAGCTATTCGGCATCTGTTTAAAGTCCGTTGCGTTTGGCCGAAGGCATGTCCGAACCCCTATTTCTGATCCAGCACGTGCCAGGAACGGCGCGGGATTGTTCACGACAGGTTGTATTTATGCACCGCAGGAATTTGCTCAAAGCCTCCATGGCCATCGCTGCCTACACCGGTTTGTCGGCCACCGGCCTGCTCGCCGCCCGCGCCTGGGCTGCCACCGGGGCTGCCGATGGTGAAGCCCAGGCCTTCGATTTCGAGTCGCTGAAAGTGCAGGCCAAGCAACTGGCCAGCAATCGCTATCAGGACACCAAGCAAGTGTTGCCACCGACCCTGGCGACCATGACCCCGCAGAATTTCAACGCGATCCGCTACGACGGCAATCATTCGCTGTGGAATGAATTGAACGGTCAGCTGGATGTGCAGTTTTTCCACGTCGGCATGGGGTTCAAGCAGCCGGTGCGCATGTACAGCGTCGATCCGAAGACCCGCATGGCCCGTGAAGTGCATTTCCGCCCGTCGCTGTTCAACTACGAGAACACCACGGTCGACACCAAACAACTGACCGGCGACCTGGGTTTCTCCGGGTTCAAGCTGTTCAAGGCGCCGGAGCTGGACAAGCACGACGTGGTGTCGTTTCTCGGTGCCAGTTACTTTCGCGCGGTGGATGCCACTGGCCAGTACGGTTTGTCGGCCCGCGGCCTGGCGATCGATACCTACGCCAAAAAGCGTGAAGAGTTTCCCGACTTCACCAAGTTCTGGTTCGAGACGCCGGACAAGGACAGCACCCGTTTCGTGGTCTATGCCCTGCTCGACTCGCCGAGCGCCACCGGTGCCTACCGCTTTGACATCGACTGCCAGGCCGAGCGCGTGGTGATGGAAGTCGATGCCCACGTCAACGCACGTACCGCCATCGAACAACTGGGCATCGCGCCAATGACCAGCATGTTCAGCTGCGGCACCCACGAACGCCGCATGTGCGACACCATTCACCCGCAGATCCACGACTCCGATCGCCTGGCGATGTGGCGCGGCAACGGCGAGTGGATCTGCCGTCCGCTGAACAACCCGGCCACCCTGCAATTCAATGCCTTCGCCGACAAGGACCCGAAGGGTTTCGGCCTGGTGCAGACCGATCACGAGTTCGCCAGTTATCAGGACACCGTCGACTGGTACAGCCGGCGCCCGAGCCTGTGGGTCGAACCGACCACCGCCTGGGGCGAAGGCTCCGTCGATCTGCTGGAAATTCCTACGACCGGCGAGACCCTCGACAACATCGTTGCGTTCTGGACCCCGAAAAAACCGGTGGCGCCCGGTGATTCGCTGAACTACGGCTACAAGCTCTACTGGAGCGCCCTGCCGCCCGTGGGCACACCGCTGGCGCGGGTCAACGCAACGCGTTCGGGCATGGGTGGTTTCACCGAGGGCTGGGCACCGGGCGAGCATTACCCGGAGGTTTGGGCCCGGCGTTTCGCGGTGGACTTCACCGGAGGTGGCCTGGACCGCTTGCCGGAAGGCGCGGGCATCGAGCCGGTGGTGACCTGCTCGAATGGCCAGGTCAAGGACTTCAACGTGCTGGTGCTCGATGAGATCAAGGGCTACCGCATCACGTTCGACTGGTACCCGACCAACGACAGCGTGGATCCCGTGGAACTGCGCCTGTTCATCCGCACCCATGACCGCACGCTGAGTGAAACCTGGTTGTACCAGTACTTCCCGCCAGCGCCAGACAAGCGCAAATACACCTGATTACCGGTTGCGCCCTCTCACCATTCGGTTTTCCGAACGCGACTCACCGGTCAGTTCGGTTAACCGGATTATTTAGCGCTGAAAAATCCGGAAAAACAATTTAATTTCCTTATAAATCAATAGCTTGAATCGTTTAGCCTGGCCTGGCATGAGTCATGCTCTACACTTCCTCGACGAATGCCTGCGGTGCCAATACTTCAGGAACCGTCAGGTATCCGCAGCACAAAAGGGCCGATGAACGGGCTCCATAAAAAAAACAATGTCGAGGAAATTTTGATGCGCATCGTTCCCCATATCCTGGGCGCAGCCATTGCTGCCGCTCTGATCAGCACGCCAGTTTTTGCCGCCGAACTCACCGGCACCCTGAAGAAGATCAAAGAGTCCGGTGTGATCACCCTCGGGCATCGTGACGCTTCCATTCCGTTTTCCTACATCGCAGACGCCTCCGGCAAACCGATGGGCTACTCCCACGACATTCAGCTGAAAATCGTCGAAGCCATCAAAAAAGACCTGGACCTGCCTAACCTGCAAGTCAAATACAACCTGGTCACTTCGCAAACCCGTATCCCGCTGGTGCAGAACGGCACCGTCGACGTCGAGTGCGGTTCCACCACCAACAATGTGGAACGTCAGCAGCAGGTTGACTTCTCCGTGGGCATCTTCGAGGTTGGCACCCGCTTGCTGGCCAAGAAAGACTCGCCCTACAAAGATTTCGACGACCTCAAAGGCAAGAACGTCGTGACCACCGCCGGTACCACGTCCGAGCGCCTCCTCAAGTCGATGAACGCCGACAAGCAAATGGGCATGAACGTCATCTCCGCCAAAGACCACGGAGAGTCCTTCCAGATGCTGGAAAGCGGCCGCGCAGTGGCTTTCATGATGGACGACGTCTTGCTGGCGGGTGAAATGGCCAAGGCCAAAAAGCCGGCCGACTGGGCCGTGACCGGGACGCCACAGTCTTACGAAATCTACGGCTGCATGGTCCGCAAGGGTGACGAGCCGTTCAAGAAGGTCGTCGATGACGCCATCAAGGCCACCTACGCTTCGGGCGAAATCAACAAGATCTACGACAAGTGGTTCCTGCAGCCTGTCCCACCTAAAGGCGTGAATCTGAACTTCCCGATGAGCGACGAGCTCAAGGCCCTGATCGCCAACCCGACCGACAAAGCGGCTGACGACAAGAAATCCTGATTTCTGACTAACCTTATCTCCTGGGAGGGCCTCGGCCCTTTCGGGAGGTTGTCATTCCCTGCTGGCATTTCTGGAAGCACTCGAACCGGTGGCTGTCGAGCCGATCGCGTGTGCCTGATCGAACTGACCCCTGTGGTCACCGGATCGGGCGGGAACGGAGCTTTCCCCAGGCGGGTACTTGTACATCGATCGAATCCGAGGGGAGACCCTAATGAATTACAACTGGGACTGGGGCGTGTTCTTCAAGTCCACCGGCGTGGGCAGCGAGACCTATCTCGACTGGTACATCGCCGGTCTGGGCTGGACCATCGCCATCGCCATCGTGGCCTGGATCATCGCCCTCACACTGGGCTCGATTCTGGGCGTCATGCGCACCGTGCCGAATCGCATCGTATCGGGCATCGCCACCTGCTACGTCGAGCTTTTCCGTAACGTGCCGCTGCTGGTTCAGCTGTTCATCTGGTACTTCCTGGTGCCGGACCTGCTGCCACAGAACCTGCAAGACTGGTACAAGCAGGACCTGAACCCGACGACCTCGGCCTTCCTCAGCGTTGTCGTCTGCCTGGGCCTGTTCACCACCGCTCGCGTCTGCGAACAAGTGCGCACCGGTATCCAGGCCCTGCCCAAAGGCCAGGAATCCGCGGCCCGCGCCATGGGCTTCAAGCTGCCGCAGATCTACTGGAACGTGCTGCTGCCGCAGGCTTACCGGATCATCATTCCGCCCCTCACCTCGGAATTCCTGAACGTCTTCAAGAACACCTCCGTGGCTTCGCTGATCGGTCTGATGGAGCTGCTGGCGCAGACCAAACAGACCGCCGAATTCTCCGCCAACCTGTTCGAAGCCTTCACCCTGGCAACGCTCATTTACTTCACCCTGAACATGAGCCTGATGTTGCTGATGCGTCTGGTCGAGAAGAAAGTCGCCGTACCGGGCCTGATCTCCGTGGGGGGTAAATAATGGAACTCGACTTCTCGGGCATCATCCCGTCCCTGCCAGGCTTGTGGAACGGCATGATCATGACCCTGCAACTGATGGCGCTGGGCGTCATCGGCGGGATCATCCTCGGCACCCTCCTGGCGCTGTGCCGTCTGTCCCACAGCAAACTGCTGTCGAACCTGGCCGGTGCCTACGTCAACTACTTCCGCTCGATCCCGCTGCTGCTGGTCATCACCTGGTTCTACCTGGCGGTGCCATTCGTGCTGCGCTGGATCACCGGCGAAGACACCCCGATCGGCGCGTTCGCCTCGTGCATCGTGGCCTTCATGATGTTCGAAGCGGCGTACTTCTGCGAAATCGTCCGGGCCGGCGTGCAGTCGATCCCCAAGGGCCAGATGGGAGCAGCCCAGGCGCTGGGCATGACCTATGGCCAGATGATGCGCCTGATCATCCTGCCCCAGGCGTTCCGCAAGATGACCCCGCTGTTGCTGCAGCAGAGCATCATCCTGTTCCAGGACACGTCGCTGGTTTATGCGGTGGGCCTGGTGGACTTCCTCAATGCCTCGCGCGCCAGTGGCGACATCATTGGCCGTTCCAATGAGTTCCTGATCTTCGCAGGTCTCGTGTACTTCATCATCAGCTTTGCCGCCTCGCAGCTGGTCAAGCGTCTGCAAAAAAGGTTTGCCGTATGATCTCTATCAAGAATGTCAACAAGTGGTATGGCGACTTCCAGGTACTGACTGACTGCAGCACCGAGGTCAAAAAAGGCGAAGTGATCGTGGTCTGCGGGCCGTCCGGCTCGGGCAAATCGACCCTGATCAAATGCGTCAACGCCCTGGAACCGTTCCAGAAGGGTGACATCGTGGTCGATGGCACTTCCATCGCCGACCCGAAGACCAACCTGCCGAAACTGCGCTCCCGTGTGGGCATGGTATTCCAGCACTTCGAGCTGTTCCCGCACCTGACCATCACCGAAAACCTGACCATTGCGCAGATCAAGGTATTGGGCCGCAGCAAGGAAGAAGCCACCAGGAAAGGCCTGCAACTGCTTGAGCGCGTCGGTCTTTCGGCCCACGCCCACAAGCACCCCGGCCAACTGTCCGGTGGTCAGCAGCAGCGCGTGGCGATTGCCCGGGCGCTGGCGATGGACCCGATCGTCATGCTGTTCGACGAACCGACCTCGGCGCTGGACCCGGAAATGGTCAACGAAGTGCTCGACGTGATGGTGCAACTGGCCCACGAAGGCATGACCATGATGTGCGTGACCCACGAAATGGGCTTCGCCCGTAAAGTTGCCGACCGGGTGATTTTCATGGACGCCGGCAAGATCATCGAAGACTGCAAGAAAGAAGAGTTCTTCGGCGACATCAACCACCGTGCCGAGCGTACCCAGCACTTCCTGAACAAGATTCTGCAGCACTAATCAGCAACTGGCTTTGCTCCTTGTGGCGAGGGAGCTTGCTCCCGCTGGGTCGCGCAGCGGCCCCGAAACCTGTAAATGCAATTTTTCTGACACCCGCATTCATCGGTTTTACGACTGCTTCGCAGCCGAGCGGGAGCAAGCTCCCTCGCCACAGGTTCTTCGTTCGGCAGGAACCAGAGCAAGCACGTTGCCATGCTGGTTGACCCAAGGCATCTGTGATGAAATGCGACCCCAATCCCTATCGCGCCCCGCCGCCATCACTCGCCGTGAAACCCCGTCTGATTCGTCATTTGTTCCTGCCGCCGCTGATCATCGCGCTGATGATCGGATTGGGTTATGTCGGCTTCTGGCTCAGTGAGCACTACGGCATTCGCAGCCTGAGCGAGAACGGCCAGCGTCAGCTGGAACTGCACGCCCGTGCCGTCGAGAGCGAAATCAGCAAATACACCTACCTGCCCAGCCTGCTGGAACTCGAATCCAGTGTCTCGCAGTTGCTGGCCGACCCGACCCCGGAGCACCGGCAAACGGTCAATGATTACCTTGAAGGCCTGAACCGGCGCAGCCGCAGTCGGGCCATCTATGTGATGGACACCACCGGTCGCGTCATGGCCACCAGCAACTGGCGCGATGTCGACAGCTACCTGGGTGAAGACCTGTCCTTCCGTGCCTATTTCCAGAATGCCGTACGCGGCCAGCCGGGGCGTTTCTATGGCATCGGCAGCACCAACGGCGAACCCGGTTATTACCTGGCCCACGGCCTGGAAGAACACGGCAAGATCATCGGCGTGGCCGTGGTCAAGGTTCGCCTCGAAGCCATGGAAGAGCGCTGGCAGCGGGCGCGCCTGGAAGCCTTCGTCAGCGACGAGAACGGCATCATCATTCTGTCCAGCGACCCGGCGCGGCGACTCAAATCCGTGGTGCCGCTGAGCGACGAGACCAAGGAAAAACTGGCCCGCAGCCTGCAGTACTACTGGTTCCCGTTGAACGAACTGCAACCCCTGGCCCGGGAAACCCTGTCCGAAGGCGTGGAAAAACTGACCTTTCCCGCCAACAGCGAGCTGGACTCCGATAAAGAAAACATCAGCTATCTGGCGCAGACCCGGCCGTTAAGCGATACCCCATGGAATTTCACCCTGCTCACGCCGCTGCAGGATTTGCGCCGAGAAGCGATCAATCAGGGCGTTCTGGTGGCGGTGGCCTTCGCCCTCGTGGCGTTCCTGCTGATCGCCTGGAACGAACGGCGCAAGGTGATTTCCACCCGCCTCGCCGCCCGCGAGGCCTTGCAGGAAGCCAACAATCAACTGGAGCGTCGGATTACCGAACGCACCGTCGACCTGCGCGCCAGCAATGAACGGCTCAAGGGCCAGATCCGCGAAAGACGTCAAGCCGAAGAGACCTTGCGCCGCGCCCAGGATGAACTGGTGCAGGCCGGAAAACTCGCCGCCATCGGCCAGATGTCCACCAGCATCGCCCACGAACTGAACCAGCCGCTGGCGGCGCTGCGCACCCTGTCCGGCAACACCGTACGCTTTCTGGAGCGCGGTCAACTGGACGTGGCCAGCACCAACCTCAAGACCATCAACGAGCTGATCGACCGAATGGGCCGGATTACCGCCAGCCTGCGCTCCTTCGCCCGACGCGGTGACGACAAGGGCCAGGCTGGCCTCGGCAAAGCCGTGGAAGCTGCCTTGCAACTGCTCGGCGGGCGGGTGGAAAATGCCCATCTGCAGGTGCACCACCATTTCGACGACGTACAACTGCAGATCGACCAGACGCGCCTGGAGCAGATTCTGGTCAACCTGATTGGCAACGCCCTCGATGCCATGCAGGCGCAGCCGCAACCCGAGCTGTGGCTCGAAGGTGAAGTGTTCGAGGGCAAGTATCGACTGCGCGTCAGGGACAACGGCCACGGTATCGATGCCGAAGCGCGCAAGCACCTGTTCGAACCCTTCTTCACCACCAAACCCGGCGAACAAGGGCTGGGCCTGGGCCTGACGCTTTCCGCGAGCCTGGCCGCCGCCACTGGCGGGCACCTGGGCGTCGAACACCCCGCCAGCGGTGGTACCGCTTTCGTCCTCAGTTTACCGTTGGTAAGCCCCACACCTGCCGAGCCAATATGAACAACGACCTTAGTGTGCTGATTGTCGAAGACGACCCCCATGTGCTGCTCGGCTGCCAGCAGGCGCTGAGCCTGGAAGACATTCCCTGTATCGGCGTCGGCAGCGCCGAAGAAGCCCTGGAGCGGGTCGGCGACAATTTTGCCGGCATCGTCATCAGCGACATTCGCCTGCCGGGTATCGATGGACTGGAACTGTTGAACCGGCTCAAGGCCCGCGACCGCAGCCTGCCGGTGGTGCTGATCACCGGTCATGGCGACATCTCGATGGCCGTCGGCGCGATGCAGAAAGGCGCCTACGACTTCATGGAAAAACCCTTTTCCCCGGAGCGTCTGGTGGACGTGGCCCGCCGCGCCCTGGAACAACGCAGCCTGGCGCGGGAGGTGACGTCGCTGCGTCGGCAATTGGCCGAACGCGATTCCCTCGAAGGGCGCATCATCGGTCGCTCGCCGGCCATGCAGAATCTGCGCGAGTTGATCGCCAACGTCGCCGATACCTCAGCCAACGTGCTGATCGAAGGCGAAACCGGCACCGGCAAGGAACTGGTTGCCCGTTGCCTGCATGATTTCAGCCGTCGCCACAGCAAGCAGTTCGTCGCCTTGAACTGCGGCGGCCTGCCGGAAAACCTCTTCGAAAGTGAAATTTTCGGCCATGAAGCCAACGCCTTCACCGGCGCGGGCAAGCGGCGCATCGGCAAGATCGAGCACGCCGACGGCGGCACGCTGTTCCTCGATGAAGTGGAAAGCATGCCCCTGCCCTTGCAGATCAAACTGCTGCGGGTGTTGCAGGAGCGTACCCTCGAGCGACTCGGTTCGAACCAGAGCGTGGCGGTCGATTGCCGGGTGATTGCCGCGACCAAGTCCGACCTCGTCGAGTCGAGCAAGGCCGGGGAATTTCGCAGCGACCTGTATTACCGCCTCAACGTGGTCACCCTGGAACTGCCACCGTTGCGCGAACGTCGCGAAGACATCCTGCAATTGTTCGAGCATTTTCTGCAGCAGTCGTCCCTGCGCTTTGACCGTGCCGCGCCGGAACTGGACAACCAGACCCTGTCCAACCTGATGAGCCACGACTGGCCGGGCAACGTGCGCGAACTGCGCAACGTCGCCGAGCGCTTTGCCCTGGGTCTGCCAGCCTTCAAGAAACCCGGTGCCAGCGCCGGCAATCAGGGCCTGGCCTTTGCCGAAGCGGTGGAAGCCTTCGAACGCAACCTGCTCGGCGACGCCTTGCAACGCAGCGGCGGCAACCTGACCCAGGCCAGCCAGGAACTGGGCATGGCCAAGACCACCTTGTTCGACAAAGTGAAGAAGTACGGGCTGAGTCACTGATGGATCTGATGCTCAAGGCAACCCTGGGCGCGGCGGTGACGAAGCTGATGGCGGTGACCGTGCTGGTTCGCCCTCACACCTGCCCCCCCCTATGGGTGTGAGCCTGCTCGCGATGTATTTGCAGGCGATGGGGTGTTCCAGGCAGCCTGCGTCAACGTTTACGTCCATCGCGAGCAGGCTCGCTCCTACAAGGGTTGTCCCGGGTTTGGCCCATCCCTTGCATTTACCCCCAAAAGCCCTCTCCCCCGGCCTGCATGCCGGATGAACCTTCGGAGGGCGTCCGCTAAAGGGTGAATCCTGACTGTGAACATCGTTATTGCAAATCGAAAGGCACCTCACCCATGACTTTCACCGTGATCATGCTGGTGGCGTGTTCCATTGTGATGGACGTCATTGGCCAGCTCTGCTTCAAGCTCGGCCTGGACCGATTGCCGGAGCTCGAAGGCGGCTTTCGCCTCAATGCGTTCTGGGGCCAGGTATTCAATGCGCCGCTGCTGTGGTGCGGGATCGGCGCCTTTGTGGTCGAGTTTCTGGTCTGGCTCGAAGCCCTGTCCCGGGCACCGCTGAGCCTGCTGTTTCCGGCAGCGGCGCTGGCCTACTGCGGCGTGGTGCTGGCGAGCAAGCTGGTCCTCGGTGAAACCGTCAGTCGCCGTCGCTGGCTGGGTACGCTGGTGATTTCGGCGGGCGTGATGCTCGTGTGTGTCGGCCATGGATGAGGGTCAATCGATGATCGGCAGCAAGACTGACTGGCTGCACGAACGGCTCGGCACCCTCGTTCTCTGGGCATTGCTGATCAGCTTCGAAAGCGCCGGCCAGATCGCCAGCAAAGTCGGCGGCGATCAACTCGGACAGATGGAATTCTCCCTGCATTGGCTGTTGGCCGTGGCAGACAATCCCGGGGTGTGGGTGGCGATCGGCTGCTACATCGGGGCGTTCTTCGTCTGGATGCTGATCCTGCGACGCAGCAGTCTCTCCCTGGCGTTTCCCCTGAGTTCACTGGTGTTTGTCGGGGTACTGCTGGGATCGTGGCTGGGGCTGGGCGAGCAGATCAGTGTGCTGCACTGGGTCGGGGTGGCGGTGATCATGGGTGGGGTGGCGTTGCTGGCCGAGGGCGAGCAAACCTGAAGACACCGCAACGTGTGTGGCGAGGGAGCACGCTCCCTCGCCACACAATCTCATTTGAACTTGTAGGCTATCGCCACCTGCGCTTCACCCTGATTGGTATCGCCAACGGCCTTGACAATGCTGCTGTCGGCCGCCGACCCCGTCAGATGAATCCAGCTCGCGCTGGTCAGCAGCGACCAATGCGCGGCCAGGGGAAACTCGAAGCTCTGGGTCAGCGCCACGTTCTGCAACCCGCCGCCGGCGTTGTAGCGACGAATCCCCGAAGCCTGTGACTCATCGCTGCTGACGCCGAAGTAAGTCTGGGTTTGTCGGGCATCGGCGAAGTGCGCCGTCAGGTTCGTGCTGCCGATCACCCCGCCGCCCAGCGGATAACCCACCTCGCCACCGACCCGCCCCAGCACCCCACCCTGCCCGCTGCCGCCGCCCACTGCCTGGCCGACCGACGCAAACACCCGCCAGAAATCAGCCGGGGCGTACTGCACGAACCCGCCCACCTCGGCCATATCCGGCACATCGCGCAGGCCGCGCAACGTCCCGTTCGCGGTTCGACCCGGCAGGTAGTTCGCAAAGGGCCCGGCACTGAATCCGTTGGCCTTGAAGGCACTCCAGGTCAATCCGTCATCAGTGCTGAGACTGACATCGCCCCAGTCCAGATCGAGGTAAGGTATCGGCTTGGTTTCGTATCGACTGCCGGTCGGGTCATGGGGTTGATAGCCCAGGCCCAGCCCGGCTTCACCCGTGAGGCTATCGGCGTTGGCGTTGATGGAAAGACAGGTCAGCGCGGTAAAGAGCGCAACGGTAATCCTCGACATGAGGTAATTCCTTATACGGTACATGCGCGCATCAATCCCTGAATTGACGCCATCAGGCAAGCACTCATGTTGTTTGTAGCAACCTACAAAAATTGTAGCTTCCTCTTCTCGAACACGGACCAGAACCCCCGCCATGCTGGGCCGGACACAATTGGCACGGTCTCTGCTGTACCCCGTTGGCAAGCGCAAACAGCGCGAAACGCTTAATAGGTACAACAGATGATTGACTGGCATATCGTGTGTGATTTCGACGGGACCATCACCCGCACCGACGTGATCGACAGCATCCTCCAACGATTCGCCGACCCGAGCTGGGAAGCGATCGAAGAGGAGTGGCTGACAGGCAACATCGGCTCCCGTGAATGCCTCAGCCGCCAGCTCGCGCTGGTCAAGGCCACCCCGACCGAACTGCTCGACTTCTTCGACAGCATCGAAATCGACCAGGACTTTCCTGACTTCGTCGACCACGTCATCGGCCTCGGCGCGTCCCTGGAAGTGGTCAGCGACGGCATCGAACAAGGCATCGCGCGCATCCTGGCGCGCAATTACGTCAGCCTCCTGCCGATCCTCGCCAACCGCTTGCGTCAGGTCGATCACGACAGCTGGCGCATCGACTTCCCGTACGCCAACGATGCCTGCCGCGCCGCTGCCGGCAACTGCAAATGCAAATCCACGCCCAAGGCCAAGCGTGTGCTGGTGATCGGTGACGGTCAGTCCGACATGTGCGTGGCTGCCACCGCCGATTTCGTGTTCGCCAAGGATCGCCTGGCCGAGCACTGCGAGCGCAACGGCATTGCCTTTGCGCGCTTCGACAGCTTCGCGCAACTACCGGCAATGTTGGCCCTTTTACCCAATGCAAACGCCGCCAACGCCACCTCTTTCAACACAGAAACACAGGAACTTTTCCACCATGTCTGATATTCGAATCGCGACTGCCGAAGACCAAATTTTGCTGGAAAAGGAAGCCAAGTACTGCTCCTACGGCGACACCGTTCACTACATCGAGCCGCCGCGCATTTTCAGTCGCTGCGAAGGCTCCTACGTCTGGGACACCAGTGACCAGGCCTATCTCGACCTGCAAATGTGGTACTCGGCGGTCAACTTCGGTTACGCCAACCCGCGCCTGAACAATGCGCTGAAACAGCAGATCGACACCCTGCCGCAGATCGCCAGCCAATACCTGCACAAAGGCAAGATCGAGCTCTCGGAAATGATCGCCGTGGACGCGAAGAAGAAGTTCGGCCTCGACGGTCGCGTACACTTCAACGTCGGCGGTTCGCAGTCCATCGAGGACTCGCTGAAAGTCGTGCGCAACGCCACCAACGGCAAGAGCCTGATGTTCGCCTTCGAAGGCGGTTATCACGGCCGCACCCTCGGCGCCTCGTCGATCACCTCCAGCTACCGCTATCGCCGCCGCTACGGCCACTTCGGCGAGCGCGCCAACTTCATTCCGTTCCCGTACCACTTCCGTGGCCCCAAAGGCATGACCAAGGAAGAGTACGGCAGCCACTGCGTGCAGCAATTCGCCCGCTTGTTCGAGACCGAATACAACGGCGTCTGGGACCCGAAAGTCGGCCAGAGCGAGTACGCCGCGTTCTACGTCGAGCCGATCCAGGGCACCGGCGGCTACGTGATCCCGCCGATGAACTTCTACAGCGAACTCAAGCAGGTGCTCGACCAGCACGGCATCCTGATGGTGGTCGACGAAATCCAGATGGGCTTCTACCGTACCGGCAAGTTGTGGTCGATCGAGCACTTCGACGTCAAACCGGACGTGATCGTCTTCGGCAAGGCCCTGACCAACGGTCTCAATCCGCTGGGCGGCATCTGGGCCAAAGAAGAGCTGATCAACCCTAAAGTCTTCCCGCCGGGCTCCACCCACTCGACCTTTGCCTCCAACCCATTGGGCACGGCGGTGGGTCTGGAAATGTTCAAGATGACCAGCGAAGTCGACTACGGCGCGATGGTCATGAACAAGGGCAAGTACTTCCTTGAAGGCCTGAAAGACCTGCAGAAACGCTACCCGATCATCGGCGACGTCGATGGCCTGGGCCTGGCGCTGCGTTGCGAAATCTGTGGCCCGGACGGCTTCACGCCGGACAAGGCGACGCTCGATTTCATGGTCGAGGAAGGCATGAAGGGCGACATAGAAATCGACGGCAAACGCCTGGGCTTGATCCTTGATGTTGGCGGTTACTACAAGAACGTCATCACCCTGGCCCCATCGCTGGAAATCAGCTATGCGGAAATCGACCTCGGTATTGCCCTGCTCGATCGCCTGCTGCACCGGGCAATGAAACGATGAACACGACGGCATCACCGGACGCGATCGACATGGGCGAAGGCCGCGCCGGGTTTGTCATCGGCAGTGGCGAGGTCGCGGTGTTGTTGATCCACGGCCTCACCGGCACCCCGACGGAACTCCGTCGGGTGGCCATGGGCCTGGCGAAAGCCGGGCACACGGTCTACGTGCCGACCCTGGCCGGCCACTGCGGAGGCAACGCCGACCTGCAAGCCACCGGCTGGCGCGACTGGTATGAAAGCGCTCGCAGGACTTTCGTCGGTATACGGCGCAAGCACGCGCGCGTGTTCGTCGGTGGTTTGTCGATGGGCGCGGTACTGTCGATGTACCTGGCCGCCGAGCACCCCGGGCAAATCGAAGGCTTGATGTTGTATTCCACCACCCTGCGCTACGACGGCTGGAGCATCCACAAACTGGCGTTCCTCACGCCCTTGCTGATGCGAATCCCGTTCGGCGTGCACCTGTGCAGCTTCGAAGAAAAACCGCCCTATGGCATCAAGAACGAACGCCTGCGAGCGATCGTCGAACGCCAGATGAAAGAAGGCGAAAGCAGCCAGGCCGGTCTGTTGACCATGGAAGGCGTGACCGTGCGCGAACTGCACCGACTCAATGCCGTGGTGAAAAAACGCATGCCGTCGATCACCACACCCACATTGGTCGTGCACTCCCTGGAGGACGACATCACCAGCCGCTGGAACGCCGACTATGTCGAACGCAAGCTCGGCGGGCCGGTGATCAAGGTCATGCTGGACGACTGCTATCACATGATCACGGTCGACCTGCAATACCACCGGGTGATCGAACTGAGCGTGGACTTCATCCAGCAGCGCTTCATCGAGCAACATTCCGTGCAACAGCCCCCACACGGGGAGTATCGGCAACTGGCCTGAGCCCGTGGCGAGCCCGAAAGCAGACGGCTCGCCACTGAAGGGGTAATGTCGGCTACTGTATTACACCAGGCTTCAAGATTTGTCCCGCCATGGCTTTCGACAAGCGAAACCCGATGACCAAACACCAACCCGCCAACGCCCGACCCTTCGCCATTTCCGGCTGGAGCCTGCAACGCAAACTGGTGCTGGCCTTCTGGCTGGTCAGCGTGATCCCGACCATGATCGCCGCCGAACTCGCAGCCACCACCCTTTCGCAGATTTTCGACAGCAACGTGCGTGTCTGGCTGCAGGAATCGACCAAGATCGTCGAAGACGAAATCGGCGAAGTCCTGCGGGAAAATGCCCGGGCCGCGCAGCTGTTCCTGCGCTACATGCGCCCGCCCAACGATCAGCTGTCGAGCCAGAACGACAAACTGACCGCCGACATCGCCGACGCCGTCGGCATCGACGTGGTGGCGCTGGTGCGCAACAGCGATCACAAAGTGCTCTTCAGCACGGCCTCCGACGACATCGTCCAGCAGATCAGCATCGCCCCCAAAGCCGTCCTGCAAACCCTGCAAGTCGGCGGCCTCACCACCGGTACGGTGGTCTCGACCTTCGAGACCGAGCTGGCCGGCGTCGGTTACAAACTGGTGGTGGCCACTTTCCTGGACAGCAGCTTCCTCACCAGCGTGGCCGAGGTGCACTCCCTGGACCTGCGGTTGTACCTGGCCAAGGCCAATGACTTCTCGGAAGTGTTCTCCTCCCAGCGCTTCGAAGATCACCCGCCGGCCGTCCCGGAAAAAATCGAACAGATCCTGCGCGCAACCAGACAGCCCACCGAGCAATTCACCAGTCGCTACAGTGGCATCTACCGCCCGATATTCAATGAAGACGGTGATTTGCAAGGCGTGATCTTCAGTGGTCTGCTCCGCCACAGCAGCCTGTTGGGCCTGGTCAATCAAAGCAATCTGTTCATCCTGATTTTCCTGCTCAGCTCGGCGGCGTCCCTGACGGTCGGCTGGCTGGTCTCGCAGCGCCTGACCAAACCGTTGCGCGGTCTGTCCCACGGCGTTCAAGCCGTAATCGCCGGAGACTACCGACAACGCTTGCCGGTGACCGGCGGTGACGAACTGGCGGAACTGAGCAGCACCTTCAACCACATGAGTGAGCGCCTCGGCGAGTTGCAGCACCTGGAATCGCAGCTGCGTCGCCGCGATCGCCTGCATGCGCTGGGCGAAGTCGCGATGGGGCTGGCCCATGAAATCCGCAACCCGTTGGGCATCATCAAAACCGCCACGCAACTGCTGCATCGGCGCGCCGATCTGCCCGAGAGCGACAAACGGCATCTGGAATACGTGGTCAGTGAAGTCAGTCGGATCAATGACCTGATCACCGACTTCCTCGATTTTGCCAAGCCCAGCGCCCCGATGCGCTCGACGCAATCGGCGCGACTTCTGGTGGATGATCTGACCGGGTTTTGCGCGCCGGAACTGGCCAGCCACAACATCAACGTGCGCATCGACGATCAGGCCCCCGGCGCCACGGTTTACGCCGACGCACGGCAACTGAAACAGGCCGGCCTGAACCTGATCGTCAACGCCATCGACGCCATGCCAGACGGCGGTTGCCTTACCCTGGGCATCAGCCGCGATGGCCCCTACACCGTAATCAGCTTCGGCGACACTGGCCAGGGCATCGAGCCGGACATGCTGGAACGCATCTTCACACCGTTCGTCACCACCAAAGCCTCTGGTACCGGGCTAGGTCTGGCGAAGGTCTTCTCGATCATGGAAAGTCATGACGGACGCATCGAATGTGCCAGTGAAAAATATGCCGGGGCCACATTCAGCCTGTACATTCCGGCCAATGGCGCCGACTTCGACGAGGACAGCGATGACACATAACGTACTGGTGGTCGACGACGAGCCCAAGCTCTGCGACCTGCTCGCCTCGGCGTTGAGCCAGAACGGCATCAGCGTCTTCACCGCTGGCAATGGCCTGCACGCACTCAAGGTGCTGGAGGTCGAAGACATCGATCTGGTGATCAGCGACTGGCGCATGCCCGGCATGGACGGCCCGCAATTGCTGGCAGAAATCAAAAGCCGTTTCCCGCAGCTGCCGGTGATCGTCATGACCGCCTACAGCACGGTGAAAAACGCCGTGCAATCGATGCGCAACGGGGCCTTCGACTACATTGCCAAACCGTTCGACATCGACGAACTGGACATCACCGTCAGCAAGGCCCTGCAATTTCGCGACATTCTCAAAGACAACCAGCGCATGCGCGCCGAGCTCGATGAACACCAGCAGATCGACAGCCTTGTCGGTGACAGCCCGAGTTTCCGGCAGGTGCTGCATGCGATCGACTCAGTGCGCGAAAGCAACGCAACGATCCTGCTGACCGGCGAAAGCGGCACCGGCAAGGAAATGGTCGCCCGGGCGATCCACAAGCATGGCAATCGCGCCGACAAGCCTTTCGTCGCGGTGAACTGCGCGGCCATTCCCGAAGGTTTGCTGGAAAGCGAAATGTTCGGCCATCGCAAAGGCGCCTTCACCGGCGCCGTGACCGACCGGGTCGGACGGTTCCAGCAGGCCGACAAGGGCACGCTGTTCCTCGATGAAATCGGCGAAATGCCCCTGGCGTTGCAGGCGAAAATCCTTCGGGCCTTGCAGGAACGGGTGATCGAGCCGGTGGGCGATCCCCGGGAGCGCAAGGTCGATGTGCGGGTCATCGCCGCGACCAATAAAAACCTGCTGGACGCGGTGGCCAACAAGGAGTTTCGCGAAGACCTCTACTATCGGCTCAATGTGTTCCCGATTCCCCTGCCGGCCCTGCGCGAACGGGTCGAAGACATCGCCCCGCTGGCCCGGCACTTCGCCCATACGCTGGGTGCTGCCGCCGGCAAGCGCATTACCGGTTTCAGCCCGGAGGCGTTACAGGCCATGGCCAATTACTCATGGCCGGGGAACATCCGCGAACTGCAAAACTGTGTGGAGCGCGCCACCATCGTCGCCTCGGGGGCGGTGATTGAAGACAATGATCTGCCGGCGTATCTGTTTGCTTCGTCGCCAGCCAGCACCAGCGCCATTCACAGCGAGGGCGCCAGCGTGCCGCCGGATCTGGATGCCGCGTTGGCGGAAGTCGAAAAGGCCTACATCCTGGCAGCCCTGGCACAGAGCAACGGCGTACAGGCCGCCGCCGCGCAGTTGATCGGAATCTCTGAGCGCAGCTTCTGGTACCGGCTGAAAAAACTCGGGATTCATGTGGACAAGATTGTGCGCTGAGCCAGGAAGCACACCGCCCTCTGTGGGGCTCGCTCCCACAGAGACCGCGCTTTGCGCAGGATCAGCTGACGGTTCCGCCCTTCGCTTCGCTCATGATCTGCCGGATCGCCCCGACGAAGGTTTCCACCGGTTGCCCGCCCGTGACCGCGTATTGGCCGTTGAAAACCACCGTCGGCACCGAATTCACCCCGCGCGACAGCCAGAGCTGTTCCTCTTCGCGAACCGCGTTGGCGAATTCACCCGACGCCAGAATCGCCTCGGCCCGCTGCCGGTCCAGACCAACGCTTTGCGCAATCTGCGCCAACTGAACGGGGTCGGACGGGTTACCGCCATCACTGAAATACGCCTTGAACAAGGCCTCTTTCAGCGGCAGTTGCAAGCCTTCCAGAGCCGCCCAGTGCAGCAGGCGGTGGGCATCGAAGGTGTTGTAGATCCGGCTGTTGCCGTCCGTGCGAAAAGCAAACCCCAGCTCGGCGCCGCGCGCGCGGATCATCTCGCGATTTTTCTGTGACTGCTCGGGTGTCGAACCGTACTTCTCGGTGATGTGCTCGGTAATGTTCTGCCCTTCGGGGCCCATCTTCGGGTTCAATTCGAACGGCTGGAACCGGATCTCGGCCCGGACCTCGTCGCGCAGGATCTCCAGGGCGCGGGTCAGGCCGTACAGACCGACGACGCACCAGGGGCAGGACACGTCGCTGACAAAATCGATTTTCAAGGGGCTGCTCATCACAAACCTCGCTGGCGGGACACAGGTCGTAAAGCTCAAACGATACACCTGTCGCTTACCCTGCAGGAGCCGGCTTGCCAGCGAACCGGACGACGCGGGACAGCAGACATGCCGGCATTGCTGGCAAGCCCGCGTCTACAGCGTTACAGGAGGTTGTGTCCGGCCACCGGCTCGATCTGCGCCCAATGCGAGGTGTCCTCGCGATGAGCCCGCAAGTACGGCAACACCGCCGCCAGCAACGGCGCCTTGAACGCCTCCTGGAAACGGTGGGCCAGTCCCGGTATCAAGATCAATTCACTGCCACGCAAATGCGCCGCCAGGTGCACGCCATGCATCACCGGCAACAGCGGATCGGCCGTGCCATGCACCACCAGCGCCGGCACGCGCAACCGGTTGAGCAACGCCACCCGACTGGGCTCGGCCAGGATCGCCATGATCTGCCGTTTCACCCCTTCAGGATTGAAGGCCCGGTCATAGGACACGGCTGCCTGATGCAACAGGGCCTGGCGATCATCGCTCACTGCCGGGCTGCCCAGCGCCGCCAGCAGGTCGGCCTGTTGCTCCAGGGCGACTTCACGATTGGGCGCGCCACGACGCGCCAGCAACCGCACCAACGCCTCACTCGGCGCGGGCAGGCCTTCGGCCCCGGAACTGGTCATGATCAGGGTCAGGCTTTCGACCCGCTGCGGGGCCATGGCCGCCATATGCTGGGCGATCATTCCGCCCATGCTCGCCCCCAGCACATGGAATTGATCGATGTGCAAGGCATCCATCAATCCCAGGCCATCTTCGGCCATGTCGGTCAGCGAGTAGGGCGCCGAGACCGGCAAACCGAGCTTGTAGCGCAACACTTCGAAGGTCAGGTTGGCCTCGTCCGGCGGTTGCCGCCAGGTGGACAGGCCGACATCGCGATTGTCATAACGAATCACCCGAAAGCCCTGCTCACACAAGGCGACCACCACTTCATCGGGCCAATGAATCAGTTGCCCGCCCAGGCCCATCACCAGCAACAGCGCCGGATCAGACGCACGACCGATGCTCTGGTAGGCCAGGCTCACCTGCGCCAGCTCCGCCCGTTCGGTTGGAACATTGACGTCACAACGAGACGCCGCCCATGACGGCAGGCCAAAAAACAATGCGGCCAGAAGTAAAAATACACGCATGAAAAACACCGAAACGCAGAACCCCAGTAGAGCGCGAGTCTGATGAAGTTTGTTCAAGCGCGCTGCCACAGTTCGATGACAGTTTGATGAAGGGTGCCGGACGGTCATCAGGGCACCTTCAGCACCACGCGATAACTATGTACCACCCGCCCCCCGCTCGACCGACCTCTAATGGCCCCGACTTTTTTCACCCATCGGAGTCATTCTTCATGCTCGAAACAACTACCCCACCGCCGGCCGACTTCGGCCTCGGCCAGCCATTGGCCCAAAGTACCGACGAAAACCTGTACCTGAGCGCGTCGGCGCGCTGGAATCATTGCCGCGATCAGTGGCTGGCACTCATGGCGCAGAACCCCCAAGCCCCCTTGACCGCCGACTGGTGGCAGGCACGGGCCCGCGGCACCGACCGGTCACGCCAGGCACAGGCCATTGGCCTGTATCGCCTGCATTTCGAGGCGTCGTGCCAATGGGCATTCGCCCGAGGCACCTTGAATGCCGAACAGCTCAATGTGCTGCTGGACCTCATCAACCCGACCGCGCAAGCAGTCACCCCCGAAATTCTGGTTTATGTCGAAACACTGTCGCTCAGGGCCGACAGCGGTGTGACGGTCGAACTGCCGGGCGCCCTGGTCATTACCCGCAATACCGACCAACCGGTGACCCAAATGCTCTATTGGCCGTCTCGGCCAGTACCGTGGATGACCTTTGAAAGCCGCAACGATCTGGAACGCTGGTTGATCCAGCAGCAACCTCAACTGGAGACCCGCCGCGTCACGGTCGACTACACCGTGCTCGACAAACCCGAACTGCCAAAAAGTGCCGAGTCCCTGTTGGCGCGACTGGCCACGGCTGGCGACGAGCGCCAGCGCAACGACAGTGTTTTTGCCTCGCCCCCCGACCTGTCCTTGCCGGACGCCAGTGACGACGTCGCCCCGTTCGCTCAACTGAGCCCGGACATTCCATTTGAGCGGCGTCGCAGTGCGGTACTGCAACAGCAAACGGCACTGGAGAACCTGCTGGGCCCGGACTTCCCTGCCACGCCCGACGACCCACGCCTAAAGCGCCTGCAACAGCAATTCGACGCCCTGCGCGCCGCCGAGCAGGCCAGCACCGAGGCCGCAAACGCCCTCCTGGGTACTGACAACGTTCCGCAACTGCTGGAACTTCGCCACCAGCCTGGGCCCCATTACGCGGCGCTTTACCAGGCGCGCCTGAGCGGCCTGCGTGCCGAAGCCGACCTGCAATTGAGCCTGAATCAGATCAGCAACGATGAATTTCAGTGGCTCACGACCGTACTTGACGCACCCGATCAACCGCGACCGGCCGATTGCGTGGTCGCACGGCTGGTGCTGTCAGCGACAGCCAGCGAGGACGACGGCGCCACCACGCAGACTCAGGAACTGGACGGCGTATTAGTGTTTGCCCACCCATCGGCTGTGTTGCCGTCCGCCAGCGACAGTCTGCTGCTCTACTGGCCCGGACGCTTCGGCGGCCTGCAACGGTTCGACTCTCGCCAGGCACTGGAGCAGCAGCTATTCAAGCGGCCAGTCAACGACGACACGCAAACCCTCCAACTCGCGGTGCTGAACGGCAACCCGTTCGAATACGCCTTGCAAACCCAGCTGCACAGCTGTGAACAACAGGCGGCTCGGCTGATGACTGCCAACCCCCTTCCATCCCATGCCGACCAACGCGCGGCGGAACTGGAAAACCTGCGCGAACAGACCCTCGCCCGCCTGACCGTCCCCACAGCCCCCGCGCGGGAGCTGGCTTTTGCCCACATCGTCGAGCAACACCGCAGCGTCCTGCTGGCCACCGGCTTGCCGTCGTCCCTCAGCACACTGTCCGCGGCACAACGCGAGCGCCTCAAGGCGCTGTTCACCGCCTACATCGCAGCGATGAAGCGCGCCCATCAATGGCTTGAACGGGAGCTGCCGCTACGCGAGACCTTCAGCAAAAAGGCTATCAACGCCCGCCTGCGCCAAGACTTCGGGCTCACGCAAGACGTCGAGGTGTTGCTGGACATCCCCGACACCACCACCTGGCAAAAAGTGCTGATCGAGGGCGCGACGCCAGGCACACCGCAAAAAAGCGTACTGGTCGGCAGCGAGCAACGCAGCCGGTTGTCCCTCGCCGAACTGGCGCAAAGCAATATCGATCAGCCGATGTGGTTGCGCGTGTCGTTGATGCGGGTCGAGATCAGCGGCGCTGACGAGGCGCAACGGCAGAAGGTGAAAAACGGCATCACCCAGGACTACCTGCGCAAACTGGTGACCGAGCTCGATCTGGCCGGGAAATATGAGTCGTTGATCCGCGAGACCTTCCTGGGCACCCCGACAGCCTCGGCCTTCAGCAATGAACATCGGCGTGAATGCCTCAGCGAACCGTGGCGCCTGATGCTTGAACTGCAAGGCGAGTTCGCCGTGCTTGCCAAGGACATCGACGTCGCAGGCCAGCGCGTGCTGCAGATCGCCATCGACGCCAACAGTCGTGAAGCCTTTGCGGCCGACGGCAAGCGCATCGTGCTGCTACCCGCACACCTGACCGTGGGCGGTACGGACACGCCGGGCCAGGGACCGAGCACCCTGGCGGGCGTGACCTTTATCGTCGAGCAAATCAGCGGCCTGACCCTGCTCTATCGGCCTGACAGCCCCGACGGGGTCTTTCTGCGTCAGTTCGACAGCCTCGACCAGGCGCGGATGTTTCTGTTCAACCAATGCCTGAACAGCACCATGGTCAACTACCTGGCCGGTCGCGCCCTGACCGGGGAATTCGCCTGGCACGTCAGCCGGATCAACCAGGCCCGACTGAAAAACTTTGACGCCCTGATCGGCGTCGGCACCGCTTGGCCCGCCAGCACCTCCCTGGCTGCGCATCTGCTCAATGTTCACATGGGCCGCCTGCTCGAAGCGCATCGGGCGACCTCGCGTTCCAACGATGCCTTGTATCTGGAACTCGTCGCGCTGCGCTCCGGGGCCCTGTTCAACTACCTGAAAATGGCGCTGGGCGTCGTGCCTTTCATCGGCACGGCCATTGCCCTGTACGACGCCTGGCACAGCACCAACCTGGCCGTCGCGGCTTTCTTGCGCGGCGATGTCGGCCATGGGCTGGCCGAGGTGGAAGCGGTGTTGCTGTCATTGATCGACGCTGCCATTGACGTGCTACCCGGCGCCAGCGCGACGTCCGGCGCAGCGCGTGCCGCCACGCGCGGGCGACAATTGCGCGCCATGACGAAAAACCCGGGCGCCTTGCAGCTGTCGACCCCGCAGCAGGTCAAACGCACACTGGAGCGCTTCAGGGGCTATGAATACGAACACGAGATTTCCCTGGCCGGCCTGCAACCGGGCACCGAAGGCCTTTATCGCAACGTTTATCGACACCCTGACGGCGACTTCATGGTCAGCCAGGGTCGCCTCTATCGCATCGAATTGACCGACAACCCACCGCAATGGCGCTTGAGCGCCACGAGCACCCGAACCTACAAACAACCCATCGCCCTGGACGAAGCCGGCGACTGGAACACCCACTACGCGGTGTACGGCACCGTGACAGCCGGAGGGGGTGCCGGTGGCGGCGCGGTGCTCGGGCATATGGCTGACGGCCTCGACCCACTGTGGCCCGCCGCGATTCGCCGCTGGTTGCCGCGCTGGTGGGCCGACCGGGCCCTGCGTCGCCAGTTGACCCTGACCAACACCGTCGATGCCTACACCCGGCGACTGCAAACCCAGACCAACAGCTCGAACGCCGCCCTGGAGCACTACTTCAGCCTTGATCTGAACCAGCGCCGCCCCCTTCGCGCCAATGTCGATATCGCCTGCGTGAACGACATCGAGCTTGCACAGACGCTGTACCTGAACCTTGAAGAGTTGATGCTGTTCAGCCATGGCCGAAAACGCACGCAGATCGAAGATTTTCAAAGCCGCTGTGCCTGGGTCATCGTCGATCGCACAGTGCGGCGGGTTGGCCTGGCCAAGGAGCGGCTGGTGGAACATCTCGACCGGATCGATCAGGTGATCGCCCGTTCGGACGCCACGCCCTATAACGATACCGCCACACACGTGCAATTGATGGCGCAACGCAAGGAAATACGAATCGAGTTTCTCAAGGACTATGACCAGCTTCACACACAGGTCACAGAAGCCAATCGATGGAACGGCCGGATCACCCAACGCACGCAAAAATCGAAGATGGCCCCGGAAATGGCCACCGTTAACGATAAATTCAGCGATGCCAATTACTACTACCTGAAAGCGGCGCATGTACTGGAGATCATCACCCACTACACCGCCGTCACCGACCAGTCCTGGGTCTACTTTCACGTGCAATTGAAAGAGGCCCGCAACAAGGTCGGGCGCGCCCTGCTGACCCAGCATCAGTTGCCTGAAGTGCAGGCCACGATTACCCAGCGCAACAAAGTGCTCGAAGACTGCCTGACGACCTATGCCGAATTTCGTCGCAACCTTGGCGCCTGGTCGCTGGGTTATCCGCAGCATCTGGATCTGGAGCACGTCACCGCGTTTCTCGACAACCTGGAAAAAGTCGAAGCGTCGGCTCGTCATGCCATCAAGACACGCCCATCCAGCACCGCGAAACCGGGAAGCGCCGCAAAGCAACTGTTCGAGACCGAAGACAACCAGTTGCTCATCGGCGTAGCCAGCACAGATGCCGCGACCCGACAACAGCGCTTCACCATCGAGGGGGTCGATGGTCACAGGGAAACCTGGTTACCCCGCTCCTCAAGCGGCAAATATCACCTCAGTCAACCCGTGGTTGCTGTGCCAACGGAGCTGGCGACCGATATCACACCGTTGCTGGTGGAGGCCAGGAAACGACTTGGCGCCGTGGACGCCTACAAAACCAAAGTCGACGGCTACGCCCGGCAGGACATGTTGCCGGTCGATCTGGAGCACATGATGACCCGTGAGGCCGCGGAACTGAACATGCGGGCCCAGGCCATTGAACGGCTGTCACCCACGGAGACGGTCGCCCTGCAATTGCGCAATCGCGCGAACGAATTGTCCCAAGCCGGCCGCACGCTGCGAATTGACCAGACCCTGAAGAGCAAAACTCCGACCGAGGGTTATCTGGACTATCTGCTCGAACAACGGGTGGTCGACATCCGCAAGGAGGGCGGCCTGCGCGATCTGGGTAAACGCGCGGACGGGCGCAGGGATTTCCTCCAGGAGTACGAGGTTCGCGATGTGCGCGGCGAGTCTCCTCAGACCTTGTGGTATGCACATTTCCACTACAGCTCGGCGAAACCTGCGTTCAACGATTTCGTCAAAGGTCATTTGAAACTGCCGGAGCAACGCAACCTCGGCCTGCAATGGCAGCAGGCCCAGGCTGAGAGTGGTGCCCACGTGCAAGCGATCTGGCGCGGCGACATCGGCAAACCGCTGGGGATCAAACACTTCTCCGAACTCTAAACACCGCAAAATCCTGTAGGAGCGCCGCCCGGAGCCGGCTCGCTCCTACAGGTGGGCAGCGGTCAGGCCAATTGGCTGCGCAACTGTCGCGCCGCCGCCACCATGTTGACCAGCGCCGCTTCGGTTTGCGGCCAGGCGCGGGTTTTCAGACCGCAATCGGGATTGACCCACAAACGCTCGGCCGCAATGCGTTTCGCGGCTTTGCTCATCAGTTTGACCATCTCGGCGGTGTCCGGCACCCGTGGCGAGTGGATGTCATAGACGCCCGGACCGATGTCGTTCGGGTAGTCGAACGCGTTGAAGGCCTCCAGCAACTCCATGTCGGAACGCGAGGTTTCCAGGGTGATCACGTCCGCGTCCATGGCCGCGATGGCTTCGATCACGTCGTTGAATTCGCTGTAGCACATGTGGGTGTGGATCTGGGTTTCGTCACGCACACCGCTGGCACTCAGACGGAACGCCTCCACCGCCCAGTCCAGATATTCCTGCCATTGCGCCCGGCGCAGCGGCAGGCCTTCACGGAAGGCGGCTTCGTCGATCTGCACGATCTTGATGCCGGCAGCTTCCAGGTCCAGCACTTCGTCACGCAACGCCAAGGCCAATTGTTGCGCCTGGACTTTGCGCGAAACGTCCTCACGGGGGAACGACCACATCAGCATGGTCACGGGACCGGTGAGCATGCCTTTCATGACCTTGTCGGTCTGGCCCTGTGCATAAGTGATCCAGTCGACGGTCATGGCGTTCGGTCGGCTCAGGTCGCCGTAAATGATCGCCGGTTTCACGCAGCGCGAACCGTAGCTCTGCACCCAGCCGAAACGGGTAAACAGGTAGCCGTCCAGCTGTTCGGCGAAGTACTCGACCATGTCGTTGCGCTCGGCCTCACCATGAACCAACACATCCAGCCCCAGGCGCTCCTGAATCTGCACGGAGTGGCGGATTTCGTGGCGCATGGCATCGGTGTAGTCATTGGCCGACAGCTTGCCTTGCCTGAAGGCCTGGCGTGCCAGACGGATCGAAGCGGTCTGCGGGAACGAGCCGATGGTGGTGGTCGGGAACGCCGGCAGTTTCAGGTGTGCACGCTGCTGTTCGATGCGCTTGGCAAACGGCGAATGACGCTGACTGTCCGCCGGGCCGATCGCCGCGACACGTGCCTGAACGTCGGCCTTGTGGATGCGCGGCGACTCGGCGCGGCTGAGCTGGACGGCGCGGCTCTCGGCCAGGGCGGCTTGCACCTTGGGCGCCTGTGGATCGTTCAAGGCATCGCGAAGCACTGCGATTTCGCCACACTTTTGTACCGCAAACGCGAGCCAGCTTTTGAGCTCCGGATCGAGTTTGTCTTCACGCTCCACATCCACCGGACTGTGCAGCAGCGAGCAGGAACTGCTGACCCACAGATTGTCGCCAAAGCGTTCCTGGGCGGCTTGCAGTTGTGCGAGCACCGGCTCCAGCTCGCAGCGCCAGACGTTGCGGCCATTGACCAGGCCCACCGAGAGAATCTTGTAGGTGGGCAGGCGATCGAGCACATGCAGCAGTTGGTCGGGCGCGCGCACCGCATCGATGTGCAGACCCTGCACCGGCAGGCCGACGGCGAGGCCGAGATTGTCTTGCAGGCCGCTGAAGTAAGTCGCCACGAGTTTTTTCAGTGGCGAGTACTGAAGGATGTGGTAGGCGCGTTCGAAGGCGTTTTTCCAGGCTTGCGGCAGGTCGAGGGTCAGGATCGGTTCGTCGATCTGCACCCATTCCACGCCTTGGGCCGCCAGGCGACCGAGGATTTCGTTGTACACCGGCAGCAAGCGTTCCAGCAGGTCGAGCTTGTCGAAGGGGTTGCCTTTGGCCTTGCCCAGCCACAGGTAGGTCAGCGGACCGATGATCACCGGCTTGACGTTGTGACCGAGGGCCCTGGCTTCGTCGACTTCGTCGAACAGCTGTTCCCAGCTCAGCTTGAATGTTTGCTCGGCGTTGAATTCCGGGACCAGGTAGTGGTAGTTGGTGTCGAACCACTTGGTCAATTCCTGGGCGTATTGCGCCTGGCCATGTTCACCGCTGCAGCAGGTCGCCGTGGCGCCACGGGCCATGGCGAACAGGGTGTCGAGGGTCGGCAGGCCGTGCGCGTCCCTGGTGCTGTCGAAGCGCTCGGGGACCACACCGAAGGCCAGTGAGTGGCTCAGCACCTGGTCGTACCAGGCGAAGTCACCGACGGGCAGCAGGTCGATGCCGGCGTCTTTTTGCAATTGCCAGTGGGTGGCGCGCAACTGGCGGCCGACGCTTTGCAGCGCCTCCTGGTCGAGATCGCCCTTCCAATAGGACTCGAGGGCTTTTTTCAATTCGCGGTCGGCGCCGATGCGCGGAAAACCCAGGGTGTGGGCCAAGGCCATGGTGAGTTTCCTCCCTTAAAAGATGGCGCTATTGTCGACAGCCAGACCAACATGAGACAAACTCAACCTTTTCGTGTTGATCACAAGTTTTCCTCATGGAGCCCACGGTGCTTGAAATCCGTCACCTCAAGACCCTGCACGCCTTGCGCGAAGCCGACAGCCTGGTGGATGCGGCCGACCGCCTGCATTTGACCCAGTCGGCGCTGTCCCACCAGTTCAAGGAACTGGAAGAGCGCATGGGCATGCCGCTGTTCGTGCGCAAGACCAAACCGGTGCGCTTCACCAGCGCCGGATTGCGCCTGCTGCAACTGGCCGATGCCACCCTGCCGCTGCTGCGCGCCGCTGAACGCGACATCGCGCGGCTGGCCGGTGGCACCGCCGGGCGTTTGCACATGGCGATCGAGTGCCACAGTTGCTTTCAGTGGCTGATGCCAACCAT
Organism: Pseudomonas sp. TE12234; assembly: GCF_054061835.1. Lineage (NCBI taxonomy): Bacteria > Pseudomonadati > Pseudomonadota > Gammaproteobacteria > Pseudomonadales > Pseudomonadaceae > Pseudomonas > Pseudomonas sp. TE12234. Next base: position 28,741 of record NZ_JBSSEP010000017.1, read on the forward strand.
CGATCAATTCCGCGATGCCTGGCCGGAGGTCGAACTGGACCTCGCTTCCGGTTTCTCCTTCGCCCCGTTGCCAGCCCTGGCCCGTGGCGATCTGGACCTGGTGGTGACCTCCGATCCGCTGGATCTGGTCGGGATCACTTACGTGCCGCTGTTCACCTACGAGGCGATGCTCGCCGTGGCCAACCAGCACCGTCTGGCGAGCAAGGCCTACATCGTCCCGGAAGACCTGGTCACGGAAACCTTGATCACCTACCCGGTGGAACGCGACCGGCTGGACATCTTCACCCGCTTCCTGGAACCGGCCGATATCGAACCGGCGCAGGTGCGCACCTCGGAACTGACGGTGATGATGATGCAGCTGGTGGCCAGCGGACGCGGCGTCTGCGGCATGCCCCATTGGGCGCTGCACGAGTACAGTTCACGGGGTTACGTGAAGGCCAAGCGGCTCGGCGAGAAAGGGTTGTTCGCGACGCTGTACGCGGCGGTGCGCACCGACATGCTGGATGCACCGTACATGCGTGATTTCCTGCTGACGGCGAAGGACACGTCGTTTTCGACGCTGGATGGGGTGAGCGCGGTTCGCTAGAACACCACACCCCCTGTGGGAGCGGGCTTGCCCGCTCCCACAGGGATTTGCGGCGCACTTACAACTGTCGCCACATATGAATCTTGTCGAAATACTCCTCGCCCACCCGCACTGCCATCGGCTCAAGTCCGAACTGGACGAACCCGCAACGCTGGTACAGGTAGAACGCGGCGTCATTGCCGGCGGTGACGGTCAGTTTGATCAGCCGCAGTTCCGGATGCTGCTGCGCCTCGGCCAACACCGCCTGCACCAGCTGATAGCCGAGCCCGCGTTGACGGACATCGGCGGACACGTACATGCCAAAGAGCGTCGCCTTGTGCCTGGCCTTTTCCCGAAGCTCCAGGGCCAGCCCGACAATGCCCGCCAACCTGCCCTCTTCGAACGCGCCGAACACCCGATCCAGCTTGCTGGTCAGGCGCGACTCCCACCACTGCAATGGCATGGAGGCACGCTCGCGCACGCTGGAGGTGAAGGCCTGCGGGTGACGGTCATAGGCTTCGAGCATCAACTCCCGGTAAGCCAGGGCGTGGCTGGCATCCAGACGTTCGATCCACATGGTCAGGCCATCCGGCGTTGTTCAAGCATCAGCCGCAGCGCCAGCGCCGACAGCACGAAGCCCATGAAATAACGCTGCAGCGCCAGCCAGGTCGGGTTGTTGACGAACCAAGAGGCGATGCCCGCGGCAAACAGGGCGATCATCAGGTTGACGCAGAAACTGACGCTGATCTGGGTCAGACCCAGCACGATGCTTTGGGTGAACACCGAACCGTGTTCAGGGCTGATGAACTGCGGAAACACCGAGAGGTAGAACACCGCGATCTTCGGGTTCAGGGCACTGGTCAGAAAACCCATGGTGATCAGTTTGCGCGACGAATCCGGCGGCAACTGCTGTGCCTCGAACGGCGAACGCGCCCCAGGTTTCACCGCCTGCCAGGCCAGCCACAGCAGGTACAGCGCGCCGGCCCATTTCAACACTTCATAAGCCATCGGCACCGCCAGGAACACGGCGGTCAAACCGGCAGCCGCGGCAAACAGGTGCACGAAAAAACCCGAGACCACACCCAGCAACGACGTCACGCCGGCCTTGCGCCCCTGGCAGATCGAACGGGAGATCAGATAGATCATGTTCGGCCCCGGCGTCAGCACCATCAGCAACGCGGCAGCGGCGAAAATCAGCAAATCCTGAAGCGGGATCATGGCGGTTCCTTGGCGTGGATGATCAGGCGATTGCAGTCAGCGAAGCCCGATAAAACGGCAGGATCAGGTCCCGTGTCAATGGCGCCAGGGTGACATTGCCGTCGGTGGCCGGGTCGATCCAGATCACTTCTTCGATCTCTGCTGCCGGGGAAACTTCGGCATCAATGGTCAGCAGAAAGATTTCCGCCTGTACGACAAAACCCGGCTCGTTGGCAGCCGGAGCCGAGAACTGCCCGAGAAAAGTCGCGTTCGCTGGATCGATGATCAATCCCAACTCTTCGTCCAACTCACGGGCCAGGGCATGAATCGGTTGCTCATCGGCTTCGATCTTGCCCCCCGGCTGCATGAACGCCTCGGTGCCGCGCTTGCGCACCAGCAAGGTACGGCCGTCGGGGCCGATCAGCAGGGCGGCGGCGATGTGGATAAGTGCGGAATCAATGAGAGAAGCATCAGTAGGAAAAGACATTGCTGACCAAGGGTGCGTGTAAGGGCTGTAAAGAATCCCACGCCTTTTTGCCTCGGCCAAGGGCTGGGGCTCGCCGAGGACCAGAACGGTCCGCTGGCAAGCCCGGAAATTTCCCACGAACGACTTTGGTAGCGTGGTTGTACCGATTTTCAACGGTCCCTCACCACGCTCGCAATCAAAGGAAGCCTCGCATGTCCGACATCTCAACGCTGAAAGAAAAAATCAACACCAAGACATTTCATCTCATTCTGTTGGGGCTACTGACGGGTGGGCTTTATTTGAACATCTGGATGTATAAAACCTTTACCGCACTGGAGGAAGTCACTCACATAAAGACCATGAGCTCGGCCTTTTTTGTCAGCTACCTGGTCCTCATCGGGATAATCGGATACATCAGCGTCGTCCCCCATCTCTATACATTCGTGCTGACCGGTATCCTGTTGTTATTACTCACAGCACTTTCCCTGCTCTGGTGCTTTCGCGTACGACGGGTGCTGAAGGCTTACGCCTTGGCCGAACACAACTTCGAGCTACGTATGAACCTGGTCTATACCGGGCTTTTTACCTTTTACTACATCAACTACTGCATCAACGCCCTTGCGAGCGACAAGCAGAAGCACGAAGACAAAAAGCGGGCGAAGCCGCAAGCTATTCAAGCTTGAACGAAAAAGGCGCACCCCCGAGAAGATGTTCGCCGTGTTTGCTCTTCGCCACATCATCAACCCACGAGGAAGCCATGCGGCCGTAGCTCATGGCGGTGAAAACAGTGAATTGTCGTGGGGGTGTATCGTTTGACCGGGCCTCATCGCGAGCAGGCTCACTCCCACAACGGATTGGGTTTGATCACAAGGGCACGGCTCACACAGATCCAATGTGGCAGCGAGCTTGCTCGCGATGGCGCCAGGGCAGATGCCAAAGAATCCGGATCAACGCGCCGGTATCAGCAGCTCTCGCAACCCGGATGCATGCTCAACCACCGCCCCCGGCAACTTCAGCCGCTGATCATCCAGATACCGATAATCCTGGCGTGCCGCCGTCAACCGGTTCAGGTCCAGCTCGACCGCAAACTGCCCCTCCTCGCGCCCGGCCTCGAACAGCAAGCTGCCCAGCGGATCCACCAACGCGCTGCCGCCGGCGAACAGCAAGCCGCCATCGCCCGCTTCCACGCGGTTGACCATCAGCGCAAACGCCTGGTTTTCCTGGGCGCGGGCCATGATCGCGGTGCGGTGGGTCGGGCCGTAGGGGTCCATGTTGCCGTTGGTGACCAGCAGCAACTCGGCACCCAATTGCGCCAGGGCGCGGGCGGTTTCGGGGAATTCGATGTCGTAGCAAATCAGCAGACCGACGCGCACGCCGTTCCACAGGCAAGTGGCATAGCGGTCGCCCGCCTCATAGACGCCGCGATCCGACGCCCACAGGTGCGTCTTGCGATATTTCAGCGCGATGCCTTCGGGCGTGATCAGCAGCGTGGTGTTGTAGAAACGGCCGTTGTCGTTCTCGGCGGTGCCGATGACCACGGCAATCTTGCGTTCACGGGCGGCGGCGACAATGGCGCTGACGCTCGGACCGTCCAGCGGCTCGGCGATCTCGGCCACGGATTCGGCTGACGGGAAGCCCATCAAATGGCTTTCCGGGAACAGGATCAGTTGTGTATCGGCGGCGCAGGCATTGATCGCCGCCAGAGCGCGTTCGAGGTTGTAAGCCGTGTCGTTGTCACGGCCCGCCAGTTGGGCGAGTTCGACCTTCATGGGGATTCCTTGTCATGGATGCCGGGCGGCACAAAGATTGCCCGGTCGCTGTCTGTCTGTGCGCCAGTATGCGCAGCAAGCACGCAGGCGGGGAATTACGCCACTGGGGTAACACGATAGGGGTAGAGGCATGACACTCTCGTTGGACGACATCGCCTGGCACCGTTCGGTCGGGCACCTGATCGACGCCCTGGACAAGCCCAATTTCTGGACGCAACTGGTGCGTTTGCTGGATCAGTACGTGCCTTGCGATAGCTGGGTAGCCCTGCTGTTCAGCGCCGATCAGCACCCGCAGGTGTTCGCCGAATGCCCCGGCGTAGACGGCGGTCCCGATCAGTTGTTTCAGGATTACCTGCGCGGGTTGTACCTGCTCGACCCGTTTTACATCGCCTGCCGCGAACAATCGCGCACCGGGTTGTATCGCCTCTCTGAAGTGGCGCCCGAGCATTTCGAACTCACCGAGTACTATCAACGCTACTTTCGTGTGAATGTCGTGGCGGACGAAATCCAGTTTAATTGCCAGCTCGAAGGCGACCGCACGCTGTGCCTGTCCCTGGGCAGCAAGCAGCGCTTCAGTGCCGGGCAGATTGCCTTGCTGTCGCTGATCCAGCCGTGGGTGCTTGGCCTGTTGCGCCAGCGTCTACCCTATGAAATCAACGAGATGGTGGCGCTTGCGCCGACCCCGGTACAAGGCGACTGGCGGGTGCAACTGGAAGCGTCGGTGCAGCAACTCAAAGGCGCGCAGTTGACCGCCAGGGAGCTGGATGTCGGGCGCTTGATGCTCAGCGGTTGCTCCAGCAAGGAAATCGCCCGCAAACTGGAAATTTCCATCGAAACCGTGAAGGTCCATAAGAAACACATGTACAGCAAGCTCGGGATCAAGTCCCAGTCCGAGCTGTTTTCGATTTTTCTGCAGGCACAGAATGCCTGACATAACACGGAAATGCTTTTCCGCAGGAGCGCGCCTGCTCGCGATGATCGTGAACGATAACGCAGGGAACCTGATGCCCCGTGGTGTTCACTGGTTCACCGCGGCCAGGCTCGCGCCTACAGTGATTTGCGTTTAGCCGAATAATTGAGTCCGAACCCAAGGAAACCGTATGAGCCTGTCGCTGCTGAGCCGCTACGCCTTCTTTGCCGTCTGCGTGATATTCACCCTCGCCAGCCTGCCCTTTCTCGAACACGACTGGCTGTGGCCGATCACCGCTGTCACGGGCGTACTCAGCCTGATCGGTGTTTTCGATTTGCTGCAAAGCCCGCACGCGGTGCGCCGTAATTACCCGATCCTCGGCAATATTCGTTACCTGGTCGAAGCCATTCGCCCGGAAATCCGCCAGTACCTGCTCGAATCCGACAGCGACGCCCTGCCCTTTTCCCGGGCTCAGCGTTCGCTGGTCTACTCCCGCGCCAAGAATGAAAGCGCCGACAAGCCGTTCGGCACCCTGATCGACGTGTATCAGTCGGGTTTCGAGTTCATCGGCCATTCCATGCGTCCGGCGCCGCTGAGCGACCCCAGCGGTTTTCGCGTGATGGTCGGCGGCCCGCAATGCACCCAGCCGTATTCGGCGTCGGTGTTCAACATTTCGGCCATGAGCTTCGGCTCGCTCAGCGCCAACGCCATTCGCGCGTTGAACCAGGGCGCCAAACTCGGCAACTTCGCCCATGACACCGGCGAGGGCAGCATCAGCCCGTATCACCGCGAACACGGCGGCGACCTGACCTGGGAACTGGGCAGCGGCTATTTCGGTTGCCGCACCCCGGACGGGCGTTTCGACCCGGAACGCTTCGCCGCGCAGGCGCAGACGCCACAGGTGCGGATGATCGAAATCAAGATGAGCCAGGGCGCCAAACCGGGCCACGGCGGGATTCTGCCCAAACACAAGGTCACCCAGGAAATCGCCGATACCCGCGGCATCCAGATGGGCGAAGACTGCATCTCGCCGTCACGCCACAGCGCGTTTTCCACGCCAATCGAAATGATGCATTTCATCCAGCAGTTGCGCGAACTGTCCGGCGGTAAACCGGTGGGCTTCAAGTTCTGCCTCGGTCATCCGTGGGAGTTCATGGGGATCGCCAAGGCCATGCTGGAAACCGGCATCCTCCCGGACTTCATCGTGGTCGACGGCAAGGAAGGCGGCACCGGCGCCGCGCCCGTCGAGTTCACCGACCACATCGGCGTGCCGATGCGCGAAGGGCTGCTGTTCGTGCACAACACCCTGGTGGGCCTGAACCTGCGGGACAAGATCAAACTCGGCGCCAGCGGCAAGATCGTCAGCGCCTTCGATATCGCCAGCGTCCTGGCCATCGGAGCCGACTGGGCCAACTCGGCGCGTGGCTTCATGTTTGCCATCGGCTGTATCCAGTCGCAAAGCTGCCACACCAACAAATGCCCGACCGGCGTTGCCACCCAGGACACCTTGCGCCAACGGGCGCTGGTGGTGCCGGACAAGGCCCAGCGCGTCTACAACTTCCACCGCAACACCCTCAAGGGCCTGGCCGAGATGCTCGCCGCCGCCGGCCTCGAACATCCGTCGCAGTTGTCGGCCAGGCACCTGGTGCGACGCATGTCGGCGACCGAGATCAAACTGTTCTCGCAGCTGCATGTGTTCCTGAAGCCGGGCGAATTGCTGACCGGAGAAGTGAACGGCGAGTTTTACTCGCGGATGTGGCAAATGGCGCGGGCCGACAGTTTCGAGCCCAATGAGGTCGCGGCTGCCTGACCGCCACGGCCTCGTCACTGCGCTTCACCAATGAAGCGTTTTGATCGGGGCCGGTTCTTTCATCACGATAAAGCCGTAATCACCGATCAGGTAGATCCGGTAGAACTGGCTCTCCACCAACGCGGGAAAGCCTTGATACCCCACCTTCGTCGCGTTACGTCGTTCCTTCTCCGCAACCACGTTGGTGATGCCCACCGTGGGCAGGTTTTCGGCCAGCATGAAGAAGTCGGTATTCAGCAGATAGTGCAACACCGGCATGTGCTTGAACGAGCCCGCGGCCCCCGCCAGCCAATGATCGGAATAAGTGACCGACAGGTAGATGCGCTTGGCCTCGCGCAATGCCCGATGGCTGGCGATGTCGTACTCAAGGCTGTACAGCGCGCTGCTGGCGAAGGTTTTCTGCAGCGTCAGTACCCGGCCATAGGCGAACGACAGTGACAGCATCGCCACCAGCGGCACCACCAGCAGCAGCGGCAATCGCTCGTGCAGGGGTGCCAGTGCCAGATGAGCCAGGTAGAACATCAGCACCAGCAAGACGGCAAAGCCCATCAAGGTTCTGGCGCCTTCGTTGAAATCGCGGAAAAACAGCGCAACACCCGACACCAACAGCAGCACGATGGGCACGCACAGCACACACAGCAGGCCGATCAACCATTTCACCGGCCCACTGTCCGGACGCTGCACAACCCGTGAACCCAGGTGAACCGCACCGATAATGGCGCACAGCAACAACCCGGCGAACACCCAGGCAAATCCGCCATGGAACAACAACACCACCTTTTCCAGCACCCGGCCGATGTTGATCTGGATTTGCAGCAAGGGATGCGCGCCCCAGTTCAGCAACTGCGTGCGCCTCTCTCCCATGAAGGGGTAGGCGCTGACGCCGTAGATCAGCCCGCCCAGCATGACCTGAGCGAGCTTCCAGCCGATCAGGCCGCCCCACTGCGGCCAGGCCACTTTGTCGTTGGCGGCCCGCAGCACTTCCAGGCAACACAGGCCGAGAAACACATTGAAGCTCACCTGATACAGCCCGAGCGCCAGTGCAATCAGGAATGACGGCACCAGCCATTGCACATTGCGCGAGGGGTGGCGAAAGGTGATGGCGTAGATCACCGCCACCACACTCAGGACCATGATCGGGCCGTCGTAGTGATAGGACAGGTTTTGCAGGAAGAACGGGTTGTACCAGAGCGGCAACAGCACCAGACAGCTGGCGACCGTCGGCTGACGGAAGTAATGAAAGGTCAGGCTGGTCAGTGCCGAGGCCATGGCCACGGTCGCGATCAACAGCGGCAACGGAAAGATGTTCGGCGCGGCGTTGCTGAAGGTCAGCAGGTTGTAGAACAGCTCGGCGAATAGCCGCCCCTCTTCGGCCCAGGCCATCCCCGCCGACAGCGAGCGCCAGTTGTCATCAATGTAGGGGTAATCCGCCAGGATCAGAGGCAGCACATACAAAAAGGTCGCCAGCAGGAAAAACAGCCAGACCTGTCGGCGTCCGAGTTCCCTGACGAAGAAATCACTGAATCTGCCCATGCTAAGGCCCATGCCTGCTTTTGCCGCCGACGATGTCTTTGACCACATAGCGCGGCCGGTGCTTGGACTCGATGTAGATTCGGCCGATGTATTCACCGAGGACGCCGATGCCGATCAACTGCACACCGCCAAGGAACAGAATGGCGGTCATCAAGGACGGATAACCGGGCACGCTGTTGCCGAAGAAAATCTTGTCCAGCACCATGTACACCGCGTAAAGCACGGCGAAGATCGATACGCAGCCACCGACGTACGTCCATAAGCGCAATGGCACAGTGCTGAACGAAGTCACGCCTTCCAGTGCCAGGTTCCACAGCTTCCAGCCGTTGAACTTGCTGTCCCCCGCCACCCGCCTGGCCCGCTCGTATTCCACCACGACACTGTTGAACCCGGCCCAGGACAGCACGCCCTTCATGAACAACTGGTGCTCGGGCAAGGCGCGAATCACGTCGACCACCTTGCGGTCCATGAGGCGGAAGTCACCGACGTTCTCTTCGATCCGGGTGTACGAAATCCGGTTCAACAGGTGGTAGAACAGCGAGGCACTGTGGCGTTTCAGATAACTGTCGGTGGCCCGATTGCGACGCTTGGCCAGGACCACATCGGCGCCCTTTTGCCATTGCTCGATCAACAAGGGAATGACGCTGATCGGGTCCTGCAGGTCGACGTCCATCGGGATCACCGCATCACCGGTGGCATATTCCAGGCCGGCGAACAGGGCGGGCTCCTTGCCGAAATTGCGCGAGAAATTGATCAGCATGACCTGATCGTCCGCCTGCGCCAGGGCTGTGGCCTGCTCGCCCGTAAGGTCTGAGCTGCCATCATTGATGAAGACGATCTCCACTTCGGTCCGGTCAAGCCTCAATTCATGACGCACCGCCTGGTAAAACAGGTTGATCGCCTGTTCTTCATTGAATACCGGGACGATGAGCGACACTTTCATGCTTCACGCTCGCGAAACACCACGTACTTGGAAAACAGGAAGCCGAACACCAGGCTTAACGCCGAAAACAGCGCCACGGTCAGCAGGCCGTGCAGCCGCCATGCGTCACCGAGGTGCCCGACGCCCAGGCTCAGCGCGCCCATCGCCACAAGAAACAACAGATAACCGCCCACCGAGGCCTTGGCATCGAAGGTGTACAGCGCATTCATGTAGAACGAAAACGAGGCCGCCACGCAGAAGGCTGCAAGATTGCTGGCAGCCTGAGTCAAACCGGCCGCCACGCTGAGCAGGAAAAAGATCTGCCAGTGAATCAACGTGTTTGCGACGCCAATCACCGTGTAGCTGGACAAGCCTTTCCACACCCGTCTCATGCTGACAACCCTGTGTTGGAACCTGATATATCCCCAGTCATTTGAGCTTGTCTACTGTCAGAAATCACAGGTATCGCAGCCTTTCAGACCAGCGGTTAAACGCTGCCACCACGCCACGAGACATTCCGAAATATCCCGCCTTTGCATTTGCCGGCGAATCACGCCACCCTGCGCGCCGCCGATGTGCGGGCGCAACCTTCCGCCCTTCCCGGACTCCTTTGTTCAACACCCGTTCAAGAGCCTGATGTCATGACGTTAGAGCGCGATCACCGGATCGACTTTTTTCGTGGCCTGGCACTGATCTTCATTTTCTGGGATCACGTGCCCCACAACCCTCTGGGTCAAATCACCCTGCGTAACTTCGGTTTTAGCGATGCTGCCGAAGTCTTCGTGTTTCTGGCCGGTTATGCGGCAGTGCTGGCCTACGGCAAAGTCCTCGCGCGCGAGGGGTTTCTGATTGCCTGCGTGAAGATCCTGCGCCGGGCCTGGGTGCTCTACGTGGTGCATATTTTCCTGTTGGCGATGCTGATGGGCATTGTGTTCTTCGCCAACAGTCACGTGGAGACCCGGGATCTGGTGGAGGAAATGGGCATGCACCACTTCATCGCCAGCCCGCAACAGGCCCTGATCGATGAACTGCTGCTGCGCTTCAAACCGAACCTGATGGACCCGCTGCCGCTGTACATCGTGCTGCTGGCCGGGTTACCGCTGGTGCTGCCGCTGCTGGTGCGCAAGCCCTGGGCGGTGGTGGCGGTGTCATTGACGGTGTACCTGCTGGCGCAGTGGCTGGGCTGGAACCTGGCCGCCATCAAGGACGGCGTGTGGTACTTCAACCCGGTCGCCTGGCAGTTGCTGTTCGTGCTCGGTGGTGCGGCGGCGATTCACTCACAGCGCCCGCGCTTGCCCGAGCCCCGACCTTTGATTCGCCAGCCGTTGTTCATGACGGCAGCGGCATACGTTGTGGTCGCCGGTGTGCTGACGGTGTTGTGGCGCTGGCCGCAGATCCACGACGCGCTGATGCCGGCCAGCCTGAGCAACCTGTTGTACCCGATCAGCAAGACCAACCTGTCCCCCGTGCGCCTGCTGCACTTTCTGGCGCTGGCCTACGTCACCGCGAAACTGCTGCCCGACAGCGGCTGGACGCAAAACTGGCTGGCCCGGCAAAGCTGCCGTATGGGTCGTTTCTCCCTGGAAATCTTCTGCCTGGGCGTGCTGCTGGCGCCCCTGGCGGACATGGTCAATGCGATGACCGACGATGCCTTCGCCATGCAGATCTTCACGGCGCTGGTGGGGGCGGGGTTGATGGCGTTGCTGGGGGCCTGGCTGGAGTTCAACAAACGCTTGAATCAGACCATTAAAAGATCACAGGCGGTGACAGTGCCTGCCTGAGGCAATTACCTGTGGCGAGCGAGCCTGCTCCGGGCGGCGTTCCGACGCTGGAGCGCGAAGCTGCCCAAAAATGGGACGGCTACGCAGTCCAGCGGGAGCAAGCTCCCTCGCCACAGGGAAGCGCGTTCCTCCGTTTAAACAGTTTGCCGGGCTGAAACCCTTTTGTGGCGAGGGAGCTCGCTCCCGCTGGGCTGCGAAGCGGCCCCAACCCCTGTCATCGGATTATGTCTGACTAAACCGGTTACCTGGTTTTGCGACTGCTGCGCACTTGAGCGGGACGGTGCGGCGATCCGACAAGCTCCCTCGCCACAGAAGCACTGCAGCCACGTTAATTCCGTCAGGGATTTCGGATTTCTCCTTCAGGAAGCGCGGCGATGTGTAGGTTGGATGACACCTAGGATCAATAGGAATTTTCACAAAAGGACGCAAGGAATGCTTCCACGCCCAAACTCCCACCTTCTGCGCCAAGGACGTTTTTCCGAATCAGGCCGGGCCTATCTCATCACTGCGGTTGTACATCAAAGACGCCCGATATTCAGCGATTGGAGTCTGGGGCGCTTGCTGGTTGCTGAGCTCAGGCGCGCCCACGATCAGGAATGGGTGAACTCAATTGCCTGGGTAGTGATGCCTGATCACTTTCATTGGCTGTTACAACTTGAAAAAAGCAGCATGGCGCGACTCATGCAGGCTACCAAGTCCCGCAGCACACTGACCATCAACCGGGTATTGAATCGAACTGGCGCATTTTGGCAATCCGGCTATCACGACCGTGCAATCCGCAATGGGGAAGATTTGCGGCCTTTCGCTCGCTACATCGTCGCCAATCCTTTGCGCGCAGGATTGGTGGCAAAAATCGGTGATTACCCGCTCTGGGACGCCTGCTGGCTTTGAAACCAATTGCCGGTGTAAACCCTTTTGTGGCGAGGGAGCTCGCTCCCGCTGGGCTGCAAAGCGGCCCCAACCCCTGTCATCGGGTTATGTCTGACTGAACCGGTTGACTGGTGTTCGACTGCTGCGCATTCGAGCCGGACCAATCTCCCTCGCCACAGAAATCAGAAGAAACCCGATAGTTGGAGGTTCACAATTTTTTCACCATCGCCAACCACCGTCTAAGCTTCAGACAAGTCAGATCAATCTGCGTGAATGGATCAGTCGACTATGGGCGCGTTATGGCAAACCGATTCGAGTAAAACTGTGGTCCCGACTGAACGTGTGGATGAAGCGCCTATACCTGAAAAACCCCGTCGCAGCCGCATCAAGCACGGGTGGAAGGCGTTCTGGTTGCTGATATTGATCATTGCGATTGTCGTAGGCCTGGCGGCGTCCAAGGAGATGCGCACGTCGAGGTTTCAAGCGCGAGAGGTCAGCAAGTTTGCCGGAACCCTGAGTTATGAACTCAAACCCGGCCCCAGTGACGCCATTCGCTACCCCGGCGCCGGTCCGTTCGACCAGCGTCTGGGCTACAGCTCGCTGGGTGAGTTCCTGCCCCGTCTGCTGAAGCGCAATTTCGTCATCGAAGCGCAAACCCGCTTTTCCCCGGCACTGATGAGCTACGCCGACAAAGGCCTGTTCGTACCCTACGCCGAAAAAATCCAGGCCGGGTTATCGATCACCGATTGCCGCGCCGCGCCGTTGTACCAATACAACTATCCGCAACAGCTCTACTCCAGCTTTGACTCCATCCCGCCGGTGGTGGTCAACAGCCTGCTGTTCATCGAGAACCGTTTTCTGCTTGACCCCAAACAACCCCTGGCCAACCCCGCCGTGGACTGGCCGCGTTTCGGCATGGCGGCATGGTCCCAGGTTGCCAAAATGTTGCATGTGCCTGGTCAATCGGCCGGCGGCAGTACCCTGGCCACTCAGCTGGAAAAATACCGGCACTCGCCCGATGGCTTGACCGTCAATGGCGCGGAAAAAATCCGCCAGATGATTTCCGCCACCGTGCGCGCCTATCAGGCCGGGCCACAGACCCTCGCTGCCCGGCAGAACATTGTTCGCGACTACCTCAACAGCGTGCCGCTGTCAGCCGTGCCCGGCCACGGCGAAGTGCACGGCATGGCCGAAGGCTTACGGGTGTGGTACGGCTCCGATTTCAACCAGGCCAACGAGGTCCTGACCAGTACTGCGACGGACCCGAAAACCATGGCGGCGAAAGGTCTGGCCCTGCGCGAAATGTTGTCATTGATGATCGCCCAGCGCCGCCCTTCCCATTACCTGACCAAGGGTCGCGACGAACTGGTCGACCTCACCGACAGCCACATTCGCCTGTTGGCACAAAATGGCGTGATCGACGCGCCGTTCGCCGCCGCCGCATTGGCCAGCAAGGTGACCTACCGCGACTGGGCCACCCAGCCGACCATTCAGCCCATCGAAGCCAACAAGGGCATCAGCGTGGCCCGCAGCCGTCTGGCCGGGATGCTCAATCGTCCGCTGTACGACCTCGACCGCCTCGACCTCTCGGCCACCAGCACCTTGCAAAATGAACTGCAAACCCAGGCCACCGAGTACCTGAAAAAACTCGCCGACCCGGCCTTCGCCTCGCAGATCGGCCTGATCGGCGAGCATCTGTTGACCCCCACCAGCACCACGCAAGTGCGCTACAGCTTCACCCTGTTCGAATTGACCCCGGACGGTTCGCGGGTGCGGGTGCAGACCGACAGCACCGATCAACCGTTCGACATCAATGAAGGCAGCAAACTGGAACTGGGCTCCACGGCAAAAATGCGCGTGCTGACCACCTATCTGCAGATCATTTCCGAGTTGCACGATAAATATGCCGGCATGACCATCCCGGAACTGAAGAAAGTCGACGTGCCGGAACAGGATCACCTGACCCGCTGGGTGGTCGATTATCTGATTCAGAACAAGGACCGCAGCCTGCAGCCCATGCTCGGTGCGGCGCTGGACCGCAAGTATTCCGCCAGCCCTGGCGAAGCGTTTTTCACCGGTGGCGGATTGCACGTGTTCCATAACTTCCGCAAGGAAGACAACGGCCGCATGCCGACCCTGCGCGATGCCATTCGAGAGTCGATCAACCTGCCCTTCATTCGCCTGATGCGCGACCTGGTGCGCTACACCACGTATTCGGGTCCCAACAACAGCTCCGAACTGCTCAAGGACGACAACGACCCGCGTCGCCAGGAATACCTGGCTTCGTTCGCCGACCGCGAAGGCACTTCGTTCCTGCTGAAATTCTGGAAAAAGTACAAAAACAAGGACACCCAGGCACGGCTCGATACCTTCCTCGACGGCATGCGCCCAACGCCGATCCGCCTGGCCGCCGTGCACCGTTACCTGCTGCCGCTAGCCAGCCAGGAAAGCTTCAACACATTCGTACGCTCGAACCTCAGTGGCGCCAAGCTCACCGAAAAACTGACCGATGATCGCCTCATCCGGCTCTACGACAGTTACGGCCCCGGCAAATACGACCTGCCGGACCAGGGCTTCATCGCCAAGGTTCACCCATTGGACCTGTGGATGATGGGCTACTTGCTGCACAACCCGGACGCGACCTTCAGCCAGATCGTCAAAGCCAGCCAGTTCGAACGCCAGGAAGTCTACAGCTGGCTGTTCAAGAGCAAACACAAGGGCGCCCGTGACAGCCGCATTCGCACCATGCTGGAGATCGAGGCCTTCCTCGACATCCACCAGCGCTGGCAAAAAGTCGGCTACCCGTTCGACCACCTGGTGCCATCGCTGGCAACCGCCATCGGCAGCTCCGGCGACCGTCCCGCCGCGTTGGCCGAGCTGATTGGCACCATCCTCAATGACGGTGTACGCATGCCGACCCTGCGCATCGACAGCCTGCACTTCGCCGCCGGCACGCCCTATGAAACCAAACTGATCAATGACCCGGAGGTCGGCAAACGGGTGATGCCATCCGAAGTCGCCACCGCCATGCGCGACGCCCTGTCGCAAGTGGTGGATGCCGGTACCGCGAAACGGGTCGCCGGCACGTTCAAACTGCCCGACGGCAAGCCGCTGGCCATGGGCGGCAAGACCGGCACCGGTGACAACCGCATAGAAGCCATCGGCTCCGGCGGACGGGTCCTGAGCTCCAAGTCCCTCAACCGTACGGCGACTTTCGTGTTCTACATCGGCGACACCCACTTCGGCACCCTGACCGCTTTCGTGCCGGGGCGCTCGGCGGAAGCCTTCACCTTCACCTCGGCGTTGCCGGTGCAGGTACTCAAGGGCATGGCGCCGATCCTGACCCCTTACTTGCAACCGGGCACCCATACGATGTGCCAGCCAACCCAGGTGACCGCCGGCCGTTGAGCGATGGCCAACGGCTGAACCGGGTGGCGGTACATATGTATTTTTCACTCCTTGATTTTTGGAGAGTCGAGCCGCACCCGGCACCTTTTTCAACCAATCTTTAAGCTTTTTTTACGCCACAGGCCTACCTAGTCTGGTCGTCCGAATCATGATCAAAGGACGATCAAGCAATGCCCACGACCCCCTCGGCGATTCAGGGATCCGACCTGTTCGACATCGCCCCGCTCGATAAAAGCATCCACTTCCATCAGGTCAAAAAGGCGATTCCTGCCTGGCTGCTGAACACCTCGCCATCGCGTGTGGAGGACCTGAAATCGGTCAGGCTGACGCTGCCCGACTGGCACAGGAACGCGTCAACACTCGCTCACCGCAAGTTGAAAAAAGCCAACCAGCTCGGCTGGACCGCGCAGAACACGGCGGATACGGCACTCAAGGATGTGAAGGATATTTTCGCCTTTGCCAAACCCCTGCTGCAGAAAGCATTGAAGGACCGCTTCGACGTCGAAGACGATGTCGAGGAAACCTGGCTGCGGCTCTATGCCCCGGTGACGACGGCTTGGTGGGTGCATGATTTCTCCGGCGGAACCACCAGCCGCACGGTCTCGCTGCTGGACGCCGCGCTGCATAACTTTTCCCGGGACGAAACCTTCACCGAGGACTCCGAGTTCATCACCCGCCCCGACGCACTCGGGCATTTCAACGTCAAACCGCTCAAGCCCAAAGTGAGCATCGAGCAGTTCAAGGCCCTGTGTCGCGAACTGGACATCGGCGCCCGCTATCAACAGCACCTGAATGACCTTTTACTGCCAGCCGACAAAACGGCGAGCAATGTCCTGCGCCACAAAGTCGTTCAGAGCCAGAAAAGTGCACTGAATGCCGCCGCGTACATGGCCCTGATGAAGAACGATATCGACCAGGCGGCCTTTGACGTGGTGCAAGGCATGCTCAACGACCGTTCGCGGCTGGAGTGGAACGGCAAACCCGTCGGCTATTACAACCTGGCGATGATGGACACACGCCTGAGCGGCATCATCCTGATCGCGTCCGATACCTCCAGCGCCAGCGGCCCGGTCCCGTTGATTGCCTATGTGCCCCATGATCCGCTGCACCCGCTCAAGCAATACCCCTCCTCACTCGATTTCATGGCGGAACTGACGCGCCAGTTGCGCGATGGCGAATCCGCCAACAGCTATCAACGCTTCTTCAGCCAATTCGTGCCCCATGAGCAACGGGGCCATTTCTTTGCCGGATTGAACGCGCGCCTGAGCACCGTGAAATGGCAGCCGGCCCCCGCAGGTTCCAACTTGCCGAGCTGGCGCGAAACGCCTGTGGATAAACCCAATCTGCAATTCAGTGTGTCCAGCATCAAGATCGACCGGGAGACGACCTTCAACAATGACCTGTGGGGCTATCGCTACCGGCAGACCCTGAACAAGGTTTTCAACGATGCCCGGGAAATCGCCATCTCCACCGAATACGCCGACCGCATGGCTCGCTGGGCCTGGTGGGACAACCTGGAAAAAATGCTCTCGGACATCCTCAACATTGCCTTGCTGGTGGCGACGCCCTTGGTGCCGGGCCTGGGGCAATTGATGCTGGCGTATACGGCCTATCAACTGACGGATGGCGTGGTCGAGGGCCTTGTCGATCTGGCTGAGGGACGCCTGGCCGAGGCCGGTGAGCAGACCCTCGGCGTGCTCGAAAGCGTCGTTCAGTTGGGGGTGTTCGCGGCGGCAGGCTCAGTCGGCAACGTTGCAGGGGCGAAGCTGTCGCCGTTTTTCGAAGGCCTGAAACCGGTGCGGCTGGCCAACGGTGACACGCGTTTATGGAACCCCGACCTCAGCCCCTATGAACGTACCGACGTGGATTTACCCGCCGATGCCCGGCCTGATGACCAGGGTATTCACCAGCATCAGGGCCGGCGCATCCTGCGCCTGGCCGATCAACATTTCGAAGTGCTGGATGACGCGGTCACCGAACAACCACGCATTCGCCATCCGGAACGCTTCGATGCCTACGCACCGACCCTGCGCCACAATGGCCATGGGGCCTGGGTCTGCGAAACCGAAAACCCGCGCGAGTGGGAAGGCTCGACCCTGATGCGGCGCCTCGGTCACAGCACCGAGGGTTTCAACGATGAACAACTGGAGGAGATACGTCAGATCAGCGGCACCGAAGAAGGCGTGCTGCGCCGGGTGCACGTGGAGAGCGCACCACCGCCGCCGCTGCTGACCGATACCCTGCAACGCCTGGCTTCACCGCCCATTGAGCCCGCGCCGTTATCCCCTGAGATTGCGACGCTGTTCGATGATTTCCCGGAACTGCCGGCGACCATTGCGGACCAAATCCATGCGCGCGCCAGCGCTGCGGAACGTCGGCGGATCACAGAAGAAAACCGCCTGCCGTTACGCCTGAGGACCCAGGCACGAGAGCTTCAGTTCGAAACCCAGGCGGTACGAGCAGCCCAGGGTTTGTACCCGAGCGCATCAATCACCCCCGACACCGAACGCCTGGTGCTGGGCACCCTGCGCTTTCACACCGATACCTTCGGCGACCTGCGCCTGGAGATTCGTCAGGGCACGTTCGATGGCGAGCTGCGTTACAGCGTCGGCCCCGATGACGCCACGCGGGTGCGGGTACTGATTCGCGACGAGGACGGGCAGTATCAGGTGCGTGATGGCGAGGATAAGCCGATCCACGAAGCCGATGATTTTTTTGAAGCCGTGCTACAGGCCACGCAGGAAAATGGTCAAACCAGCCTGGGCTACAAACCGGGTGATGCCGAGTTTTTCAGGCAATGGGTCATGGTTAAATCGGCCCCGCCCAGCGAACGCCGGACCGTGCTCGCCGAGCCGCCCGTTCGCATGGTGGCCGAGCATGAAACGATGCTGTTGGTGCGTGGGGGTGGGCTGAGCAAGGAAGGCAAAACACTGCATGAACGCATTCGGGATCTGCATCCGCACTTCAGCGAGGCCGAAGTTGATGTATTTGCCAGTGCTTTGACCGCCCGAGGTGAACCGCTTAAGGCCATAGAAGAGCAGGAAAAGGATCTCGTTGAGTTAAGGGGGATCCTCGTTAACTGGAGGCGCCAACAACCCTTTAGCCCGGTTTCAGACGACCTTGGATTCCTAGGCGGTGGGGGACAATTTATCTCAGAACGCTTGATTGATTGTTTCGAGCGAAAAAATACAGAACTTGGCACCCGCGCTGATCCATTCGCTTACTCACTTGATCTCTCCAAAGAGTTTCTGCCGCTAAACCTGGATACTTGGTGGTCAAAACTTCCGGAACTAGCTAAATATTTCAATAAAGTTACGAACCTCAAACTCGACAACACGAGATTTTCATTAGAGCCAAACCGGCTACTGCATGACTTTCCAAATCTTCGGGAACTTAGCGCCAACCGTTGCGCATTGAATCATCTGCCAGCCGACATCGGAAACATGCATCAGCTGGAGCGTCTTGAGCTAAGTTCAAACATGATCAACTTGAACCGACTCGGGATCGAACAATTAAGCAACCTGACCTACATGGAGACACTCGATCTAAATAATAATCCGCTAATTAGACTACCCGACATTTCGCGCATGCCTAGACTAAAGGTACTCGACCTAAGAAATACCGGACTCACTACTTGGCCCATAGGGCTTTTAGCCCAAGAGAGGCCTGAGGACTTTTTCCTGGACATGCGGGGCAATCCGTTCAATAGCGTACCCGATATGACGCTAAGGCCCTCAGATGCATTGGTACTGGGGCAAACACGCCTCGATGTCGAAAATTTATCGGCCATCGACCTCTCTCGGTTCAACGAGATACGGCAACAAGCAGGCCTCAATGAGGTAGGAGCATTACCTCCAACAGTTCCGACTTTCAGTGAATTGATCCGGGAAAGTGATTCCGGAGCAAACGCTGGACAGCTTAAACATTGGGAAGAACTGAAACACGAACCGGATGCTGGGCCTTTTTTGTCCTTTTTAAATGGGGCACCTGGCTTTGCTGATTACCGAGCCGGCGGCGTGGCGCGTGAAAAACTATTAGAACGCCTCTGGCGCGTGGTTGATGCCGCGTATATCGATACGCCGCTCAGAGAAAAACTCTTCGCCATGGCCGGTGATCCAGTTAGATGTGCCGACGCCGGCGCACAACTGTTCAACAACATGGGCATCGAAGTGCTCGCTTTCGAGGCTTATTCCGGCTCGACCGATCCTGCACAACTGGAAACCAGCCTGGTAAAACTTTGCAAAGGTTCGGCACGCCTGGAGTTGGTCAATGATGTCGCCCGGGCTGACATGAGCAGTCGTCCAGGTGACCCGGATGAAGTTGAAGTTTATTTGGCCTATCAGACTGGATTGGCAAAACGCTTGAGTCTGCCCTGGCAATCCGAAGGCATGCTTTACAGACCGGTATCCGGTGTCACCGACGCCATGATCGATAACGCCTACGACACAGTACTCTCGTTCGAAAATGGTGACGGCCTCGTCAACAAAATGCTTGAACTGGATTTTTGGGAGCGCTTTCTCCGTGAAACCTACCCTTCGCAATTCGAGGACAACAAACAGCTTTACCTGAGCAAATTCGAACAGCTTGAGACGTTGCGAACGACTCAGCATGAGTGGGTCAACTCGATTCATTTGACGGAGGTGCAACGCAGCGAACTTAGAACCCGACTCAAAGCATTGGCGAACGATCTGCCGGTTCCAGACACTGTGATTTTTGCCGACGAGCCAATGAGCGAGGACATTTACAACAGACTGCTCAATGACATCGGATATGACGAAAAAGAACTGTCGAGACGCCTGACCCGTGAGGCCATGAGAAAAGCCAACATTTAACGCGGTGTTAGCCAGCAACACCCCCTGAAGGCCCCTTTTGGAGCCTTCAGGGAGCTCTTCAACCCACTTCCGAATCCCAGATCACCGTGACATCCCCCGCATAGGTTTTTGATACGCCCTCGCGCAACATCTGTTCGACCTGTTCCCTTGCGATTTCAAAGTGCAGGGTTCCAGGCTTGCGTTCAACATAAAAGCCGGGCTGAAACAACTCGGTGCCAGTGCCATCGAGTAGCAGGGGTCGACGCTGAACAGGTAGTCCTGACGCATCCGTCAGGCCGTTGGGCAAGCTCACACTCATGTTCAGAGGCACAAGATCAGCCGATGCCGAATCACGTAATGCGCAAGTATTGCCAATGGCGTACTGGCATTCCAGCTGCATCTTGAAGCGCGACGAGGCCGATACGTTGAACGTCTGATCACGAAACAAACGTGTCGGCTTACGCCCGTGATTCAACCAGGCTTGCCAACCACCTTGAGGCACTAAATCGATTCGATTCCCCCCAGGCGGGATGTCGACCTTGAGCGAATGCTGGACATCCAGGGTGAAATCGAGCGTGATTGCCGAGTCGTTCGGCAACATGACATCGCCGAAATCGAAATCACCACCAGGACCTACGGAGTAGGTCAATGAGCCTCGATATTGCCCCGAAGACATACCCAGAGGGTTGGGGGTCTTGAGTTCATAGACGTATTCGACTGCGCTGTGCAGGAACCAGGGAATATCCATGTAGGGCACTATGCTGCAGGCGCCCGCGGCCTCGGGAAAGAGCCAAAAGAAAAAGGCAAAATTGACACCGGCGAGGTTTATGTCGAGACCGGTACAGGGGGCAGCTGGGTGTGTCCATGGCGCGCGCCAACGGCCTCCCGGCGTCGTGGCCCAGGCACTAACACCCGGCGGTCTCGCCAGCCACCAGGTTCCACCAATTCCGGCGACTCGTATTTCAACAATCTCTCGCTCCCCCGTTCGACTGTGGACGACCTCCAGTGGGCGCCAGCTCGATGGCACGCTGAAGGTAGCGCCCTGCCTGGGATCGGCATGTTCGGCCGGAATGGGCTGTGTAGAACTGAATTGAAGGCCAGGCACCCGCAGACTGAAGATGCCTAATCTCGCACAGGTACTGGCTATATAGTTTGGGCACACGCCGCTTTGCGGCGTTGTGTTGACAAACTTGTTGACCAAGGGATTTGTCGGATCAGGCACAAACTTCGCGGTTATTTCCTGTACCACCGCGCCGACGGAGGGAGCATGCAGGCCGGCCAGCAAACCTACCGCAAGCGAGAGTGCAGCCATTGTTCTTAGCGAAAATAATAACTTCATTGTGAATCAACCTGAAATTCCAACATCACGGAATACCCGCCACCTGTTGCCCCAAACGAAATCAAGGAGCGATGGCCTCAAAAATCATATGCACGCTGCCGTAATATTCACCGGGCTTGTAGCCGTCTTGTGGCTTGACTGCAGCGATTTCCAAATACACCCGTCTACCCGCTTTCCCGTCTGCTTCAGAGACAACTTCTGCGTTATCCACGGTGAGTTTTGTCCTGTTAAAACTCACGTCCAGTGCGATGTTGTCGATATCCCTGCCATTACTTAAATAAGGCTCCGTAGACAAACGGGCAACGATCCCGCCATTACTGTTTTTGACATCGAAACTCTTACGCAGCCGACTCAACTCCTCTGACGACGGAATCCAATTCAGTTTCTGTTCACGACCCAGCCATTCAGGGTCCACTGGCAAAACGTAAAAATCAGCGGTCGGAATAGTGACCGAGACTTCAAAGGTTTCGCGTTCTGTAATAGCGAATGCATAAAGGCTGTTCAGCGTCAGAAACACCGATAAAGTCATCGCAGCTAACTTTCTAAACATGGTGATGACCTGTTGTCTGTCAGAAATAAAATCCGAAATGACTCGAACCCGGATGGCTTACAGTCCATGGCACTACCCTCTCACTTCGAGTTTTTTAGTCTCGGCTCCTTCAATAACAGTGAAACGATATTCACGGCCTGCCTGTTTTTCGAACTGGAAAGTTCGACCGGCAAGGATGTGATGCTTGGTGGCGGGCTGACAGTCCTGCTCGTTTTTTACTGAACAGTCCTTGAACTCGTCGACGATCACCACACTATTGCCGTTATTGCGGATGAGATAATTCCCCGTTCCGTTCTCGATCACGCTGTCGAAGCGTGTTTCCTTGGGGCGAACAAAGAACACTGCGCCATAACCGGCCAATATGGTGACCCCGGCAGACAAGTTCTTCTTATAGTCCTCGCGCTCTTCGCTGGAGACCGCAAACTCGTCTTCCTTTTCGGGCACTACCGGCACGAAACGCACTCTGAAATACCGCTCCCTGTCGCGCTCCCCCATGAACAGGAGGCGCGTACCCTGCATGCCATTGGCTGGAACAATCAGCCGAGCCGGGCTGGCCATCAAACCGTCACGAGCCTCTGCATCGACGTGGGTCTTTAGAGGTACTTCCCGCGCGGTGCCATCGGCGTCATAGTGGATTTCGAGAACGTTGACCTTGACGAACGCGGTGCTGTCTCCGCCATTGAATACCCGTTTCAAAAAGGTACTCTTATCCCCGTCCAGATAGTCATACACGCTGCCGATATTAATATTCGGAGCGGCATGGGCCGACGTGGTGAATACGCAAAAACCAAACATTGCCAACAGGCGCTTCATAGTTCTATTCCTCGTCAATCAATCACTTCAAACTGCTCATCAACCCGCTGACTGGGCCATAGAATTTGCGTCTGCCACCGTATCGGGCGTGCACCGCAAGTCGCCGATCATCAACACATCGTTTTCGATTCGCCCACGGCTGGTGTCCAGGCGGAACTGACATAGCAGTTGCTCGCCGTGCCGGACTTCGAGGGTCGGTGAACCGGCGATCATTTCCATGGAAAAGAACCCGTCCACTTCACTCACCCCACGGCTGGCGTGGTTGATGACGTGGTGGCCCTTGAGCGGTTTGCCTTGGGGGTCGATCAAACGGCCGAGAACGGTCAGGGATTTGCTGACGGTGATCTTGCGGTAGTCAACACCGCCCTTGTTCAAGTGATAGCGAGAGCGAGGCGGCATGATGCTTGCGGCCGGCGGGTGGTTGCCTTCGAAGTCGAAGCTCACCGAACTGTTTTTGTAGGCGGTGATCGGGATGAAATTGCGCCCCGGTCGCAGGCTGGCGCTGCCGCCGCTCAAGTCGTCGGCACGCAAGACAATGTCATCGAGGTCGGACTCGACGTCGACAATCATCCCGGCACCGGAACCATGATGCTGGCTGGTCATGACGATGCGTTGGCCGCCCACGGCCACTGTGCTGTCGAGGTTCAAACCGCCGGTGAGGTTGTCATTGAAAGAGGAGCGTTGAACGAAGACATCGCCATTGATGGCGTC
The DNA here is from genome assembly GCF_054061835.1 of Pseudomonas sp. TE12234. NCBI lineage: Bacteria > Pseudomonadati > Pseudomonadota > Gammaproteobacteria > Pseudomonadales > Pseudomonadaceae > Pseudomonas > Pseudomonas sp. TE12234. Next base: position 52,196 of record NZ_JBSSEP010000017.1, read on the forward strand.
ATTGCTGAAATTCGCCATGCCGGAAAGACCGACCCCGTAGGTATCGGTAATCGCCGTGGCCGATACGTTTTGCAGCACATGGTCTTGCAGGTCCTTGCGATAGGTCAGCGAGGCGTTATTGTCGCGGCCACCGTCACGTGAAGTGCGTGTACCGATGCTGCCCGACCACTGCTCGCCCGGCCCGCCGAGCGCCAGGCTGACGCTCAGGTCGACACCTCTATTACGCTTGTCGCCACTGCTGTTACTGCCGGGACGATCGAACACCGAGAAGCGCCAATTGGCATCGCTGCCGAACAGGTTGCCGCGCTGAGTCCAGCCGAGGTCGACGCCAACACCTTCGATATTGCCATCGCTGTGGGAAACACGACCGTTGATCGAGCTTCTGCTGCTCACCCGATGACTCACCGATAACGACGTGGTGCTGGTCTGGCCGACAAACACATTGCGCTGACGCACCCGCGTGCCGTCGGGCAGGGTTTCGTAAGTGTTGGTGGTGTCCAGCCAGCTACGGTTATGGGTGGCGAATACGCTGCCGGCGCCATAGTTGTACATCGCTTGCAGGTCCATACCGGTGCCGTGGTCTTCGGTCTGATAGACGTTGGCAAACAGGCTGGTGTTGTTCGCCAGGGTCCAGTCGACCGAGGTGCCGTATTGCATCTTGTCTCGCACCTGGCGTCCCGACACGCCGAGGATTACCCGAGGGTGCAGGAGGAAGTTGACGGCGGCGCCGGCGGTCATGTCGCCATAAGCCTGCTCGTCCCAGTTGCTGAGCAACTTGCTTTCCTGGCCGGCGAACAGGTTATAGCGCCAGCGGCTGTCCTGATTGCGCCAGTTGGTGGGTTTGTATATCAACTCTTGGGTTGTGGAAGTGATCTGACCGTCTTCGATCAGGCGCACCTCCACTTCGTAGATCCCGCCTGGCAAAGGGCGTGTATCGAGCGTTTGCAGGCCGGCGTCCACCGGTTGGGTATTGATCAGCAGACCGTTGCGAAAGATCTCCACCGAGGCCTGACGGTTGGCGGTGACGTAGATCGGATAAACGCTGGGCTTCGGGCTGTCGATGGCCAGGCTGTCGGAGCTGCCGTACATTAGGCCTGCCGCCGTATCGGGGCTGGCGCCGAACGAACGCGGCTGACGGCTCAAGCCCTCGGAGTTGGGGGTGAAATAACCCAGGCGCAGGAAGCTGCCTTCGAGTTCACGCTGGGTAAAAAGCTCGTGCACCGCGTGGTAGAGCTTATCGTCCGGACCACCCAAACGTGCCAGTTGCATGTTCAGGCTTTGGGTCCAGTTGCCCAGGCTGCTGCTGGCTTCCAGGCCATAGCGTCCGCCGAGGTCCTGTTCCTGGCCACCGTTGAGGTTCAACTGATTGCGCACGATCAAGCCGGTACTGCCGCCTTCGGGCAAATCGTAATACCGTTTGGCCTCCGAATTGCGTTCGGCGTTTTCGGTGGCAATCGACACCAATGAACTCTGCAGGTTGTAATGCACGGCCAGCATCTGCTCTGGACAACTGCCTTCGCACGCACCAAGGGCGACGCCTTTTTTTAAGTAAGCCGCCCAGATTTCACGTTCGCTGGCAGAAATACGGCTATCGCCAACATCGGTAAATTCGAGCAGGGTAATTCGATCATCGCGAGATAACACAATCATCGCCTCACCCAGAAATTGTTGATCAAGCTCCACCCGAACAGCCAATGGAACATCAAAGAAATGCTCTTCGAAGTCCGCCGGCAAACCTTTCGCCTGAGTAAGTAAGCTTCGGGGAGTAATGGCGTTATTAGCGGGCGCTGCCAATGCGCTGGTGCACAAAAAAAGCGCGAGCGCAGCCGCGATGGGAGTCATCGGGAACATGATCGGAATACTCTGATTACATAACAAACCGACGCCAACCAGCCATCGTTCAATGGCTGGATGGCAGACGTTTAAACAACGATTGCTTTATAAGAGCATTAGATCAATCACGGCTTCAGAACAGGTTCGAACACCACCGCGAAACTACCAGCGTAATCACCGGTTTGAGTGGCGGTCGGGGTGGCTGCCTTGATTCTCAATGTACGCTGCACACCGGCAACCGACTCGGTCTCGTTGACGATTTCCTTTGTATTTTCGTCCAGTACGACGCTGCCAACAGTGACGGTCAACGGAATGCTGTCACGACCGTTATACAGCGCCACATCACCTTCCGTCAGAGCATTGATGGCACCTTTCGGATCTGTGTGCTTCAAGTTGAAGATTGCATCTACGGTGGTCAGATCGCCACTACCGAGTTGCGTCATGACTTCATCTTGGCCGAAGTTTGGATTTTGCGGCGCCACATTGAAAAGAGAGGTGGGAATAAACGCCCTCACGTTAATCGAGGTTGAAATCGGCTCCACGGCAAACGCCATGGAAGAACTCAGTGCCAGAACAGCCAGAGGAGCAGCGAACGCGATTTTCTTGAACATCTTTCAGTACCTGTCTTTTAAAAAGGATTAACGCAGAAAGTTCAAGTTGAGCAAAACCGTCACGAGCAGCTATTTGCTCAGCTGAACTTTCAACGCCGAAAGATGATCGATCAATTTATCTGGAAAGTAAGCAGGAACGTTCCTGCAAGTGCGTAGCCAAAGTGCTATCAAGGCAGAAAGAAAAAAACCGATATTATTTAAAATGGAATGTCTTACTGTAAGAGAAATACTACAAATCGCACACTAACGAAAATGACTCGCAGATACTAACGAAGTTGCTTCTGTAAGACCAGTACCACAAGTCCCGCCTTTTAAAGGCCAAACCATAACATTAGAGAGTTAACACTAATTTAAACTTTTTCACCCGTTTTGGTCACACTTTTTTTGCGGGCTTGGCGGGCTCATCGGCTCGACGCTCGGGACGGCCACTGATCGAGGGGGCTTGCCTTTTTCTTAAGATATATCTTAAGTTGTATCTAAACACGACGAGAGAAAGCACAAATGAGAGACCATCATTCCCCCCACCGCGAGCACGGCGATGGCCGCGACGGCTTCGAGAAACGCCCCGGCCGCGAGCGCGGTGGCCGCGGTCCACGGGTCTTCGCCCCCGGCGATCTGAAATTGCTGTTACTGGCACTGATCGCCGAACAGCCTTGCCACGGTTACGACCTGATCCGCCAGATCGAAGGCATGTTCGACGGTGCCTATAGCCCAAGCCCCGGCGTGATTTACCCGACCCTGACCTTTCTGGAAGAGAGCGAAATGATTCAGGGCGACGCTGAAGGCGGGAAAAAACGCTATTGCGTGACCGATGCCGGGCGTCAATTCCTGGCCGAGCAAGCTGTTGCCCTTGAAGGTGTGCGAGTGCGCATCGATGTCAGCAAACGCTCCCTGCGCGGCCATGATCGTCCGCCCGAAATCCACGAGGCGGTGCACAACCTGCGCCACGCCCTGCAACTGCACCACGGCCGCTGGAGCGCGGAAGAAATCCGGCGTGTCGCCGCCCTGCTCAACGACACCGCCAAAGCCATCGTCGACGGCCCTGCCGTTCAAGCTGTCCAGGAGAAAGCCGAATGACTGAAGTGGTTACCCAAGGCATTCATCGCGTCATGCACGAAATCAAACGCCGTCGCCTGGAGGTGTTGCGGGTGGTCGACCTGACGCCGCGCATGCGCCGGATCACCCTGGGCGGGCCCGAGCTGGCGGGTTTTGTCAGCCTCGGCACCGACGATCACGTCAAACTGTTGTTCCCGCAGAACGCGGCGGAACAGGCCGCGCTGGAAACCCTGGTGCTCGGCGCCGGCAAAGGCGATGGGCCGATGCCAGCCATGCGCGACTACACCCCGCGTCGCTATGACCTGGATACGCTGGAGCTGGACATCGACTTCGTGCTGCACGGCGACGGCCCTGCCTCGACCTGGGCCGAACAGGCCAAACCGGGGCAGTTCCTGCACATCGGCGGGCCCCGCGGTTCGATGATCGTGCCGGACATGTTCGACAGCTATCTGCTGATCGGCGACGAAACCGCCCTGCCCGCCATTGCCCGGCGTCTTGAAGGCTTGCCGGCGAACCGGCGCGCGCTGGTGATCGTCGAGGTGGAAAACGGCAAGGAGCAGCAAGTGCTGCAGAGCGCTGCCGAGGTCAACGTGATCTGGGTACTGCGCGAGGGTGGCAAGGACCATTTGCTGAGCACCGTGCGGCAGATCAAGGTGCCCACTGGCAGCCTGTATGCCTGGGTCGCGACCGAGACCAAGGTGTCACGACAGATCCGTCGGGTGTTGCTCGATGAGCACGGGCTGGACGAGCAGTTTGTCAAAGCGGTGGGTTACTGGCGGCTGGATAACACTCTGGATGACTGACCGGCTTCTGTGGGAGCGGGCTTGCCCGCGATAGCGGATTGGCAGGCACTTAAAAGGCGTCTGTCAGGCCGTCATCGCTGGCAAGCCAGCTCCCACAGGGTTAACGCCGTCGATCCAGGCTAACCATCAACAACGCAATCAACACAAACCCCGCCAACAATCCCCCGGCATTGATGAACACCTGTGGATAACCCAGCTTCTCCACATCAATGAACGGATAGGGATAGACCGCCAGCACATGCCCGCGCCACAGCGAATAGCCGAAGTACAGCAGCGGATAAATCACCCACCACGCGATGTGCCCCAGCCGCAACCGGCCCTTGGGCACACACCACCACCAATACACCAGAAACAGCAGCGGCATGACGTCGTGCAGCAGCTCATCGGCCAGCCATTGCCAGCCTTCGGGGTGCCACAAATGGCGCAGCAACAGGTTGTAGGCGATGCCGACCACGGCGATGCTCACGGCAATGCCGCTACTGACCGACGGCTGCAGAAACCAGCGCCGCGCCGCTGACTCTCGGGACGTCAGTTCACAGGTCAGGACTGTCGCCACCAATGTGTTGCTCAGTACGGTGAAGTAGCTGAAAAAACTCATCAGCCCACCCAGCAGGCTGGCGCCGAGGGTCCACCGCGAGTAGAAAATCAGGTACATCTGGATACTCAATCCGGCCCAGCCCAGGACCGCTGCCACGGCAACGAAATGACGACGCGCGCCTGACCCGGTCGCCATCGGGTTGACCCTGTTCAGAGCGGGCGCTTGGTGCGCATCAGTTTCACGTAGAGGCGCTCGACCTTCTCCCGCGCCCAGGGGGTTTTGCGCAGAAACGTCAGGCTCGACTTGATGCTCGGGTCACTCTTGAAGCAGCGAATATCAATACGCTCGGCCAGTCCCGACCACTCGTAGTGTTCAACCAGGGCGTTGAGGATCTGTTCCAGGGTCACGCCGTGCAGCGGGTCAGTGTTGTGTTCGGTCATGCCGGGCCTTCAAGCAGAGTGAGGATTGGAAGCCGCGCACCTTAGCCGAGGGCTTCTTCGGGTGGAAGCGATCTATCAAATGTAGGTGATCCTGGGATCTTGGGATCCTGTGTGCGAGCTTGCTCGCGATAAACGCAATGACACCGCAGGGCATCTGGTTTTACGCGTTTTCGTTCAAGTCCATCGCGAGCAGGCTCGTTCCAACAATTGTTACCGAATCCGAAAGAATTCATCTCAACAAAGCGCTTTCTCTATTTGTAACAGAACATTATCCTTGCGCCCGCCTTAGCTGAAACGCTTCCGCTAATTCGCATCACGCCCTGCTGATTCCGATTATTCCCAGAAAAAGATCAAGAATTCCCCCTCTATGCCTGATTTCAAACTTCCGAAAGACAGCGCTGTCTTAATGCCTGTTGCCTGCCGAAAAGCCCTGAACCTGATCGGCGGATTGACCGTGATGAGCCTCGCCACCTGCGCCCAGGCCGCTGCGGCCTTTGATGGCGACTCACCGTGGATGCTCGGCGACTGGAACGGCACGCGTACCGAACTGGCGGAAAAAGGCTACGACTTCAAACTCGATTACACCGGCGAAATGGGCAGCAACCTGCACGGCGGCTACGACCACGATCGCACTGCGCGCTACAGCGACCAATTCGGCCTCGGTACGCATCTGGACCTGCAGAAGATCCTCGGCTGGAACGACGCCGAATTTCAGCTGACCGTGACCGAACGCAGCGGCAACAACATCAGCAACGACCGGATCAACGATCCGCGGGTCGGCGGCTTCACCTCGGCCCAGGAAGTCTGGGGCCGTGGCCAGACCTGGCGCCTGACGCAGATGTGGTATCAGCAGAAATTCCTCGACCAGGCACTCGACATCAAGGTCGGCCGCTTTGGCGAGGGCGAAGACTTCAACAGCTTCCCTTGCGACTTCCAGAACCTGGCGTTCTGCGGCTCCCAGGTCGGCAACTGGGCCGGCGGCATCTGGTACAACTGGCCGGTCAGCCAATGGGCCATGCGGGTCAAATATCACCTGACGTCCGAGCTGTACGCGCAGGTCGGTGCCTATGAGCAAAACCCGTCGAACCTCGACCGCGACAACGGCTTCAAACTCAGCGGCAGCGGCACCCAGGGCACGGTCCTGCCGGTGGAACTGGTGTGGACGCCGAAGCTCAACGGCCTGCCCGGCGAATACCGCGCCGGTTACTACTACAGCAGCGCCAAGGCCACCGACGTCTACAAGGACAGCAACGGTCAGCCCGCAGCCCTGAGCGGCGAGGCCTACCGCAGCGCGTCAAGCAAGCACGGTGTATGGCTCGGCCTTCAGCAGCAGGTCACCAGCGTCGCCAGCGATAACACCCGCGGCTTGAGCCTGTTCGCCAACGGCACGATGCACGACAAGAAAACCAACGCCATCGACAACTACGTCCAGGCCGGCCTCGTCTACAAAGGCCTGTTCGATGCCCGTGCCAAGGATGACATCGGCTTCGCCCTGGCCCGCGTCCACGTCAACCCGGCGTACCGCAAGAATGCCGAGGCGACCAATCAGGCCCATGCCGTTTTCGACTACGACGACCCGGCCTTCCTGCCGCCCCAGGACACCGAATACAGCGCCGAACTTTATTACGGCGTGCACGTCACGAACTGGCTCACCGTGCGCCCGAACCTGCAGTACATCCGCCATCCCGGTGGCGTGGACCAGGTCGACGACGCGCTGATTGGCGGGATCAAGGTCCAGTCGTCGTTCTGACCAGTGCCACAAACCCTGTAGGAGCGAGCCTGCTCGCGATGGTCGTCAACGATAACGTTGGTTGCCTGACACCCCACGTAGTTCTCGGGTCCATCGCGAGCAGGCTCGCGCCTACAGGGATCACCGTTTTTATCTGAACCATGCCCGCGCGGGATCGTCATCTACAGTGAACTGACGCGGGACTACTTGAAACGTCACGGAGAATCACACTATGAGCACTGATGGTGCCTTGGGTCGAAGCCGGATATGGCCGACCCTGCTCGGCATACTGCTTCTGCTAATGGGCCTGGCCATGCTGGCCGGGGGAATCAAGCTGAGCATGCTCGGCGGCTCGCTGTACTACCTGCTGGCCGGTATCGGCATCGCGCTGACCGGCGTGCTGCTGATCGCCGCCCGTCGCGCCGCACTGGGCCTGTACGCGCTGGTGCTGTTCGCCAGTACGGTGTGGGCCTTGTGGGAAATCGGCCTCGACTGGTGGCAACTGGTGCCGCGTCTGGCACTGTGGTTCGCCCTGGGCGTGGTGATGTTGTTGCCGTGGTTCCGTCGTCCATTGCTGCGTGACGGCCCCGCGACACTGGGCACCGGTGCGTTGAGCGTGGCCGTGGTGCTGGCCGGTGCGACCGCCCTTGCCAGCCAGTTCACCCACCCCGGTGAAGTCTTCGGCGAGCTGGGCCGCGACAGCGCCGACATGACCAGCACGGCACCAGCCATGCCCGAAGGCGACTGGCAAGCCTATGGCCGCACCGAATTCGGTGATCGCTACTCGCCGCTCAAGCAAATCACCCCCGGTAACGTCGGCAAGTTGCAGGAAGCCTGGCGTATCCGCACCGGCGACCTGCCGACCGCCGATGACCCGGTGGAACTGACCAACGAGAACACGCCGCTCAAAGCCAACGGCATGCTCTATGCCTGCACCGCCCACAGCAAGGTACTGGCGCTGGACCCGGACACCGGCAAGGAAATCTGGCGCTTCGACCCGCAGATCAAGAGCCCGGTGGGCTTCAAGGGTTTCGCCCACATGACCTGCCGTGGCGTGTCGTACTACGACGAAGCGGCCTACGCCAAGTCGGAAAACGCCGCATCGGCCGTCATCTCCGAGGCCGGCAAAGCGGTGGCCCAGGCTTGCCCGCGTCGTCTGTACCTGCCAACCGCCGACGCTCGCCTGATCGCACTGAATGCCGACACCGGCAAGGTCTGCGAAGGCTTCGGCAATAAGGGCGTAGTGGACCTGACCCAGGGCATTGGCCCGTTCACACCGGGTGGCTACTACTCCACCTCGCCGGCCGCGATCACCCGTGACCTGGTGATCATGGGTGGCCACGTCACCGACAACGAGTCGACCAACGAGCCGTCCGGCGTGATCCGCGCCTTTGATGTGCGCGACGGTCACCTGGTGTGGAACTGGGACAGCAACAACCCGGACGCCACCGAGCCTTTGGCACCGGGTCAGATCTACAGCCGCAACTCGGCGAACATGTGGTCGCTGGCCAGCGTCGACGAAAAACTCGGCATGGTTTACCTGCCGCTGGGCAATCAGACGCCCGACCAGTGGGGCGCGGACCGCACCCCTGGCGCCGAAAAATTCAGCGCCGGCCTGGTCGCTCTGGATCTGGCCACCGGCAAGGTGCGCTGGAACTACCAGTTCACCCACCATGACCTGTGGGACATGGACGTCGGCAGCCAGCCAACCCTGCTGGACATGAAGACCGCTGACGGCGTGAAACCTGCGCTGATCGCGCCGACCAAGCAAGGCAGCCTGTATGTCCTTGACCGTCGGGACGGCACGCCGATCATTCCGATCCACGAAATCCCGGTCCCGCAAGGCGCCGTGAAGGGTGACCACACCGCACCGACCCAGGCCCGTTCGGAACTGAACCTGCTGGCCCCGGAACTGACCGAAAAAGCCATGTGGGGTGCCAGTCCGTTCGACCAGATGCTGTGCCGCATCCAGTTCAAGCAACTGCGTTACGAAGGCCAGTACACTCCGCCGTCGGAACAGGGCAGCCTGATCTATCCGGGTAACGTCGGCGTGTTCAACTGGGGCGGCGTGTCGGTCGACCCGGTTCGCCAGATGTTGTTCACCAGCCCGAACTACATGGCCTTCGTCTCGAAGATGGTGCCACGCGCCCAAGTCGCGGCCGGCAGCAAGCGCGAGAGCGAAACCGCTGGCGTGCAGCCGAACACCGGCGCCCCGTACGCGGTGATCATGCACCCGTTCATGTCGCCTTTCGGCGTGCCGTGCCAGGCGCCGTCCTGGGGTTACGTGGCCGGTATCGACCTGACCACCAGCAAAATCGTGTGGAAACGCAAGAACGGCACCAGCCGCGACAGCTCGCCGCTGCCGATCGGCCTGCCCCTGGGCGTGCCAAGCATGGGCGGCTCGATGGTCACCGCCGGCGGCGTCGGCTTCCTCAGCGGCACCCTGGACCAGTTCCTGCGCGCCTATGACGTCAACACCGGCAAGGAACTCTGGAAGTCGCGCCTGCCGGCCGGCGGCCAGGCGACACCGATGACCTACACCGGCAAGGACGGCAAACAATACGTGCTGCTCGTGGTCGGCGGTCATGGTTCGCTGGGGACCAAGATGGGCGACTATGTGATTGCGTATAAATTGCCGGAATAAGATTTAGCGGCAGTAAAACGAAAGGCGACGCCCGTGAGGACGTCGCCTTTTTTTGTGGCCGCAGATTTCAAAACACCACACGCCCCCTGTGGGAGATTGCTCGCGATGGTGTGTCAGCTACGTTGGTGTCAACTGACACTCCATCGCGAGCAGGCTCGCTCCCACAATTGACCGCGCAAAGCCGTGGTTCAGCTAACCTGAATCCCTGCTGAATACACCTTGGAATGACCGGTTAATGCCCAGGCATCATTGAAACCACCGCCAACCTGCCCCATCTAAGACCCATACCCATTGCGCAGGTGCCCAAATGAGCGACCAGCAAGAATTCCCCGAAGACCCGAGCGAATACGCCGATCCGGAAAACGCGACCCATCACTCCACTGGTAAAGGCCTCGCCCTGCCTGGCCAGAACCTGCCGGACAAGGTCTACATCATCCCGATCCACAACCGACCGTTCTTCCCGGCCCAGGTGCTGCCGGTGATCGTCAATGAAGAACCCTGGGCCGAAACCCTCGACCTGGTCGCCAAATCCGATCACCACTCCCTGGCCCTGTTCTATATGGACACGCCCCAGGAAGACCCGCGTCATTTCGACACCTCGGCCCTGCCGCTCTACGGCACCCTGGTCAAGGTGCATCACGCCAGCCGCGAAAACGGCAAGCTGCAGTTCGTCGCCCAGGGCCTGACCCGCGTGCGTCTGAAGACCTGGCTCAAACACCATCGCCCACCATACCTGGTGGAAGTCGAATACCCGCACCAGCCCACCGAGCCGACCGACGAGGTCAAGGCCTACGGCATGGCGCTGATCAATGCGATCAAGGAATTGCTGCCGCTCAACCCGCTGTACAGCGAAGAGCTGAAGAATTACCTCAACCGCTTCAGCCCCAACGACCCATCGCCTTTGACCGATTTCGCCGCCGCCCTGACCTCGGCCACCGGCAGCGAACTGCAGGAAGTGCTCGATTGCGTACCGATGCTCAAGCGCATGGAAAAAGTCCTGCCGATGCTGCGCAAGGAAGTCGAGGTTGCGCGCCTGCAAAAGGAAATTTCCGCCGAAGTTAATCGCAAGATCGGCGAACATCAGCGCGAGTTCTTCCTCAAGGAACAGCTCAAGGTCATCCAGCAGGAGCTGGGGCTGACCAAGGATGACCGCAGCGCCGACCTCGAACAGTTCGAACAGCGCCTGGTGGGTAAAGTCCTGCCGGTGCAGGTGCAGAAGCGCCTCGAAGAGGAAATGAACAAGCTGTCGATCCTCGAGACCGGCTCGCCGGAGTACGCCGTCACCCGCAATTACATCGACTGGGCGACCTCGGTGCCGTGGGGCGTGTACGGCGAGGACAAACTCGACCTCAAGTACGCCCGCAAGGTGCTGGACAAGCACCATGCCGGCCTCGAAGACATCAAGGACCGCATTCTCGAATTCCTCGCAGTCGGTGCCTATAAAGGCGAGATCAGCGGCTCAATCGTGCTGCTGGTCGGGCCGCCGGGCGTGGGCAAGACCAGCGTCGGCAAATCCATCGCCGAATCCCTCGGCCGGCCGTTCTACCGCTTCAGCCTCGGCGGCATGCGCGACGAAGCCGAGATCAAGGGCCATCGCCGCACGTACATCGGTGCGCAGCCGGGCAAACTGGTGCAGGCGTTGAAAGACGTCGAAGTGATGAACCCGGTGATCATGCTCGACGAGATCGACAAGATGGGCCAGAGCTACCAGGGCGACCCGGCCTCGGCGCTGCTGGAAACCCTCGATCCGGAGCAGAACGTCGAATTCCTCGATCACTACCTCGACTTGCGCATGGACCTGTCGAAGGTGCTGTTCATCTGCACCGCCAACACCCTGGATTCGATCCCCGGGCCGTTGCTTGACCGGATGGAAGTGATTCGCCTGTCGGGCTATATCACCGAAGAAAAAGTCGCCATCGCCAAGCGTCACCTGTGGCCCAAACAGCTTGAGAAGGCCGGTGTATCCAAGGGCAGTCTGAGCATCAGCGATAGCGCGCTCAAGGCATTGATCGACGGCTATGCTCGCGAAGCCGGTGTGCGCCAGCTGGAAAAAAACCTCGGCAAACTGGTGCGCAAAGCGGTGATCAAGCTGCTCGACGACCCGAATGCGGTGATCAAGCTTGGCCCCAAAGACCTCGAAAGCTCGCTCGGCAAACCGGTGTTCCGCAACGAGCAAGTGCTGTCGGGCACTGGCGTGATTACCGGGCTGGCCTGGACCAGCATGGGCGGCGCCACCCTGCCGATCGAAGCGACGCGCATCCACACCCTGAACCGTGGGTTCAAACTCACCGGGCAACTGGGGGATGTGATGAAAGAGTCCGCGGAAATCGCCTACAGCTACGTCAGTTCCAATCTGAAGTCGTTTGGCGGTGATCCGAAGTTCTTCGACGAGGCTTTCGTGCACCTGCACGTACCGGAAGGCGCCACCCCGAAAGACGGCCCGAGCGCCGGCGTGACCATGGCCAGCGCGCTGCTGTCGCTGGCGCGCAACCAGCCACCGAAAAAAGGCGTGGCAATGACCGGTGAGCTGACATTGACCGGGCACGTGCTGCCGATTGGCGGGGTACGCGAAAAGGTCATCGCGGCGCGGCGGCAGAAGATCTTCGAGTTGATTCTGCCAGAGGCCAACCGGGGTAATTTCGAGGAGCTGCCGGAGTACCTGAAGGAAGGCATTACCGTGCACTTCGCCAAGCGGTTTGCGGATGTGGCGAAGGTACTTTTCTGATAGCCCTGTAGCGACTGTTTGATTGCATTCGCGGGCAAGCCCGCTCCCACAGGATTTTGCGGTGAACACACAATATGTGAGCACCGCTGAACACTGTGGGAGCGGGCTTGCCCGCGAAGGCGTCCTCCCTGCCACCACATCCTTCTGCGACTGTCACACCCTGTCTCATCTCAGTTATGCTCGCCGTTCGTCGTGAACGCCGGAGCCATTGACCTTATGTCCCCCACCCGCCTGTTTGTCCCCCTCGCCCTCGCGCTGTTGGCCGCCTGTGCCACTCAACCGAAGCAGAATGTGACCGTGGAAAAACAAAGCGAATGCCCGGTGAAACTCGCCAACGGGCAAAACCTGATCCTGACCCTGCCGAGCAACCCGACCACGGGTTACCGCTGGGCCATTCAGGATTCGGCCGGCGGCGTGTTGCGTGCGCTCAGCCCCGAGGTCTATACCAACCCGGAAGATGCCGGGGTGGTCGGCGCGGCCGGGGTTTCCACCTGGCGCTTTCAGGCCTTCGCCACCGGGACCGGGCGTTTGCGCCTGACTTCACAACAGCCTTGGGCACCGGAAGTGCTGCCGGTGGACTCTTTCGACTGCAGCATCTCGGTTAACTGACCGTGGGCTGGCTGATTCTGGCGCTCATGGGCGCAGTGACGTTCCTCTACGGCCTGAGCGTGCACGCCGCGCTGCTGTGCCTGCTGGTCAAGCCGCTGCCGGTCCTGGCGCTGCTCGGCTGGTTGCACGACGCGCCACCGAGCGAATATCGGCGCTGGATCAGCCTCGGCTTGATCTTCTCCCTGCTCGGCGATGTGCTGCTGGCGTGGCCGGGGGATTTGTTCGTGTTCGGCCTCGGGGCGTTCCTGGTCGCGCATCTGGCTTACTTGAAAGCGTATTTGAGCGATTGTCGGCGCCTGGCCGTATTGCCGCTGATCCTGGCCATGGGTGTCGGCGCCGTGTTGCTGGGGATTCTGATTTCTCATGGACTTGGGCCGTTGCTGATCCCGGTGATCGTCTATGGCCTGGCCATCAGCACCATGCTCTGGCGCGCACTGGCCCGACTCGGCACCGACGTGCCCAAGCGCTCGGCGCTGCTGGCTGCCGCTGGCGCCGTGGCGTTTGTGTTTTCCGACAGCGTGATTGGCATCAGTCGCTTTGTGGTGCCGTTCGAAGCCGCGCCGTATGTGATCATCCTCAGCTACTGGCTGGGGCAATGGGGCATTACCGCCTCGGCGTTCACCCAAAACAAACGCTAACCCCTGTGGCGAGGGAGCTTGTCGGATCGCCGCACCGTCCCGTTCGGCGGCGCAGCCGTCGTAAATGCGGCTGATGAAGTAGTCCTGATAAAACAAAGGTGAATGGTTTGAGGGCCGCTGCGCAGCCCAGCGGGAGCAAGCTCCCTCGCCACAAAGCCTTCGCTTTATCAGACAACCCGCGCATCCCCGCGCCAACTTGGCTAAAATGCCGGCCTTTTCCACCTACGCCGCTGGAACCGCCGTGAGCAAAGAACCCGATCGCCTTTTCGCCCAGCCTTTGGCCCAGGTGCCTGACTTCGCCTTCAACGAGGACGTGGTGCGGGTGTTCCCGGACATGATCAAGCGCTCGGTGCCAGGTTATCCGACCATCGTGGAAAACCTTGGTGTGCTCGCCGCGCAGTTCGCCCAGCCCAACAGTGTGCTCTATGACCTGGGTTCGTCGTTGGGTGCCGTGACCCAGGCCCTGCGTCGCCACGTGCGTACCGACGGTTGCCGGGTGATCGCTGTGGATAACTCGGCGGCCATGGTCGAGCGCTGCCGCGAGTACCTCAACGGCCAGGACTCGATGTTCCAGGAGTTGCTGCCGGTGGAAGTGATCGAAGGCGACATCCTCGCCCTCGACTTCCAGCCAGCCTCGGTGGTGGCGCTGAACTTCACCCTGCAATTCATCGCTCCGGAACACCGCACGGCATTGCTGTCGCGCATCCGTCAGTCGCTGCTGCCCGGCGGTGCGCTGATCCTCTCGGAAAAACTGCGCTTCAACGATCCCGAAGAGCACGCGTTGCTCACCGATCTGCACATCGCGTTCAAACGCGCCAACGGCTACAGCGAACTGGAAATCGCCCAGAAGCGCAGTGCCATCGAAAATGTCATGAAGCCCGACAGCCTCGAAGAACACCGCGAACGCCTGCTGGCCGCCGGGTTCTCGAAAGTCGTGCCGTGGTTCCAGTGTCTTAACTTTGCCTCGTTGATTGCCTTGCCATGATTGATCTGTCCCCTCTCGCCCGCCGTCTGGCGGGCACACCGCTGGCCGACTGGGCCAACACCCTGCAAGCGCAACTCGACAAGAAAATGGAAAAGGGTCACGGCGACCTGGAGCGCTGGCAAAGTGCGCTGGACGCCCTGCCGAAACTGCAGCCGAGCGAAGTCGATTTGCTCAACGGCTTGACACTGGACACCGATTGCGACGATGCCACCCGCGCGCAGATGCGCACGGCGTTGATGGGCCTGTCACCCTGGCGCAAAGGGCCGTTCGACCTGTTTGGCGTGCACGTCGACACCGAATGGCGCTCGGACTGGAAATGGTCGCGGGTGGCTCCGCACCTGGACCTCAAGGGCAAACGCATCCTCGATGTCGGCTGCGGCAACGGCTATTACATGTGGCGCATGCTCGGCGCCGGCGCGGACAGCGTGATCGGTGTCGACCCGAACTGGTTGTTCTTCTGCCAGTTCCAGGCCGTGCAGCGTTACCTGTCCGAGCCGAATGCCTGGCACCTGCCCTTCCCCTTCGAAGACCTGCCGCCGAACCTGGAAGGCTTCGACACGGTGTTTTCCATGGGCGTGTTCTACCACCGCCGCTCACCGATCGAGCATTTGCTGGCGCTGAAGGATTGCCTGGTCAAGGGCGGCGAACTGGTGCTGGAAACCCTGGTGGTCGAAGGCGACAAACACCAGGTGCTGGTGCCGGAAGACCGTTATGCGCAAATGCGCAACGTGTGGTTCCTGCCCTCGGTGCCGGCGCTGGAATTGTGGCTGCGCCGCGCCGGGTTCAGCGATGTGAAGTGCGTGGACGTGAGCGTGACCACGGTCGAGGAACAGCGCGGCACGGAGTGGATGAAGTATCAGTCGCTCAGTGATTTCCTCGATCCGCACGATCACAGCAAGACCATCGAAGGGCTGCCGGCGCCGATGCGGGCTGTGATTGTCGCGAAGAAATAAGCCGACCTCAAAAACGCAGCAAAAACCTGTGGGAGCTGGCTTGCCAGCGATGGCGTCGGCACATCAAACATTGATGTCGACTGATCTACCGTTATCGCTGGCAAGCCAGCTCCCACAGGGTTTGATGTTGTCCTTTATTCAGCGGGTTTGGCGCGCCGCGCCTTGAAAAACTCGCTCAACACCGCGCCACACTCCTCGGCCAACACCCCACCCTCATACAACACCCGGTGATTCAAGAAGCCCTGGGTGAAGAACTGTCCCTGGCTCTGCACGATTCCGGCTTTGGGCTCCAGCGCGCCATACACCACCCGCGCAATCCGCGAGTGCACGATCAGCCCGGCGCACATGCTGCACGGCTCCAGGGTCACGTACAGCGTGCTGCCCGGCAGGCGATAGTTGCTCACGGCCTGGGCGGCGGCGCGGATGGCGACCATCTCGGCGTGGGCGCTCGGGTCGTTGCCACTGATCGGGCAGTTGAAGCCGCGCCCGATGATTTCGCCGTCCTGCACCAGCACCGCGCCCACGGGCACTTCGCCCAATGCGGCGCCCTGGGCGGCCAGGGCCAGGGCTTCACGCATGAAATCGCGGTCACGGCTACGGTCGATGATGGCGGCGGGACGTATCTGACGCATCAGGCCACCTCGATCGCGGCCATCAGGCCGGTTTCCATGTGGTCGATCACATGGCAATGGAACATCCACACGCCCGGGTTATCCGCCACCAGTGCCACTTGCGCGCGCTCGTTCTTGCCCAACAGGTAGGTGTCGGTGAAGTACGGAATGACCTTGTGCCGGTTCGAGGCGATGACTTTGAAGCTCATGCCGTGCAGGTGGATCGGGTGCTGGTATTGAGTCATGTTTTTCAATTCGAAGATGTAACTCTTGCCCTTCTCGAGCCTGGCAATCGGCCGGTCGGCGCAGGTCTTGTCGGTGATGTCCCAGGCCTTGCCGTTGATCTGCCACAGGCTCGGCGGCTTGCCATTATCGACGTTTACCGACACCGAGCCCACCCACTCGAAATTGAAGTTGAGTTTCTCGGCATTGGCCAGATCCGGTTCGGCCACCGGGTTGGCGGGCAGCGCGGGTGGCCATTCGGTCGGCGCATCGGTATTGGCCACAGAGCGCAACGTCGCCAACCGTACAGGGCCGTTGCGCAGCGACAACTCTTCGCCGACCGGTGGCGCCTTGATCGCCAGGCAAATGCGCATGCCGGGGCCGAGCCAGTATTCCTTGCCGAGCGGGCGCGGCTCGACCGGGTTGCCATCCAGCGCATAGATCTGCGCTTCGACACCGGGGATGTTCAGACGATAGGTCAGGGTGTTGTCGAGGTTGAGCAGGCGCACGCGGGTGATCTGGCCGGCGGGCAAATCGATCACCGCTTGCGGGACACCGTTGATGGTCGAAAGACGCCCCGCCGTGCCGCCACGGGCCGCCTCGCGAGGAACGCTGAACGCGACGAAAGCACCCTTTTCATCGACGTGCCAGCTCTTGAGGCTCAAGGTTTTTTCATACTTGAAACCGGTCGGCTCGCGCTCTTCGATGATCAGCGGGCCAACCAGGCCACGGCCGAGCTCTTCGCTGCTGTTCACATGGGGGTGATACCAGTAGCTGCCGGCGTCCGGCACGCGGAATTTGTAGTCGAAGTATTCGCCCGGCAGCACCGGCAGTTGCGAAACGTAGGGCACGCCGTCCATTTCCAGCGGCAGGCGGATGCCATGCCAGTGAATGGTGGTGGCGACCGGCAGGTGGTTGATGAAGCGCACCCGCAGCCATTCGCCCTGACGTACCCGCAGCTCGGTGCCCGGCGCCGACGGGCCGAACGCCCAGGCTTGGGTTGTGTGTCCCGGCACCAGCTCGACGTCCAGCGGTGCGGCGATCAGCTCGTAGTCGTGGCCCGCCTCGGCGTCAGCCCTCTTGCCCAGCCAGTAGCGCGACGCGCCCCCCGCCCCCACGCCAACCACTACAAGACCGGCCAGACCACCGAGTATTTGTCGACGGGTAAAGGACATGTACTCAACTACCTCACGTATCAGCTTCGGGCCCTGGGCCCGCAAAAGGCGAATACGATACACCTGCAATTGCGAAACAGTAAGGGTGACGTGTGCCCGCACATCCACCGAGGGCATAACTATGTAGTGCACATGCCTTGGGTGAACGGGGCATCCTGCGCTCCCGTCTTCTCAAGGAAAGAGAGTGCATGAACCTCAACGAAACACGCCCGCTGCCCAATGCCGCCGATAAAGCGGCGCTCAAGGCCATTGCTACCCGGATAATCCGGACCTGCCCCGGCCTGCAGGACACGGCCCACGAGGTGGCCAGTGACCTGCTGAAAAAGTCCGGCATCACCGGTCTCGATCCGGATCAGGTCTACTTCCACCGTTTCGACGCCTCCCAAAGCAGTTCGAAGGCCTTTACCGGCTGGGAGCACGTCCACGCCACGCCGACGTCCTCCATGACCCTGACGCAGTTGGTCATCCACCGCTTTCGCACCAGCGACCAGGACAACGCCGACCTGCTGGACGTCTATGCGGGCTTCTATACCGCCGGCGCTAACGCCGGG
Organism: Pseudomonas sp. TE12234; assembly: GCF_054061835.1. NCBI lineage: Bacteria > Pseudomonadati > Pseudomonadota > Gammaproteobacteria > Pseudomonadales > Pseudomonadaceae > Pseudomonas > Pseudomonas sp. TE12234. The sequence goes on from NZ_JBSSEP010000017.1 coordinate 70,319, forward strand.
ACCTACAATGAAACCAACGAAGTGCGCCTGCATGGCAACGAAGTGCTCAAGGCATTCTGGAGCCTCGATTTCAGTTCGATGTACCGCGAGCGCCTGTTCACCTTCTGGAACACTTGCGCCGATGACTTCCGCACCCTGGCCAAATGCAATTTCCTGATCCAGGCCGTGAAGGCCAGGGACGCGCGCCAGCTGAGCGACGAAGACTTTCAATTCGTCACCCATGCCGTAATGGGGCCGATCACCTGGCCGGTGGATCTGACGCAGCTGCAGGCACGGCATCCTTGTGCCGACAATGTCAGGACCCTGGACGTCGACGGTCACGTCGCCACCAACATCCTTCGTTTTGTCTCGCCCAGCGGCCGCCAGATTGTCTACCTGCCCGGTGAAGCCGTCGCCTTCAAGGTGCTGGAAACCGCGACGGACATGCATTACTGGATACTGCAGGAAATGAACGAGGAAGCCGCGCGCCAGACGTTCATGACCCACTTTGCCCTGGCCGATCGCCAGACCATCGCCGAGCACATCACCGATATCATGAACAGGCTGGTCAGCACCTGGGGCCAATACGACCATCATCTGATCAACAAAGAAAATCGCAGCGTCAGCGGCGATGCCTTCAGTTGGCTGTGCCATTCGAGCAAGAACGCCATGTTCGCCGAAGCCGAACTCTCCCTGACGTCCAATGGCGATCTGCGCAAGAAACTGTGGATCGGTTACCTCAGCGCCGGCTTGAAAGTATTCGGCCCCATGGCGGTGGTCGGTTGGCCGGTTGCCCTGCCGCTGGTCGGCGCCAGTATCGCCAGCATGGGGTTGAACATCGACCAGGCGGTTAACGGAAAAACCGCCGTGGAGCGCAAGGCCGGCATTCTTGGCGCCGTGCTGGGCAGCATCGATTTGCTGTTCAACCTCCTGCTCCTCAAAGGGCCGGGATCACTGGAGGAAATCGCTCCGGGCAACCTCGATGAGCTCAAAGAGGCATTGGTTACCGAGGACTTGAAGCCCGTGGGCTTGCCCACCGAACCGCCCATTGAACTGGACTCTTCCTTGTCTGAAACGTCGCAGCCCATGGAAATTCCCAAGCACTGGCAAGCCAATGAACTGCTCGAAGGTCGAACACCGATGAGTGAGTCCGGGCAATACCAGGGCATTTATCAACTCGATTCCAACCCTTCCACCGCCATCATGCTGGAAGACATCGCCTACTACGTGCGCTATGAAGCCGACCCCAACGGCAGCGGGACCTGGGCCATCATTGATCCGGAAAACCCGCACGCGTTTTCAGGATCGCTGCCTGTGCGTCTCAATGCCCAGGGCGAGTGGGAGCTGGCACCTCGATCCGGACTCAAGGGCGGCGGCAACCGGCATCCGGGATCGTCGCAATCGCCTGCGCCTGCACCGGGGCCTGCTTCTGTCCAAGAGCCGGCACAGCCCATCCTGCGCAGCCCCTCCACGCAATACGATAACGTTAACCGGTACCGTTTCAGGCAACTGGCGCTGGGTGAAACTGAAACCCATATCAAAGTCGTCCGTCAGCCAGATGGAAGTTTTCGCGGACTGAGCACCTACGAGGAGTACATCGCAGCCCCTCGCGCCAAGCTTTCACAGGACGCGCGTCTGTTCTTCGCTCACGACGGTTTCGCCGCTTCGCTACCACCGCGCCCTGAGCTGCCTGCCGTGACGCCAGCCACCACTGCCGAACAATTGATTACGAAGGTCTTTGAAGCGGCCCCCGGCCTGGTCATCGGCGAAAGCCAGGACCGCATCGCCAGCATGCGGTTTCTGATCGAGAACATGCCGGTCCTGGCCCGACAGGACGTCAAGACGATCTATTTCCATCGCCTGCTCAACGATTTCAACCAAGCGGAACTCGATCAATTCTTCAAGACCGGGTCAATGCCAAGCGATCTGGAAGCGTATTTGCAAAAGCTGCAAAGCGATCCCTCCGGACGCTTCACCCCACTCGAAGTGGTCAAGGCGGCTCAACAAAACGGTATTCGAATTCAGGCAACTGACTGTCTGGCCAGTTACCGCTACCCCGGCGCACCGCTTCCCGACATGCATGAGCAAGCCATCAAGACCTACCTCACCCACACCCTGATGCAGACCGACAAAGCGCTCAATGGAGCGAGCAAATGGGTGGTGCTGACGGATCAGGAAAACATCAATACCTTTCGCGGTATGCCTGGCATCAGCGAAATGCAGGGCGGTATCGGATTGCGCATCGAAGAGGTGTTGCCGGAAGAAAGCCTGCTGATTGAACAGGATCGAGGCATCGAGGTGGGTCGTGGCTTTGCCACTCAACCCGAATCCACCGAGGGAAACTTTGACACCCTGCACGCAGACTTGAGCCTGCAGATGCCACTGCCGTTGCTCGAAAGGACGCCAGAGGAACTGAGCCGGATGCTGTTCAGGCAAGGCATGTTCACGTTTGAGAAGTCGAACGGTAACTGGACACTGATTCATCGCAGCAGAGACCGCCAGGTGGTCCGAACCCTGGTAGAGCGGACGGTTGATGGCAACTACCTGATCAATCGCCCCGCATGGACCGAAGTGCATCAGGTGCCCTACGCCAACATCACAGAGCTGTCCTGGGGCCTCAGCCGCATGGGCATGCACCTTGAAGGCCGGTTGCCGTTGTAACCCCTCGGCTGCTTCGCTGGAGGACTCTGCCACTGAAATGCAAGAAGCCCCCGATCTCGCGATCGGGGGCTTCCTTTTTGTCACTCTCGTTTTGAGCCTGGGTTTACCGGCTCAAACTCGATCATTCCCACTCAATGGTCGCTGGCGGCTTGCTCGACACGTCGTAGGTGACGCGAGAGATGCCTTCGATCTCATTGATGATGCGGCCGCTGACGGTTTCCAGCAGTTCGTAAGGCAGGTGTGCCCAACGCGCGGTCATGAAGTCGATGGTTTCCACGGCACGCAGGGCCACGACCCAGGCGTAACGACGGCCATCACCCACCACGCCAACCGATTTCACCGGCTGGAACACCACGAATGCCTGGCTGACCTTGTGGTACCAGTCGGCCTTGCGCAGTTCTTCGATGAAGATGTGGTCGGCGCGACGCAGCAGGTCGGCGTATTCCTTCTTCACTTCACCGAGGATCCGCACGCCCAGGCCCGGGCCCGGGAACGGGTGACGGTAGACCATGTCGTACGGCAGGCCCAGCTCCAGGCCCAGACGACGGACTTCGTCCTTGAACAGCTCGCGCAGGGGTTCAACCAGCTTGAGGTTCATTTCTTCCGGCAGGCCACCCACGTTGTGGTGCGACTTGATCACGTGAGCCTTGCCGCTCTTGGCGCCAGCCGATTCGATCACGTCCGGGTAGATGGTGCCCTGGGCCAGGTACTTGATGTTGTCCAGCTTGCAGGATTCGGCATCGAATACGTCGATGAAGGTGCGGCCGATGATCTTGCGCTTCTTCTCCGGGTCGGACTCGCCGGCCAGGTTGTTGAGGAACTGCTCCTCGGCGTTGGCGCGGATCACCTTGACGCCCATGTTCTCGGCGAACATGGCCATCACTTGCTCGCCTTCGTGCAGACGCAGCAGACCATTGTCGACGAACACGCAGGTCAGCTGGTCGCCAATGGCCTTGTGCAGCAGCGCGGCAACCACCGACGAATCCACACCGCCGGACAGGCCGAGCAGCACGTTGTCGGTGCCGACCTGGGCACGCACCTGGGCGATGGCGTCTTCAGCGATTTTCGACGGGGTCCACAGGGCTTCGCAGCCGCAGATGTCGAGGATGAAGCGCGACAGGATGCGACCGCCCTGCTTGGTGTGGGTCACTTCCGGGTGGAACTGCACGCCGTAGTAGGCACGCTCGTCGTTGAACATGCCGGCAATCGGGCAGCTCGGGGTGCTGGCCAGGATGTGGAAGTTTTCCGGCATCCTGGTGACCTTGTCACCGTGGCTCATCCACACGTCGAGGCCGAACAGGCCGTCGGCGTCGATGTGGTCTTCGATGCCGTCGAGCAGGCGGCTCTTGCCGACCACGTCTACGCGGGCATAACCGAACTCACGCAGCTCGGAACCTTCTACCTTGCCGCCCAGTTGCTCGGCCATGGTCTGCATGCCGTAGCAGATGCCGAAAACCGGCACGCCCAGATCAAAGACAGCTTGCGGGCAGCGAGGGCTGTTGGCTTCGTGCACGGACTCGGGGCCACCGGCGAGGATGACGCCTTTCGGAGCGAATTCGCGAATCGCTTCCTCGTCCATGTCGAACGGATGCAGTTCGCAGTACACACCGATTTCGCGAACGCGACGGGCGATCAGCTGGGTGTACTGGGAACCGAAGTCGAGGATCAGGATGCGGTGAGCGTGAATATCGAGGGCCATGATTCAGTCTCGTCTAAGTCATTCAGAAACAGTCGTGATTCAGAAACAACTCGGGGCTGAATAAAACAGCCCCGGTCGTTAACTTTTTGCTAGAAGGCTCAACCTACGCGGTAGTTTGGCGCTTCTTTGGTGATCTGCACGTCGTGAACGTGGGACTCGGCCATGCCAGCGCCGGTGATCCGCACGAACTCAGGCCGGGTGCGCATTTCTTCGATGTTGGCGCTACCGGTGTAGCCCATGGAAGAACGCAGGCCGCCCATCAGTTGATGGATGATGGCGCTCAGGGTGCCCTTGTACGGAACACGCCCTTCGATGCCTTCCGGAACCAGCTTCTCGGCGCCTGCCGAGGAGTCCTGGAAGTAACGGTCGGAGGAGCCTTGAGCCTGGGACATGGCGCCCAGCGAACCCATGCCGCGATAAGCCTTGTACGAACGACCCTGGAACAGTTCGATCTCGCCCGGCGCTTCTTCAGTACCGGCGAACATCGAACCCATCATCACGCAGGAGGCACCGGCCACGATGGCCTTGGACAGGTCACCGGAGAAACGGATGCCGCCGTCGGCGATCAACGGAACGCCAGTGCCTTCAAGGGCAGCGGCAACGTTGGCGATGGCACTGATTTGCGGGACGCCGACACCGGCGACGATACGGGTGGTGCAGATCGAGCCAGGACCGATACCGACCTTGACCGCGTCAGCGCCGGCCTCGGCCAGGGCCTTGGCAGCAGCGCCGGTGGCGATGTTACCGCCGATGACCTGCACTTCAGGGAAGTTCTGCTTGACCCAGCGAACGCGGTCGATCACGCCTTTGGAGTGACCGTGGGCAGTGTCGACCACCACCACGTCAACACCGGCGCTGACCAGGGCCGCGACGCGATCACCGGTGTCTTTACCGGTGCCGACGGCGGCGCCAACGCGCAGACGACCTTGATCGTCCTTGCTGGCCAGCGGGTAAGCCTTGGCTTTTTCGATGTCGTTGACGGTCATCATGCCCTTGAGGGCGAATTTGTCGTCGACGATCAGAACGCGTTCGATGCGGTGCTTGTGCAGCAGCTCGCGGACGTCGTTCTTGTCGGCGCCTTCCTTGACCGTGACCAGACGCTCTTTAGGCGTCATCACATCACGGACGGTGGCTTCCAGGCGGTTCTCGAAACGTACGTCACGGGAGGTGACAATGCCGACCAGGTCGCCATTGTGCAGCACCGGAACGCCGGAGATGTTGTTCATGCGGGTCAATTCGAACAGCTCGCGCACGGTAGCGTCGGCGTCGATGGTGATCGGGTCCTTGACCACACCGGCTTCGTAACGCTTGACCTTGCGCACTTCGGCAGCTTGCTGCTCGATGGTCATGTTCTTGTGGATGATGCCGATACCACCTTCCTGAGCCATGGCAATTGCCAGACGGGCTTCAGTGACGGTGTCCATGGCAGCGGAAACCAGTGGGATATTCAGCTCGATGCCACGGGTAAGGCGGGTCTTGAGACTGACTTCGTTAGGAAGCACCTCGGAATAACCAGGCACTAGGAGAATGTCGTCGAATGTCAGAGCTTCTTGGCTGATACGCAGCATCGCGGGGGCTCCCGAGCGGGAAAATGGAAGCGCGCCATTATAGTCAGACACCCCCTCGGGTTCAATGTAAAACTCTGTCTATTATTGGCATTACTGATATACGGGGATCACAGCGGTACGGATTGCTGTTTTTTTGTGGGAGCGAGCCTGCTCGCGATGGTCGTTAACGATAACGCATGCTTCTTTCTGCAAACCAACGTCGCCTTCAGGTTTTCGCGAGCAAGCTCGCTCCTACCGTTATTTAGAGTTCGACTTTGACCCAACTGACCGGCTGATCGAGCCAATCGGCAAACTCGTCCAGAAAGCTCTGCTTGAACCCGGCCTCGGCCCAGTTGTTGAAGATGAAGCCCAGGTTGGAAAAGCCGCATTCCTGCAGGAACAGAAAGCCGTTGATGTCGTCTTCATGCCCGCATTCCGGACACGTGAAGTTGTCGGTACGCCCCGGCATCCAGTCTTCCAGGCTCTCGAACAAGGCTTCACCTATTTCCCTGCGACACTCGGCACAACCGGCCTCGCCAAGAAATCCCTTGGCCGGCGTATAGATGCAGCGCTTGGTGACGATCTCCAGACCGTTGATCTGTTCGCCAAACGGCAGGGCTTCGGGGTGCAGGACCACATCACGGGCGCCCTCGGCGATGGCGTGGGCCATGCGATTGCCGGTGCGACCGCAGGTTGTCAGCTCTTCCTTGACGATGTTCTTGCGCACCAGCCAACGCACGATCGCCCGGGCCCGGGGTTCGTGTACCGGCAAGGTGGAAATTTTCGGGACGATGATGCTTTGGGAATTCATGGGGTACAGGCCTGATGCTTTTTGAAGAAGGGTCTTGGGCATCCCGAAATTATAGGCCGACCCGGGCCTGATGCCTGGCATCGAACCTGTTGGAGCGGGCTTGCCCGCGATGGCGTCAGCACATCAAACATTGATATCGACTGACCCACCGCAATCGCGGGCAAGCCCGCTCCCACAAGGTTGCGGACCTGCCTGAGAAGCGCTTACAGCTCGACGACCACCGCCTGCGACGCACGGGTCGCTTTGGCGCGAGCGGCTTCGATCGATTCATCGCGAGCCAATGCCACACCCATGCGGCGCTGGCCGTTGACTTCAGGCTTGCCGAACAAACGCAACGCGGTGTCCGGCTCGCTCAATGCGGCGCCCAGGTTGGCGAAAGCGGTCTGGGTCGACTGCCCTTCCACCAGAATCACCGCCGAAGCCGAAGGCCCGAACTGACGGATCAATGGAATCGGCAGGCCCAGGATCGCCCGGGCGTGCAGGGCGAATTGCGACAGGTCCTGGGAAATCAGCGTAACCAGACCGGTGTCGTGCGGGCGCGGCGACACTTCGCTGAACCACACCTGATCGCCCTTGATGAACAGCTCCACGCCAAACAGACCACGGCCACCCAGGGCTTCGGTCACGGCTTTGGCCACGCGCTCCGATTCTGCCAGGGCAATCGGGCTCATGGCTTGAGGCTGCCAGGATTCCTGGTAGTCGCCCTTCTCCTGACGATGGCCGACCGGCGCACAGAACGTGGTGCCGCCGACATGACGCACGGTCAGCAGGGTGATTTCGTAGTCGAAATCGATGAAGCCTTCGATGATCACCCGGCCTTTACCGGCGCGGCCGCCTTCCTGGGCGTAATCCCAGGCTTTCTTGACGTCATCGACACTGCGCAGCAGGCTCTGGCCTTTGCCCGACGAACTCATGACCGGCTTCACCACGCACGGAAAACCGAGGTCCTCGACCGCCTTGCTGTAGTCCTCGAAGGTGTCGGCGAAGTGGTACGACGAGGTCGGCAGGTCCAGCTCTTCGGCGGCCAGGCGACGGATGCCTTCACGGTTCATGGTCAACTGGGCGGCGCGCGCGGTCGGGATCACGGTGAAGCCTTCGGACTCCAGCTCAACCAGGGTCGCGGTGGCAATGGCTTCGATTTCCGGCACGATGAAGTGCGGCTTCTCGGCTTCGATCACCGCACGCAGGGCGGCGCCATCGAGCATGTTGATCACGTGGCTGCGGTGGGCAACCTGCATGGCCGGTGCATTGGCATAACGATCCACGGCAATCACTTCAACGCCCAGGCGTTGCAGCTCGATCACCACTTCCTTGCCCAACTCGCCACAGCCACACATCAATACGCGGGTCGCAGTCGGCGACAATGGAGTTCCGATACGGGTCATCTCAGGTCCTCAAAGGAGCGGATCATCGAGGATACGGCGAAATACGCACGATCCATGGGGAGAAAGCGCGGCATTTTACATGAACCACAGGGTTTGGCTTCAGCTGACGAGGGCCTGTTTGCGCAAGCGCCAGGCCATGATCAGCCACACGGCGGTCACACCGGCGAACTTCGAGCCCAGCGCGGTGAGGATCACGCCGGGGGTCAGTGCGTCGATCATGCCGAAGAAAATGAAGGTATCGAGGGGAATACTCAGGGCCGAACTTATCCACAGACGATCGTGCAGCGGACGCTTGGTGAGGCTGAACACCAGCCAGTCAATGCATTCGGAGACCGCGAACGCCGTGGCGCTGGCCAGGGCAATGGACGGATCGGAGGTGATATAGGACAGCACCAGCGCCGCCAGCATGGCTGCGATGGCCCCATGACCGAAGCGGGTTTGCACCATGTCGCGCAGGATGAACACCAGACCACCCCAGGCTGACCAAATGATGTCCAGGTGCGGCGCGGTGGAAAAGGCGTAGTTGATCAGCACGACGCTGCTGATGTAGGCGATGAGGAAGAGCATGAGGGTACCTGTCAATTTGCGCACAGGGTACTTCATCTTCAATGCACAGATAACCTGTGGCGAGGGAGCTTGCTCCCGCTGGAGCGCGCAGCGCTCCCAAACCAGAAGGCGCAGTGTGTCAGATGAATGACATCGAACAGATCGGGTCTGCTGCGCAGCCCAGCGGGAGCAAGCTCCCTCGCCACAAAAAGTCCACTCTAATTCAGCGACCAGATTTGGTCGGCAACATCCACACCAACCCGCTGGCCTTGGCCCGCTCATGGCACAACCCCAGCACCGTGCGGCGTTCGTCGTTGGTCATACGGCTCCAGCGGGTAATCTCTTCGACCGTGCGCTGACAGCCCGTGCAGATGTCATCGTCGTCCAGCGCGCAAATATTCACACAGGGCGATGATACGGGGCGTTCGGTGGTCGTCATTCTTCTTGCTCAACCAGATCGCGAGCGTAACGCTGGGCGTTATGCACGTAGTGAGCGGCGCTGGCTTCGAGCATTTTCTTCTGCGGTTCGGTCAATTCGCGCACCACTTTACCGGGCGAGCCCATCACCAGTGAACCGTCCGGAATTTCCTTGCCTTCGCCAATCAGTGAATTGGCGCCGATGATGCAGTTCTTGCCGATTTTTGCGCCGTTGAGAATGACCGCATTGATGCCGATCAGGCTGTAGTCCCCTACGGTGCAGCCATGCAGCATGGCGTTATGGCCAATGGTCACGCCGGTGCCGATGGTCAGCGGGTAGCCCATGTCGGTGTGCATCACGGTGCCATCCTGGACGTTGCTGTTCTTGCCGATCAGGATCAACTCGTTGTCGCCCCGCAGCACGGCGTTGAACCAGACGTTGGCCCCCTCTTCCAGCTTGACCTTGCCCACCAGCACGGCATTGGGAGCGACCCAGCTCTGTGGGTGGGTCTCGACACGGGCGTCGCCCAGGCGGTATTTCATCGTGTTGTCCTCAAGGCGCAGGCAGCGGCGTGTTCAGGCCATTGGAGTGATGGCTTCAGGTATTGATAAAGCTTTTGGGCGGTTGGTGCAGGCTGATTTTGGCGTCATAGAGCAGGTTGATCAACTCGACAATCATGATTGCCGTCAGGCCCCAGATCTTGTATTCGCCATAGCGATAACTCGGCACGTACCAGCTGCGGCCCTGATAATCGATGCGGTGGGTGTGTTCGCGCGGGTCCTTGCGGAAGAACTCCAGGGGCACGCTGAACACCGCGGCAATCTCGGCATCGTTGGCCTGGTATTCGACGAAATCGGGAATCACCCCGACATAAGGGGTGACCTTGATCCCGTGCAGGGAAATCAGCGGGCTGAGCGGGCCGATCACTTCAACCAATCCTGGCGGCAAACCAATCTCTTCTTCAGCTTCGCGCAGGGCGGTGAAAATCAGGTCGGGGTCTTCAGGATCGCGTCGGCCGCCGGGAAAGGCGACTTCGCCGCCGTGGGTCGAGAGGCCGCTGGCACGCAGGGTCAACAGCAGCTCCGGCTCGTCACTGCGGGTGATGGGCACCAGGACGGCGGCCTCGGGGAAACGTCGGTCGGTCTCCAACGTGCGCGGAGTATGGTTACTTACCCGATGCAGTAGCTCGTCCAGCATGAGTGTTCTCGATCTGTGCCTTACCCTGCATCATGCACCAATCGCTTCGGCCGCCCAACCCCTCGTACAGCAGCGTGTCGCGAAACGACAACTTGCCGACGGACACCGCCGCACGCCAAGATAGGCGCAGCATTCAGGAACCCAAGCATGAAATTTTGCAGTCAATGCGGCAACCCGGTGACCCAGCGCATTCCCGAAGGCGATTCGCGCCTTCGTTTCGTCTGCGACCGCTGTCAGACCATTCATTACCAGAACCCCAATATCGTCGCCGGTTGCGTGGCGACCTGGGGCACCAAGGTGTTGCTGTGCCGACGCGCCATCGAGCCCCGCCTGGGTTATTGGACCCTGCCCGCCGGCTTCATGGAGAACGGCGAGACCATCGAACAGGCGGCGATTCGCGAAACCGCCGAGGAAGCCTGTGCCCGGGTGCGCAACCTGAGCATCTATACCCTGATCGACGTGCCGCACATCAGCCAGGTGCATGTATTTTTCCGCGCCGAACTGGCGGACCTGAACTTCGCTGCCGGCCCCGAAAGCCTGGAAGTGCAATTATTCGACGAAGTCGACATTCCCTGGGATGAGCTGGCTTTCCGCACGGTGGGCCGTACCTTAGAATGCTTCTTCGCTGACCGGCGGACCGAGGCCTACCCCGTGCGGTCCGAATCGATCCCGCCGCTTGCTCAGCCTGCCAACTAAAAAACATCTATAAATGAATAATCGAGACACCTTTTTGGGGAATCGTTTCAATGCGCTGGTTGCTTGCCCTGTTTTGCTTGTCGTTCATCACGGTGTCCCAGGCTTCTGCCGTGGAAACGCTGAACGGCAAGGTCATCGAGAAAGTCCTGGTTCTCAAGTCCGCACATCAATTGCAATTGATCAATGACGGCAAGCCGGTCAAGACCTATCGCATTTCCCTGGGCAAAAACCCGAGGGGGCCGAAACTGATGGAGGGCGATAAACGTACGCCGGAGGGTTTCTACTGGATCGACTGGCGCAAGACCAGCAACAACTTCAATCTGGCGATGCACATTTCTTACCCGAACATCACTGACTCCGCACGCGCGCGCCGCGAAGGTGTCGAGCCCGGCGGCATGATCATGATCCATGGCACCCCGGACACAGAAGACACCCCGGAAGACCTGTTCCACACCCTGGACTGGACCGATGGCTGCGTCGCCATGCGCAACATGGACATGCGTGAAGTCTGGAATCTGGTGCCGGATGGCACGATGATCGAGATTCGTCCGTAGCTCCCTTTGTTTCGCGCAACAAAAAACCCGCTGAAATCGCTTTCAGCGGGTTTTTCATTTCAGCGGTCAGAAATCCTCCAACCGCCACACCTCATACGCCGGTGCCTCATAGGGATGGCTCTGTTTCAGCGCCATCACCACCGAGTGAATCAACTCATCCGCACCATTGATCCCAACGACTACCGTTGGTCTGAACTGTCATTTCTGTCAGGTTTTTACTATTGATGATCTATCCGAGAATCTGCACCAGACCCAGGCAAGTCTGCCTGCGCCAGGAGTGCAAGACCATGAGCGATTCAAGCGTAGACCAAGCAGAAAATACGGACAAAATCACTTCAACCGCAAAATCGACGAAACCACCCGTGCCGGTGGTCGAATGGCCAAAATTGGGTGCAGTGTATTCTGATTACATTCGCATTTGCGGCACGTGCGTGGATAACGCGCAAGTAGAGCTATTGATCTCGTCGTCATGGGTAACTGTGCCGGCCATCGGCACAAAGTGGTCCCATTCGCTGAAGGATTTTTCACCGGGCGACCATACTTTTCAGGTTCGACAAACTGTCGATGGCATTACCTCGGATCCTGGACCAGTCCCGACATTCATAGTGCGCGATAAGGGCACAATCCCCTTGCCCGAAGTGACAGAGCCCAACGTCAACAGCTCCATTCCCATCGGCGGCATAGTGCAGTTCAAGGGATCGTGTACGTTGAACGCGACAGTTGCTGTATTTGATCTGGATGAAAACATGTTAGGCAAAGCGGTAGTGACCGGTACCACCTGGTCATACGCACATACATGGAGGCAGAGCCAGGTGGCCTATGTGAAGATTCGGCAGGTGGTCGGTGATGACGTATCCGATGTGGTAGGACGCTGGATTGGAGTCGGATTGACAAACAACGAACTGGAATTCACCTGGGATACGCCCGAAGATACGCCCGGACAACGAAGAAACGTTCCAATGGGTATTTCCGAATTCAGCGGTACGCGCACCCCATATTCAGGCACTGAATCATTTACTTACGTAGTGACCTGGTGGGGTAATGCCGACTATTACGGATATTCAGTCGGTGACCGCTGGAAAGTGATGGTTGGCCCTCACCGCACACCCCGTGATGAATATGTCGATATTGAAGTAGGTGATGGACACTCTGGGCAGAGGATAAGTAAAAAAATTCATCAGCAGTTCATCAGGATCATCGACACCCCCCGCCCCCCCGCACCATCAATTCGAGTCCCCGTCACGGGCAGTACCCACCCGGTGGGGGCTTTGGCAATCGATGGATTATGCGAAGTGGGCAATACAGTCGAATTGCTCAATGGCGCAGGTACAAAGTTAAACGACGCGTTGGTGGTGGATAACAAATGGTACAGCTCGCTAACGCTAGGAGAAGGCAGCCATAGCATCCAAGCACGACAGAGTAAAAATGGTCTCACTTCCGAGCCGAGTGCAGTTGTCCAGTTTACGGTGGCACGCCCGTAAGATTAGATTCCGCTGCGCTGACTGAGCACCTTCCCACACTGCTGAAACCCAACCCCCAAAAAACCCGCTGAAATCAAACTCAGCGGGTTTTTCATTTCAGCGATCAGAAATCCTCCAACCGCCACACCTCATACGCCGGTGTCTCATAGGGATGGCTCTGTTGCAGCGCCACCACCACCGAGTGAATCAACTCGTCAGCCACTACCAACTCGACCTTCCATTCCTCGACCCGCTCGACCTGCCCGGCTTCGCCAATGAACGGCTGACTGCCCTCCAGTGGACGAAACTGGCCTTGGCCCAACACCTGCCATGCGCAGTGATCGTAAGCACCGATCCGCCCGCCACCGGCGGCGAATACGGCACTTTTGACCACGTCGACATGGCTGTCGGGAACAAAAAAGCTGAGCTTGTACACGGCTCTTAGTTCACCCACACGCGAGCGTTACGGAACATGCGCATCCAAGGGGCGTCTTCGTTCCAGTCATCCGAACGCCACGAGTTCTGCACGGCGCGGAACACACGCTCCGGGTGCGGCATCATGATGGTCACGCGACCGTCGCGGCTGGTCAAACCGGTGATCCCGCGCGGCGAGCCGTTCGGGTTGGCCGGGTAGTTTTCGGTGACCTTGCCGTGGTTGTCGACGAAACGCATCGCCACGCAACCGGACAGATCGGCTTCCAGCAACGCTTCTTCGCTGGCGAATTCGGCGTGACCTTCGCCGTGAGCAATGGCGATCGGCATACGCGAACCGGCCATGCCTTGCAGGAAGATCGAGTTCGACTCCTGGATCTGCACCATCGCCACACGGGCTTCGAACTGCTCGGAACGGTTACGCACGAAGTGCGGCCAGAACTCGCTGCCCGGAATCAGTTCGTGCAGGTTGGACATCATCTGGCAACCGTTGCACACACCGAGGGTGAAGCTGTCGTTACGCTCGAAGAAGCCCTGGAACGCATCGCGGGCACGGCTGTTGAACAGCGCCGACTTGGCCCAGCCTTCACCGGCACCCAGTACGTCGCCGTACGAGAAGCCACCGCAAGCGACCATGCCCTTGAACTCGTTCAGGTCGACACGGCCGGCCAGAATGTCGCTCATGTGCACGTCGATCGCGTTGAAACCGGCGCGGTCGAACGCCGCCGCCATTTCCACCTGGCCGTTGACGCCCTGCTCACGCAGCACGGCGACCTGTGGACGGATGCCTTTCTTGATGTAAGGCGCGGCGATGTCCTGGTTGACGTCGTAGCTGAGCTTGACGCTCAGGCCCGGGTTGTCTTCTTCCAGCAGCACGTCGAACTCTTGATCGGCGCAGTCGGCGTTGTCACGCAGACGCTGGATCTGGTAGCTGGTCTCGGCCCACTGGCGTTGCAGCAGACGACGCTGGCCTTCGAATACGGTGTCGCCGTTGAAGGTAATGCTGATCTCGCCGTTGTTGATCGGCTGGCCGATCACCGACACGCACTCGCCCAGGCCGGCAGCGCTGAACTGCGCGAGGATGTCCGGGGTGGCGTCCTGGCGAACCTGGATCACCGCACCCAACTCTTCGTTGAACAGGATGGCAGCGATATCGGCGGAAGTTTCCGCCAGACCGTCGAGGTTCAGGCTCAGACCGCAGTGACCGGCGAAGGCCATTTCCACGGCGCTGGTCAGCAGACCACCGTCGGAACGGTCATGGTAGGCCAACAGGTGACCGTCCGCATTGAGGCCCTGGATCACGGCGAAGAAGGCTTTCAGGTCTTCGGCGTCGTCGACGTCCGGAGCCTGCTTGCCGAGCTTGCCGTGAACCTGGGCGAGGATCGAGGCGCCCATGCGGTTCTGGCCGCGGCCCAGGTCGATCAGGATCAGGTCGGTGGTGCCCTTGTCCATGCGCAGTTGCGGGGTCAGGGTCTGACGGATGTCAGTCACTGGCGCGAAACCGGTCACGATCAGGGACATTGGCGAAGTGACCGCCTTGTCCACACCTTCATCGTTCCAGCGCGTGGCCATGGACATCGAGTCCTTGCCCACCGGAATGGTGATGCCCAGCTCAGGGCACAGTTCCATGCCGACCGCTTTGACGGTGTCGTACAGACGCGCGTCTTCGCCCGGGTGACCGGCAGCCGACATCCAGTTCGCCGACAGCTTGATGTCGGAGATCTTGGCGATGCGCGAGGCTGCGATGTTGGTCAGGGTTTCGCCGATGGCCATGCGGCCCGACGCCGGAGCGTCCAGCAGCGCCAGCGGAGTACGCTCGCCCATGGCCATGGCTTCACCGGTGTAGACGTCGAAGCTGGTGGCGGTGACGGCAACGTCGGCCACCGGAACCTGCCAGGGGCCAACCATCTGGTCACGGGCCACGAGGCCGGTGATGGTGCGGTCGCCGATGGTGATCAGGAAGCTTTTGCTCGCCACGGCCGGGTGATGCAGGACGCGCTCGACGCATTCGCCGATGTTCAGGGTCGACGGATCGAAATCGTCGCCCAGCTCGTTTTCACGCACCACCGAACGGTGCATGCGCGGGGCTTTGCCCAGCAATACTTCCAGCGGCATGTCCACCGGGCTGTTGCCGAAGTGGCTGTCGGTCACGGTCAGCTGCGGCTCGGCAGTGGCTTCGCCGACCACGGCGAACGGGCAACGCTCGCGTTCGCAGATCGCCTTGAAGCGTTCGAAGTCAGCCGGGCCGACGGCCAGTACGTAACGCTCCTGGGATTCGTTGGACCAGATTTCGTGCGGGGCCATGCCCGGCTCGTCGTTTGGAATGTTGCGCAGTTCGAAACGGCCACCACGGTCGCCGTCGTTGACCAGTTCCGGGAAGGCGTTGGACAGACCGCCCGCACCCACGTCGTGGATGAAGCTGATCGGGTTCTTGTCACCCAGTTGCCAGCAACGGTCGATGACTTCCTGGCAGCGACGCTCCATCTCAGGGTTTTCACGCTGTACGGAAGCGAAGTCCAGGTCGGCCGAGCTGGTGCCGGTGGCCATGGAGGAAGCCGCGCCGCCGCCCAGACCGATCAGCATCGCCGGGCCGCCGAGCACGATCAGCTTGGAGCCAACGACGATTTCGCCTTTCTTGACGTGTTCTTCACGGATGTTGCCCATGCCGCCAGCCAGCATGATCGGCTTGTGGTAGCCGCGAACTTCATCACCGTGCGGGGTGGTGATGGATTGTTCGAAGGTACGGAAGTAGCCGGTCAGTGCAGGACGGCCGAATTCGTTGTTGAACGCCGCGCCGCCCAGTGGGCCTTCGATCATGATGTCGAGCGCGGTAACGATGCGCTCAGGCTTGCCATATGGCACTTCCCATGGCTGTTCGAAGCCCGGAATCTGCAGGTTGGACACGGTGAATCCGGTCAGGCCAGCCTTCGGCTTGGCGCCACGCCCGGTTGCACCTTCGTCGCGGATCTCGCCACCGGAACCGGTGGACGCGCCCGGGAACGGGGCAATCGCGGTCGGGTGGTTGTGGGTCTCGACCTTCATCAGGATGTGCACCGGCTCCTGCACCGCGCCGTACTGGCGGGTTTCAGGGTCCGGGAAGAAACGCCCGGCCACGGAGCCGACGATCACCGAAGCGTTGTCCTTGTAAGCCGACAGAACGCCTTCGCTGTGCATCACGTAGGTGTTCTTGATCATGCCGAACAGGCTTTTTTCCTGGCTTTCACCGTCGATGTCCCAACTGGCGTTGAAGATCTTGTGACGGCAGTGCTCGGAGTTCGCCTGGGCAAACATCATCAGCTCGATGTCGTGCGGGTTGCGCTTCAAGCCGACGAACGCGTTGACCAGGTAGTCGATTTCGTCTTCAGCCAGGGCCAGGCCCAGCTCGGTGTTGGCTTTTTCCAGCGCGGCGCGGCCGCCACCCAACACGTCGATCGCGGTCAGGGGCTTGGGTTCGGCGTGGCTGAACAGGCCGGCGGCCTGCTCGAGGTTGCCCAGGACGATCTGGGTCATGCGGTCGTGCAGCGCATCAGCAATGAGTTGCGCTTCAGCATCGCTGAACTGGCCGGCAACGTAGAACGCGATGCCGCGCTCCAGGCGCTGGATCTTGGTCAGGCCGCAATTGCGAGCGATGTCGCTGGCCTTGCTCGACCATGGCGAAATGGTGCCAAAACGCGGCAACACCAGAAACAGACGACCGGTCGGCTCCTGGACCGGAACGCTTGGACCGTACTTCAGAAGGCGCGCAAGCACCTGCTGTTCGTCGTCGGTCAGGACGCCGGTAACTTCGGCGAAGTGAGCGAATTCAGCATACAGGCCACTGACAGCCGGGACCTTCTGGCTCAGTTGCTCAAGGAGCTTGCTGTGGCGAAAGGCAGAAAGGGCAGGAGCGCCGCGCAGGATCAACATCTTCGGGACAGCCTCGGGAAGGGGTGTGCTTTGAGGCCGTGCATTCTAGCCTAAACAGCCCGCGACATCACCCGAAACGCTACGCACGGTTGCACCCGGGCGTCCGGGCGGGCGTCCGAGCGAAAAACCAGGGCCGACCGGAGCACTTTTCACCCGTTATTTTCACTGTCATAAAAAGTGCTTAAAGCCCATTCCTGCGGGCTCCAAGTGGGATTTTCGCTCTCTAGCAGACAAGCCCTTTGCTGTCGAGATATGGCGCTCGTTGTCCTTTGCGTATACTGCGCAAATGTTTTCCCCAATGGCTTTGCGTCCGCGGTTCGCCAAATGGCTGATCGCAACCGGACTCTTCCTGATGCTCAGTGGCTGTGTTGATAAACCCAACACACTGGAGCGCGTAAAGGAGGATGGTGTGCTGCGGGTGATCACCCGAAACAGCCCCGCCACTTACTTTCAGGATCGCAACGGTGAAACCGGCTTCGAATACGAGCTGGTGAAGCGCTTCGCCGACGATCTGGGGGTCGAGCTCAAGATCGAGACTGCCGACAACCTCGACGACCTGTTCAACGAGGTGGGCAAACCCAAAGGCCCGGTACTCGCGGCCGCAGGGCTGGTCAGCAGCGAAGCGCGCAAAAAGCAGGTACGGTTTTCCCACTCCTATCTGGAAGTGACCCCACAGATCATCTATCGCAACGGCCAGTCGCGCCCTACCGAAGCGAAAGATCTGGTGGGCAAGAAGATCATGGTGCTCAAGGGCAGCACCCACGCCGAACAACTGGCGCAGCTGAAAAAGCAATTTCCCGGCATTGAATACGAAGAGTCCGACGCCGTCGAAGTCGTCGACCTGTTGCGCATGGTCGATGAGGGGCAGATCGATCTGACCCTGGTGGACTCCAACGAAGTCGCGATGAACCAGGTGTACTT
Source organism: Pseudomonas sp. TE12234 (assembly GCF_054061835.1). Classification (NCBI taxonomy): domain Bacteria; kingdom Pseudomonadati; phylum Pseudomonadota; class Gammaproteobacteria; order Pseudomonadales; family Pseudomonadaceae; genus Pseudomonas; species Pseudomonas sp. TE12234. The sequence continues at coordinate 88,531 of NZ_JBSSEP010000017.1, forward strand.
CACCAATATCCGGGTCGCCTTTGACCTGGGTGACGCCAGCAACCAGAGCTGGGCAGTGGCGGCTGGCGATGACAACAGCCTGCTCAACGAGATCAACGCCTACCTGGACAAGGTCAAGAAGAACGGCACCCTGCAACGCCTCAAAGACCGCTATTACGGGCATGTCGATGTGCTTGGCTATATGGGTGCCACCACCTTCGCCCAACACTTGCAGCAACGTTTGCCCAAGTACGAGCAGCACTTCAAGGCCTATGCCAAGAAAGAGAAAGTCGACTGGCGCCTGCTGGCAGCCATCGGCTATCAGGAATCGCTGTGGCAACCGGCCGTCACATCCAAAACCGGCGTGCGAGGCCTGATGATGCTGACCCAGAACACTGCGCAGGCCATGGGCGTGTCCAACCGCCTCGACCCCAAGCAGAGCATCATGGGCGGCGCCAAATACCTGGCTTACATGAAGGATCAGCTCGACGAGTCGATTCAGGAACCGGACCGCACCTGGTTTGCCCTGGCGGCCTACAACGTCGGCACTGGTCACCTGGATGACGCGCGCAAAATGGCGTCCAGGGAAGGCCTGAACCCGGACAAGTGGCTGGACGTGAAGAAAATGCTGCCGCGCCTCTCCGAGAAGAAGTGGTACAGCAAAACCCGATACGGCTATGCTCGTGGCGGCGAGCCGGTGCATTTTGTGGCCAACATCCGCCGCTACTACGACATCCTGACCTGGGTCACGCAGCCGCAGCTTGAAGGCGATCAAGTGGCCGAGGGCAACCTGCACGTGCCCGGGATCGACAAGACCAAACCGGCTCCGGAACCGGCTCCGCTTTAACTGCCCCCATCAAACAATTGCGGGAGCGAGCCTGCTCGCGATGAAGCCCTTTCAGTCACTTCAATCGTAACTGTCCGGCCGCCATCGCGAGCAGACTCGCTCCCGCATTGGTTTTGCGCTCGGTTTTAAGCCTTGGCAGCCGCCGCCAGAATCAGCGATTTCATTTCCGATACAGCCGACTTGAAGCCCACGAACAACGCATGAGCCACCAGCGCATGGCCGATGTTCAGTTCGTTAATGCCCTTGATCGCGGCCACGGCTTCGACGTTGTGGTAGTGCAGGCCATGGCCGGCGTTGACGATCAGGCCCTGGGCCAGACCAAACGCCACGCCATCGGCAACGCGCTTGAGCTCTTCAGCCACCTCGGTCGGTGTCTCGGCATCGGCGTAACGCCCGGTGTGCAGCTCGATGGCCGGTGCGCCAACACGGCGGGAAGCCTCGATCTGGCGCTCGTCGGCATCAATGAACAGTGACACTTCAGAACCGATCTTCGACAGACGTTCCACGGCAGCCTTGATCCGCGCTTCCTGGCCGGCCACGTCCAGACCACCCTCGGTCGTCAGCTCCTGACGGGTTTCCGGTACCAGGCAAATGTGCGCCGGGCGAATACGTTCGGCGAAAGCCATCATTTCTTCGGTGACGCCCATTTCGAAGTTCATGCGGGTTTGCAGCACGTCCTTGAGCAGCAATACATCGCGTTCCTGGATGTGGCGACGGTCTTCACGCAGGTGCACGGTAATGCCGTCAGCGCCCGCCTCTTCCGCATCCAGCGCAGCCTTGACCGGGTCCGGATAGCGAGTTCCCCGGGCCTGACGCAGGGTGGCAACGTGGTCGATGTTTACGCCAAGAAGAATGCGGGTGCTGGTGGTCACAGAAGCGCTCCAGAAGAAGAGAAAGTTCGGTGCACAGCATACATGGGGAATTTACGGTTTTCGAAACAACTCGCGGGAAACCAGCGGTCGACCACCCAGATGCACGGCCAGTGCCTGGCGCATCAGGCGTTTGGCTGCCGATAGGGCCCCCGGTGCTGACCAGTCGGCTTCGGCCATCGCCAGCAGCTCGGCGCAATTGAACAGCCCCGGTTGTAACAGGTAAACCCGCTCCAGCCCCGCATCCACTTGCAACCGGTAGAGTCCATCCGCTGCGATGGCATTGCCATGGATGTCAGTGGTCAAGGCGAAGCCGTAGCCCAGGTCGTCAAGCAGCCGCCATTCGAATGAGCGCAACAACGGCTCAAGCGGCCGGCCTTCGGCCAGGGCCAGCAATGTGGCGGCGTAATGATCGAATACGGCGGGATGCGGATCTTCGGCGGGCAGCAGACGAATCAGTAACTCATTGAGATAAAGGCCGCTGAACAATGCCTCACCGTTGAGCCAGGTGGAAACGCCAGCGCTTTCCATGCGCCCCACATTCTTGAGCTCGCCCCGCCCTCGAAATTCGACTTCCAGCGGCACGAATGGCCGCGCCAGGGTCCCGGCCTTGCCTCGTGCACTGCGCAAAACCGCCCGCAGCCGACCTTGCGGCGTGAGGAAGTCCACCAGCGCGCTGCTTTCGCGGTAGGCGCGGGAGTGGAGGACGTAGGCGGGTTGGCCGAGGGGCTGAGTTGAGGACATGGGTGTCTCACTGAAGGCGTGCCGTTTTGAAATCAACACAAACCAATGTGGGAGCGGGCTTGCCCGCGATGACTGATTCACATTCGACATCTCTGCTGAATGTTACATCCTCATCGCGGGCAAGCCCGCTCCCACAGGGTTATACGGTGTAGCGCAAACCTGTTTACAGGTCGCCGTAACCCAGCGAACGCAGGGCACGCTCGTCGTCGGACCAGCCGCCTTTCACCTTGACCCAAAGGTTGAGCATGATCTTGGAGTCGAAGAGCAGTTCCATGTCCTTGCGCGCCTCGGTGCCGATACGCTTGATGCGCTCGCCCTTGTCGCCAATGATGATTTTTTTCTGGCCGTCTCGTTCAACGAGGATCAACGCGTGAATGTGCAGGGTTTTGCCCTGCTGCTTGAACTCTTCGATTTCGACGGTGATCTGGTACGGCAGCTCAGCGCCCATCTGACGCATGATTTTTTCACGCACCAGCTCAGCGGCAAGGAAGCGGCTGCTGCGGTCGGTGATCTGGTCTTCCGGGAAGAAGTGATCGTTTTCCGGCAGATGATCGGCAATCACCCGCTCCAGCGCATCGAGGTTGTGCCCGTGCTGGGCCGAGATCGGGATGATCTGTGCGTTCGGCAACTGTTCCTGCAACCAGGACAGGTGCGGCATCAGCTCAGCCTTGTCTTCGATGCGGTCGGTCTTGTTCAGCGCGACGATCAGCGGGCCGGTCACGTATTGCACGCGCTCGAGGACCATCTGGTCTTCTTCGGTCCACTTGGTGCGGTCAACCACGAAGATCACCACGTCGACGTCTTTCAACGCCGCCGACGCGGTTTTGTTCATGTAACGGTTCAGGGCTTTCTCGCCCCCCTTGTGCATGCCAGGGGTATCGACGTAGATCGCCTGCACATTGCCTTCGGTCTTGATACCGAGCATGTTGTGGCGGGTGGTTTGCGGCTTGCGCGAAGTGATCGCCAGCTTCTGACCGAGGATGTGGTTCAGCAACGTGGACTTGCCCACGTTCGGACGGCCGACGATGGCAACATAGCCACAGCGCGTTGCAGTTGTATCAGTCATTGCCATTCTCCACACCCAGGGCAATCAGTGCTGCGGCGGCCGCTACCTGTTCGGCAATACGACGACTCACACCCTGACCTCGGCTTTTTTCATTCAGTAAGGTGATTTCGCATTCGACGAAGAACGTCCGGCAATGCGGTTCACCCTGGATATCCACCACTTCGTAACGCGGCAGCTCGCAACCACGGGACTGCAGAAATTCCTGCAGGCGGGTTTTTGGATCTTTGTTGGTGTCGACCAGCGTCAGGCCTTCGAACTCACCGGCCAGCCAGGCCAGCACGCGCTCGCGCGCCACTTCCATGCCAGCGTCGAGGTAGATCGCACCAATCAGCGCTTCCAGGGCATCGGCCAGGATCGACTCGCGACGGAAACCGCCGCTCTTCAACTCGCCGGAGCCCAGGCGCAGGTATTCGCCCAGATCGAAACCACGGGCCAGTACGGCCAGGGTCTCACCTTTCACCAGACGGGCACGCAAACGCGACAACTGGCCTTCGCGGGCCAGCGGGAAGCGATCGAACAGCGCCTCGCCGGCCACGAAGTTGAGAATGGCATCACCGAGGAACTCCAGGCGTTCGTTGTTGCGCCCGGCAAAGCTTCGGTGAGTCAGGGCCAGGACCATCAGCTCCTGATCCTTGAAGGTGTAGCCGAGCTGACGCTCGAGACGGCTTAAGGAGACGCTCACGGTTTACCCACGCTGAGTTCGTGGTTGGATTCCACCGCCATCGCCGGGATTCGACGCAGGCTTGGGACAATTAACGCTGTGTTCAAAAATAACGTCCTGAATATCGTTGTTTTCATGCAGCCGGTGTCGATTGTGTCGACTCCAGAAATGCATTCGGCGCTGTGTTCAACAGCGCCGTGTTTGATTACTTGATCAGGCCAACCCGCGAGAAATTCGGCAGGTGACTGAGTTTCGGTTCCGGCCAGCTCATCCAGACTGCAAAGGCCTTGCCGACGATATTCTTGTCGGGAACCATGCCCAGCAGATCCTTGGGAATGTTCGGATCATCCCAGTAGCGACTGTCGTTCGAATTGTCGCGGTTGTCGCCCATCATGAAGTAGTGCCCGGCAGGCACGGTCCATGTACGGTCCGGCGTTGCGCGGTAACGACTCATTTCCTTGCGGATCAGGTGCTCGGCGGCGCCGAGTTTTTCCTTGTAGAGTTCGGCGCTGCCCAGGGTACCCGGCTCGGAGCCGACCAGTTGCTCGGCAATCGACTGACCGTTGACGAACAGATGCTTGTCGGCGGTGTAACGAACCTGATCACCCGGCAGACCGACGACACGCTTGATGTAGTTGACGTTCGGATCGCTTGGATAGCGGAACACCATCACATCACCACGCTGTGGCTCGCCGACTTCGATGACTTTCTTGTCGATGACCGGCAAGCGGATCCCGTAGGAAAACTTGCTCACCAGGATGAAGTCGCCGACGTCCAGGGTCGGTTTCATCGAGCCGGAAGGAATCTGGAACGGTTCCACCAGGAACGAACGCAGCACCAGCACGATGAACAACACCGGGAAGAACGACTTGCCGTATTCGACCAGCAGCGGCTCTTTGTTCAGTTTCTCGACCACCATCACATCAGGCTGGCTTACGCTGCCCTGATAGGAGGCAATGGCGGCACGCCGACGCGGCGCCAGGAACAGCAGATCGAGCAACGCCAACAAGCCGCAAACGAATACGGCGATGACCAGCAACAGCGGGAAATTTAGTGACATAGGACCTAACTATCCAACCTGAGCACTGCAAGGAAGGCTTCTTGTGGAATTTCCACGTTACCGACCTGCTTCATGCGTTTTTTACCGGCCTTTTGCTTTTCCAGCAGTTTTTTCTTACGGCTAACGTCACCGCCGTAGCATTTGGCCAATACGTTCTTTCTGAGTGCCTTGACGGTTGTCCGCGCCACAATCTGACCGCCAATGGCGGCCTGGATTGCCACGTCGAACATCTGCCGCGGAATCAGGTCTTTCATCTTCTCGGTCAACTGGCGACCTTTGTAGTGCGCATTGTCCTTGTGCACGATCAGCGCCAGGGCATCGACCTTGTCGCCGTTGATCAGCACATCCAGTTTCACCAGATTAGCCGATTGGTAACGATCGAAATGGTAATCCAGCGAAGCATAGCCGCGGCTGGTGGACTTCAGACGATCGAAGAAATCCAGGACCACTTCGTTCATCGGCAAATCATAGGTCACCTGGACCTGGCTACCGAGGAACAGCATGTCGTGCTGAATGCCGCGCTTCTCGATGCACAGGGTAATGACGTTGCCCAGGTGCTCCTGCGGCACAAGAATATTGGCCCGCACGATCGGCTCGCGCATGTCTTCGATCGACGACAGGTCCGGCAGTTTCGACGGGTTATCGACGTAAATCGTTTCACCGGTCTTGAGCAGCAGCTCGAAAATTACCGTTGGCGCCGTGGTGATCAGGTCCAGGTCGTACTCGCGCTCCAGGCGCTCCTGGATGATTTCCATGTGCAACATGCCGAGGAAACCGCAACGGAAGCCGAAGCCCAGAGCATCGGAGCTTTCCGGCGTGTATTGCAACGACGAGTCGTTCAGGGTGAGCTTTTGCAGCGCCTCACGGAAGTCTTCGAAGTCGTCGGAGCTGACCGGAAACAGACCGGCGTACACCTGTGGCTGAATACGTTTGAAGCCTGGCAGCACGTCGACATCCGGCGTCGAGCTCAGGGTCAGGGTGTCGCCCACTGGCGCACCGTGAATGTCCTTGATGCCAGCGATGATGAAGCCCACTTCACCGGCTTTCAGGTCAACGGTCGCGGTGTGTTTAGGATTGAATACACCGACACTGTCCACCAGGTGGATCTTGCCGGTGGACTTGACCAGAATCTTGTCGCCCTTCTTCACGCGGCCATGGCGAACGCGCACCAGGGACACAACGCCCAGGTAGTTGTCGAACCAGGAGTCGATGATCAACGCTTGCAGCGGATCTTCGATGTTGCCGGTTGGCGCCGGAATGGTGGTCACCAGGCGCTCAAGCACTTCATCGACGCCCAGACCGGTCTTGGCGCTGCACGTGACCGCGTCGGTGGCATCGATGCCGATGATTTTTTCGATTTCTTCTTTGACGCGGTCCGGATCGGCCTGTGGCAGGTCGATCTTGTTCAACACCGGCATCACTTCCAGGCCTTGCTCGATCGCCGTGTAGCAGTTGGCAACCGACTGTGCCTCAACACCCTGACCGGCATCGACCACCAGCAGCGCGCCTTCACAGGCCGCCAGCGAGCGGCTGACTTCGTAGGTGAAGTCAACGTGGCCGGGGGTGTCAATGAAGTTCAGCTGATAGGTGATGCCATCACGGGCTTTGTAATACAGGGTAACGCTATGCGCCTTGATGGTGATGCCGCGTTCACGCTCAAGGTCCATGGAGTCGAGGACCTGGGCTTCCATTTCGCGCTCGGCCAGGCCGCCACACATCTGGATGAAACGGTCGGCCAGCGTCGACTTGCCATGGTCAATGTGGGCGATGATGGAGAAATTGCGGATATGACTCAAATCACTCACGGATCAACACTCAAAAAGGCTGCAGGCATAGCCCGCCGAAAAATAGCCGGGAATTGTACCTGATCCACGGCGCAAGCGTCACGTTTGCAGGTCAGACGGCCTGTACAAAAACGCCCCGGTCTTGCGACAGGGGCGTTTTTTATGACCAGTGAAGCCGGGAATGTCCCGCCCTCAACCGGCGCGACGCAACAACAACAGCCCGGCCAGGGCGCAGATACTGGCCGGTACCAGCACTGCAAACAACGGTGAGAAACCGAACACCAGGCTCGAAGGGCCCAGCAGGTCCTGAGCAATGCGGAAGGTGAAGCCCACCAGAACCCCGGTAAATACCCGCTGACCGAGGGTCACCGAGCGCAACGGGCCGAAAATGAAGGAAATCGCCATCAGCACCAGTGCGGCCGTGACCAGCGGCTGCAACACCTTGACCCAAAATGCCAGCCAGTAACGACCATTGTTCAAGCCCTGCTCCGCCAGGTAGTGGATATACCCCCACAGACCGCTGATCGACAGCGCCTCAGGTGTCATCACCACGGTATTGAGCAATTGAGGACTCAATGCCACGTCCCAGCGCTCCTGGGGAGCATTCACCACTTCAGAACTCTTCTCGTGGAACAGCGTGGTGGTGACATCGGTCAACTGCCAGTGCTCCTTGTCGAAGTCCGCGCGCTTGGCGAAGCTGGCCGACAACATGTGCCGCTCGGCATCAAAGCGATAACGGGTCACACCGTACAGAATGCCGTTGGGCTGAACGGAGTTGATGTGGATGAACTCATCGCCCTGACGGTGCCACATGCCGTGCTTGGCACTTTGCGCGTCACCACTGCCCTGGGCCAGGGAACGATTGGCCTGTGCGATGTTTTCGCTGGCGGGGGCGACATACTCGCCAATCAGCACACCGGCAATCATCAGCACCAGCATGGGCTTCATGACCGCCCAGACGATTCGTCCGATCGACACGCCGGCGGCGCGCATGATGGTCAACTCGCTGTTGCTGGCCAGGCTGCCGAGGCCGATCAGGCAACCGATCAGCGCCGCCATCGGCAACATGTCGTAAAGGCGGCGCGGTGCGGTCAGCAGCACATAACTGGTGACATCGGACAGGGTGTAGGTATCGCTGATCTCGCCCATTTCGTCGATGAACGCAAACAACGTTGCCAGGCCCAGGATGATCCCCAGTACCGCCAGGATCGCAATGAGCACGCTGCTACCGATGTAGCGATCGAGCTTAACCACGGGCCACCTCCAGCGCGCTGCGGCGGCTCGCCATCTTCAAGCGCAGGGGCTCCCAGTAAAGCAGGCCCAGGCCGATGACCAGGAAGATGGCATGCACCCACCACAGGCCCAACGCCACCGGGGTCTTGCCCTTGTCCAGAGCGCCGCGCGCGGCAATCAGCAGGGTCAGGTAAGCCATATAAAGAAGAATCGCCGGCAACAGTTTGAGGAAGCGCCCCTGGCGCGGGTTGACTCGCGACAGCGGCACCGCCATCAGAGTCACGATGAAGACCAGCAATGGCAAGGACAGGCGCCATTCGAGCTCGGCGCGCAGGCGCAGGTCATCGCTGTTGATCAGGGAACTGGTGCTCAGCGCATCACGGTCGGTGACTTCGTCGCTGACATCCGGTTTAGCCAGCAATACACCGTACTCGTCGTATTTGATCGCCCGATAGTCGGCCTGCCCCGGATTACCGTCGTAACGGTAGCCATTGTCGAGGATCAGGTAGCGATTGCCATCAGGTTTGATCTCCTGACGGCCCTTTTCAGCCACCAGGACCGAAATCCCGCGATCTTTCCCGTCGGATGAGGCGTTTTTTTGCGAGATGAATACGCCGCCCAGGTTGATACGATCATTCGACAGCTGCTCGGTGTAAGTCACCCGGGTTTCGTCGCGCAACGCCTGGAAACGGCCCGGCTCCAGGGTATCGAACTCGGTCAGGGCATCCTGTTTGTTCAGCAGCAACTGAAACTGATTGGCCCCTTGCGGTGCCAGGCTCAGGCTCAGCCAGGCCACGACCACTGCCACCAGCGTGGCCGGAAAAAGGGTCATGACCAACAGGCGCTGCTGGCTCATGCCGGTAGCCGAAAGCACGGTCATCTCACTTTCCAGATACAGCCGGCCATACGCCAGCAGGATCCCCAGGAACAGCCCCAATGGCAGGATCAGTTGCAGGAATCCCGGTAGACGAAAGCCCATGATCAGGAACAGTGAACCCGGATCCAGAAGGCCCGAAGCCGCCTGGGCAAGGTATTTGATGAAGCGTCCGCTCATGATGATGACCAGCAGCACGGCGCTGACGGCGCTCAAGGTCAACAGGACTTCGCGGGATAGGTAACGAAAGACGATCAAACCAGACACTCCAGGATTGTCAGGCGAAGGCGGCCAAACAAGCAGACATATCAGGCAGCCCACAAGGCAGAGCCGCCGAAAAAGATGGCGCATTATCCTGTGATTGAGTGCACCTGTCACTGCGCAATGCGTGAGGCACCTGCACGAGCGTGCTTGCTCGCCAAGTACGACATCTATTATGCGCGATGCCTGAAACACCAAGGAGGCCTCGGTTTCTTCGCGAGCAAGCTCGCTCCTACAATCGTATGGCCGAGGGTTGTCAGGCCCCGGTAGCGAGGTTCAAACTGCGGCCTTCGTCGCCGGTCGCTACTGGCGCCTTTCTATTTAGATGCAGGCAAGCGGCGCACACCTATTGTGGAGCGCGCTTGCAAGCTGACCATCAATTCAGGGACCCGGACATGGAACTGGTTGTAAAGAGCGTTAACCCGGAAACGTTGAAAACCGCCACGCTGGTGGTCGCCGTCGGTGAAGGCCGTAAACTCGGTGCCGCCGCCAGGCAACTCGACGAACTCAGCGGTGGTGCGATCAGTGCCGTTCTCAAGCGTGGCGACCTGGCCGGCAAGGTTGGCCAAAGCCTCTTGCTGCACAGCCTGCCAAACCTGAAGGCCGAACGCGTGCTGCTGGTGGGCGTGGGTAAAGATGAAGAACTGGGCGACCGCCCGTTCCGCAAGATCATCGCCGGCGTACTCAACACCCTCAAAGGCCTGGGCGGCAGCGATGCGGTCCTGGCCCTGGACGAAATCGTGGTCAAGGGCCGCGACAGCTACGGCAAGACCCGCCTGCTGGCCGAAACCCTGGTGGACGGTGAATACCAGTTCGACCAGTTCAAGAGCCAGAAAGCCGAACCGCGCGCCCTGAAGAAAATCACCCTGCTGACCATCAAGGCCGCCCAGGCTGAAGTGCAACGCGCCGTGACCCACGCCACCGCCATTGCCAACGGCATGGCCTTCACTCGTGACTTGGGCAACTTGCCGCCAAACATCTGCCACCCGACGTTCCTCGGTGAGCAAGCGAAAAACCTCGGCAAAGAGTTCAAGGACCTGAAAGTCGAAGTCTTCGACGAGAAGAAGATCAAGGCACTGGGCATGGGCTCGTTCTATGCCGTTGGCCAGGGCAGCGCCCAACCGCCGCGCCTGATCGTCATGCAGTACAACGGCGGCAAGAAATCCGAGAAGCCCTACGCCCTGGTCGGCAAAGGCATCACCTTCGACACCGGCGGTATCAGCCTCAAGCCAGGCGCCGGCATGGACGAAATGAAATATGACATGGGCGGCTCTGCCAGCGTGTTCGGCACCCTGCGTGCGGTGCTCGAGCTGAAATTGCCGATCAACCTGGTGTGCATCCTGGCTTGCGCCGAGAACATGCCGAGCGGCAACGCTTCGCGCCCGGGCGACATCGTCACCACCATGAGCGGCCAGACCGTGGAAATCCTCAACACTGACGCCGAAGGCCGTCTGGTGCTGTGCGACGCCCTGACCTACTCCGAGCGCTTCAAGCCGCAAGCCGTCATCGATATCGCCACCCTGACCGGTGCCTGCGTGGTTGCCCTGGGCTCCCACACCTCGGGCCTGCTGGGCAACAACGATGAACTGATCGGCCAACTGCTCAGCGCCGGCAAGGCAGCCGACGACCGCGCCTGGCAACTGCCGCTGTTCGATGAGTACCAGGAGCAACTCGATAGCCCGTTCGCCGACATCGCCAACATCGGCGGCCCGAAAGCCGGCACCATCACCGCAGCCTGCTTCCTGTCGCGCTTCACCAAGAACCTGAACTGGGCTCACCTGGACATCGCCGGCACCGCCTGGACCAGCGGCGGCAAGGACAAGGGCGCCACTGGCCGTCCGGTTCCCCTGCTGACCCAATACCTGCTGGACCGCGCCAAAGCCTGAAACCGATGAACCTGGGCGGCGCCGCTTTCGGGCGGTGCCGCTCAAGGCTCAGGAACCGCAATGACCAAAGTAGACTTCTACATCCTGCCCAGCGCCGACCCTTCGGCACGCCTGGATTTTGCCTGCAAGCTCACCGAAAAAGCCTGGCGCATGGGGCACCGCATTTACCTGCATTGCAGCGACGCCTCCCAGCGCGAGGATCTCGATGCACGCTTATGGGCGTTCAAGGGCGAAAGTTTTGTGCCCCACGGCCCTGCCGAAAGCGAACCCGACAGCCTGATTGTCCTGGGTCTTGGCGACGACTGCGGCCAGCACCAGGATTTACTGGTCAATCTTGACCTGAAAGTGCCGGCCTTTGCCCAGCGTTTTGCCCGCGTGGCAGAAGTGGTGGTGGAAGACCCGGTGATTCGCCAGGCCGCGCGCGAGAGTTTCCGTTTCTACCGCGAACAGGGCTATCCTCTGCAAGATCACCGTTTACAGCGACTCTGAGCATTCCGATGGACACTCCAAAACCGCTGCAAAAGTCCGTGCACCTGCTGGATGACCTTGAGTCGATCCGCCAACTGCTCGGCGATGACAACCTGCAACCACCGCTGCTGACCGACACGGTCGATGAAGGTGAACAGGAACAGATTCCAATGCTGTTCGATGCCGTCAGCGCCCCCGCGCCGATCATCGAACCGAAAGCCCCGGCGCCAGCCGCCGAACCGGCGCCGACCACCCGCAAGGGCGCCGACGCCCTGCTCTACCTCGACAACGAACTGCGCGCTGCCGCGCAATTGATCATGCAGGACGTAATCGACGACTTCGCGCCGCACATCGAAACCGAAATCAAGCGCCGCTTGAATGCGCGGATGGAGCGGTTGCTGAGCCAGTACAACGATTGATCCTGGTGAGTAGACAATCTGGTGGCTGGGGTCAGGTGCTGAGGTAGCGCCCGATCAGCGCGACCCCGCTCGCCAGCACCAACCAGGTCACCAGCCGCACGAAGGCCTCGCGAGACAGACGCATCGTCAGCCGTCGACCGATCCACAGCCCCAGCGCCATCGCCGGTAACAAGCACAGCGCCAGTACCAACAAGGGCAGCTCGGCGTACACGCCCGCCACAATGAAGAGACTCAACCGCACCACGGTGCTGCAACTGATCAGCGCGCTCTGCGTCGCCCGCGCCTCGTCCTTGGGCAGTCGACTGTTCAGATAAATCGCATACAAAAAACCGCCACTGCCGAACAACGCACCGAACATCCCGCCCACCGTTCCCATCGGCAGCGCCCACACGGCAGACAATTGCGTCGGACGGGCTTTGACCCACAGGCTGTAGATCGCATAGGCGCTGATAAACAGCCCCATCAACAGCAGTAACAGATCGGATTTCAGGTTCAGCAAAAAAATCACACCCAACGTGCAACCGACCGCCATGCACGGCAGCAAACGCAATAACTCCGGTTTCGCCACATCACGCCGCGAAGGCAACAGATTGCCGAATGCCGCGACAAAATCCAGCAGCACCAGCAAGGGCACGATTTTCGACAGTGGCATGAACACAATCAGAATCGGCCCGGCCACCAGCGCGGTGCCGAACCCGGCGATGCCGAATACGATATAGGCCAGGGCGATCCCGACCCCGATCAGCAGCCATTCCATGACTCCGAAAGGCCATTGGTTCAACAACTCAAGCACATTCATTCCCCCGATCTTCCTTGATTTCCGCTGACGACTTTAACCTTGTGGGAGCGAGCTTGCTCGCGATGGCGTCTTAAAATTCATCGACGATATTGCCAGCCGGACCGCGATCGCGAGCCAGCTCACGCTCACAAAGGCATCAACAAGGGAATTGTTCGCGCGCATGGAGATTGATCACCGAATGCCTTTAAACTGCGCCCCATGATTAAAGATCCCTTTGCAAGACTCGGCCTGGACCGTGAAGTCCTGACCGTCAGCCAGCTCAACGGCCGCGCGCGGGTGCTGCTCGAAGACGTGTTCAGCAACATCTGGGTCGAAGGCGAAATTTCCAACCTCGCCCGTCCGGCGTCCGGCCACGTGTATTTCACGCTCAAGGACAGCGGCGCCCAGGTGCGCTGCGCGCTGTTCCGGCAGAACGCGGCGCGGGTACGACAAGCGTTGAAGGACGGCCTGGCGGTGAAGGTACGCGGCAAGGTTTCGCTGTTTGAGGGGCGTGGTGATTACCAACTGATCCTCGACACCGTGGAACCGGCCGGCGACGGCGCGTTGCGGCTGGCCTTCGACGCGCTGAAGGAAAAGCTCAGCGCCGAAGGCCTGTTCAGTGCCGAACGCAAGGTACCGCTGCCGGCCCATCCACAGCGGATCGGCATCATCAGCTCCCCCACCGGCGCGGTGATCCGCGACATCATCAGCGTGTTCCGCCGTCGCGCACCGCAGGTACAACTGACACTGATCCCCACAGCCGTTCAGGGCCGCGAAGCCACTGCGCAGATTGTCCGCGCGCTGAAACTGGCCGATGCCCGCGGCTTCGACGCCTTGATCCTGGCCCGTGGCGGCGGCTCGCTGGAAGACCTCTGGTGCTTCAACGAAGAAGCCGTGGCCCGCGCGGTGGATGCCTGCATAACGCCGATCGTCAGTGCCGTCGGCCATGAAACCGACGTGTCCATCAGTGACTTCGTCGCCGACGTGCGCGCCCCGACGCCATCCGCCGCTGCTGAATTGCTCGCGCCGGATTCCAGCGACCTGGTCCGTCGGGTCGAAAGCCTGCACCGACGGCTGGTGATGCGCATGCGCGACCGTTTGATGCGCGACCGCCTGCGCCTCGAAGGTATTTCCCGGCGCTTGCGTCACCCCGGCGAACGCCTGCGCCAGCAAGCGCAACGCCTGGATGATCTGGACATGCGCATGCGCCGCGCCTTCGAACGCAGTCTCAACACGCGCCGTGAACGGTTGATTCGCCTGGAAACCCGCCTGGCCGCGCAACATCCAGGTCGGCAACTGGCGATGTTGCGCCAGCGTCTCGACAGCCTCGCCGAGCGCCTGCCTCGTGCCATGCGCGAGGGCCTGAAAAACCGTCGCCTGCAGTTGCAAAGTCAAATGCAGACCCTGCATGTGGTCAGTCCCCTGGCGACGCTCGGTCGCGGCTACAGCATTTTGCTCGATGAGCGCGGCAACGCGATTCGCAACGCCGCTCAAACCCAAAACGGACAGCGTCTGAAAGCCAGATTGGGCGAAGGCGAACTGCAAGTACGGGTCGAAGACAACCACCTGACGCCTGTCACCCTTTCATTACTGGATTGACCCATGCCGCGCCTTTTAGCTTCGCTGCTGTTGCTGTGCCTGACCTTCAACGCCCACGCCGACAGCTACATCACCCGCCTGTTGAACAAACCGGTGCCGGGTGGCGTCGCGGTGGTGGACCTCGGCACTTCCGCGCAAGCACCGAAAGCCAGCTATCAGGGCAAACCGGTGCTGGTGGTCAAGGAACAGAACAATTGGCTGGCCATCGTCGGCGTACCACTGACGACCAAGCCGGGCGCTCAGTCCATCAACAGCGGTGGCCGTACGCTGAGCTTCACGGTGGGCCAGAAAAAATACCCTGAACAACGCATCACCTTGAAGAACACGCAGCAGGTCAATCCGGACCCGGAGAATCTCAAGCGCATCGAACGCGAGCTGGCTGAGCAGATCACCGCCTACCGCACGTTCAGCCCGAATACGCCCAGCAACCTGCTATTGGACAAGCCTGTCAACGGGCCGCTGTCGAGCAAGTTCGGGGTGCGCCGGTTCTTCAATGGTGAAGAACGCAATCCCCACGCTGGCCTGGACTTCGCGGTGCCGGCCGGTACCCCGATCAAAACTCCGGCCGCTGGCAAAGTGATTCTGATCGGCAATTATTTCTTCAACGGCAACACGGTGTTTGTCGACCATGGCCAAGGCTTCATCAGCATGTTCTGCCACATGTCGAAAATCGATGTGAAGGTCGGTCAACCATTGGCTCGCGGTGACGTGGTCGGCAAGGTCGGTTCGACCGGGCGGGCGACCGGGCCACATATGCACTGGAACATCAGCCTGAACGATGCGCGGGTGGACCCGGCGATTTTCATCGGGGCGTTTCAGCCCTGAATTCGCAGTGAGGCGAGCGGCCTCTTCGCGGGCAAGCCCACTCCCACATGATTCGTGTTAACACCGATCCATTGTAGGAGCGGGCTTGCCCGCAAAGGCAGCATCACAGGCTCAACCTTGATCACTGAAAAACAACTTACTCCGCGTCCAGATCCTCAATCCCATGCACCTCCCGATCCGCCAGGCAGTGTTTGACCCACTCCTGCGTCTCCTGCGAAAAGCCGCTTAACTCTTGAGCCGTAATCAACTCCCGGGCACACAGCCCGAGCAAGTGCGAGCGGGCTTCATGACGTGAAAAACTGAAAACCCCAAAGGCCCAATACAGCTCTTTTTGACCAGCCTTGAGCAGCTCCTCGCTGGCCTCCATCCGCTCGTAAGGTGAGAGGCTTTTATCCAGCACGGTCTTTTCGACATCCGCCATGATCCGCACGCACATCCGCTCGCGGGCCATCGGACGCAGCACACAATAAAGCTTCCAATCGGACTCGTTCATCGCCGACTCCTGCTTGCCAGTCGAGGCTTAAAGCATAGCTGCGCCACCGGCCGCCCATGCTGAAAGCTTCGATTGCGCACCACTCAAACCCTGCGCAAGCAACTGAACATTCGTAGTCAATCAAAGCAATAAAATCTCGATAAATACATTGTCACGAGTATTCCTCTCAATTTTTTTCGACTGCTTGCCATCCTTTCCCCCCGCGGTTAGGGTTGAAGACATGAAAACCTCTCACACCCTCATTCAGCTTCGCCAGCACCGCAGCCTGTGCCTTGTCAGCGCACGACTGCCGGGCTGATCGCGATGCCTCGTCTCACGCGTTACCCCCAGAACATTTGATCCACCGGCAGGCCGCCTTTTTTCGGCCCACACAATAAGGATTTCCCGATGAGCATGCTCAAAGACCCGTCTTCGAAATACCGCGCGTTCCCGACCATCGACATCCCGGACCGCACCTGGCCGTCGAAAACCATCACGGCCGCGCCGATCTGGTGCAGTTCCGACCTGCGTGACGGCAACCAGTCGCTGATCGAGCCGATGGACGCCGTCAAGAAGCTGCGCTTCTGGAAAACCCTGGTGCAGGTAGGCGTGAAAGAAATCGAAGCCTCGTTCCCGGCCGCTTCGCAAACCGACTTCGACTTCGTGCGCACCCTGATCGAAGGCAATCACATCCCGGACGACACCACCATCCAGGTGCTGACCCAGGGCCGTGAAGACCTGATCGAACGTACCTTCGAATCCCTGCGCGGGGCAAAGAAAGCCATCGTTCACCTGTACAACGCGACCTCCCCTTCCTTCCGCCGGATTGTCTTCAATCAGGACAAGGAGGGAGTCAAGGCCATCGCCGTGAACGCCGCCAAACTGTTCGTCAAATACGCAGCCATGCAGCCGGACACCGAGTGGACCTTCGAGTACTCGCCAGAAACTTTCAGTGCCACCGAACTGGAGTTCGCCAAGGAAGTCTGCGACGCGGTGATCGAGGTCTGGAACCCGACGCCCGAGCACAAGATGATTCTTAACCTGCCGGCCACCGTCGAATGCGCAACCCCGAACATCTATGCCGACCAGATCGAATGGTTCGGCCGTCACATCAACCGTCGTGACAGCGTGATCATCAGCCTGCACACCCACAACGACCGTGGCACTGGCGTTGCGGCCACTGAACTGGGCCTGATGGCCGGCGCCGACCGCGTCGAAGGCTGCCTGTTCGGCAACGGCGAGCGTACCGGTAACGTTGACCTGGTGACCGTCGCGCTGAACATGTACACCCAGGGCCTCGACCCTCAACTGGACTTCTCCGACATCGACGGCGTGCGCAAAGTCGTCGAAGAGTGCAACCAGATCCAGGTTCACCCACGTCACCCGTACGTCGGCGACCTGGTGCACACCGCGTTCTCCGGCTCCCACCAGGATGCCATCCGCAAGGGCTTCGCCCAGCAGAAACCGGACGCGCTGTGGGAAGTACCGTACTTGCCGATCGACCCGGCCGACATCGGCCGCAGCTACGAAGCGGTCATCCGCGTCAACAGCCAGTCGGGCAAGGGCGGTATCGCCTACTTGCTGGAACAGGAATACGGCATCAGCCTGCCGCGTCGCATGCAGATCGAGTTCAGCCAGGTCGTGCAGCGTGAGACCGATCGCCTGGGCCTGGAAATGACTGCCCAGCAAATCCACGCCCTGCTGCACAGCGAGTACTTGCAGGCCAACACCCCGTACGCGCTGGTCAGCCATCGTCTGCAGGAAGAAAACGGCCACAGCGCCGTCGAAGTGGAAGTCGCCAGCCAAGGCCAGGGCGAAACCAACCTGCATTGGCGCGGCAAGGGCAATGGCGCCCTGGAAGCGCTGGTGGCCGGTTTGCCAGTGCCGGTGGAAATCATGGACTACAACGAGCACGCCATCGGCGCAGGCACCAACGCCAAGGCTGCCGCCTACATTGAACTGCGAGTCAATGGTGAGCGCGCGGTGCATGGCGTCGGCATCGACGAAAACATCACCACCGCCAGCTTCAAGGCTCTGTTCAGCGCGCTGAACCGCTCCCTGAGCCAGCCGGAAGCGAAAGCCGCGTAAGCCTTCGCTGTCACGCAAAAAGGCCCCGGGGTGCGAACCTCGGGGCCTTTTTGTTTACCGGATGGTTTATGTGTTGGCTGTTATGGCCCCTTCGCGAGCAGGCTCGCTCCCACCTTGGATCGGTGTGAACGCGGACATTGTGGGAGCGAGCCTGCTCGCGAAGGCGGTTTCTCAGACAAGCAAAAATCTCAGGTGAATTCGAAAGTATCCGCATCCAGATTCGCCGGAAACCGCGTGCGATACGCCGCCAGTTCCGCCGCATTGAGCAGCACCTTGAATACTCCGTCCGCCTCACCGGCACTGAGCAACGTCTCGCCCTGGAAATCCAGCACCTGACTGTCACCGGTATACGCAAAGCCTTTGCCGTCCGTCCCGATGCGGTTCACTGCCGCCACGTAACACAGGTTTTCGATCGCCCGCGCCGGCAACAAGCGGTTCCAGTGCTGGCGTCGAGCGCCCGGCCAGTTGGCGGTATACAGCAACAGGTCGGTGTCCTGGGCATCGCGACTCCACACCGGGAAGCGCAGGTCGTAGCAGATCAACGGCCTCACGCGCCAGCCCTTGAGTTCGAACTGCACCTGACGCTCGCCCGGGGTGTAGTGATGATGCTCGCCGGCCATGCGGAACAGGTGGCGCTTGTCGTAGTGCCACAGCTCGCCGTCCGGCCGCGCCCATAACAGGCGATTGCGATGACTGCCATCGGCCGCCTGAATGATGACGCTACCGGTGATCACTGCCTCGAATTTCGCCGCTTGAGCCCGCAGCCACTGGCTGGTAGGGCCGTTTTCCGGTTCCGCGAGGGTTTCGGACTCCATGGAAAAACCGGTGGTGAACATCTCCGGCAGAATGATCAGGTCTGCGCCGCGCGCCTGTTCCAGCAGCGACTCGAAATGCTCCAGGTTTGCCTGGCGGTCATGCCAGGCCAGGGACGTCTGGATCAGCGCGATGTTCAGATTCGGTAGCGCACTCAGATCACGCATAGTTTTTCCGCTGCTTCACGCAGGGTCTCCTCACGCTTGGCAAAGCACAGTCGCACCAGGCGCTGGCCTTCGGGCGGCGTCTGGTAGAACACCGAGATCGGAATGCTTGCCACGCCATGTTCGCGAGTCATCCACAGGGCCATTTCGACGTCATTGAGGTCCGGACGGATTTGCGAGTAATCGACCAACTGGAAATAAGTGCCGGTGACCCGTTTGAAACTGAAACGCGATGGCGCGAGCAAATCGCAGAACAGATCACGCTTGGCCTGATAGAAATCTGGCAGTTCTTCGACGTGTTCCGGATGCTCGGCCATGTAATCGGCCAAGGCATATTGCAGTGGCGTAACACCGCAGAAACTGACGTATTGATGCACCTTGCGCAGCTCTGCCGTCAGGGCCGGCGGCGCGACGACGTAACCGGTTTTCCAGCCGGTGACGTGATAAGTCTTGCCGAAAGAGCTGACCACGAAGGCTCGCTGATACAGTTCTTCATGGGCCAGCACGCTGACGTGTGGTACGCCGTCGTACACCAGGTGTTCGTAGACCTCGTCGCTGACGATGTAGATGTCGCGATCGCGAATCAGCGCCGCCAACTGATCCAGCTCGGCGCGACTGATCAAGGCACCGCTGGGGTTGTGCGGGGAATTGAGGATGATCATTCGCGTACGCGGACTCAACGCAGCGGCAAGCCTGTCGAAGTCGATGCTGAAATCGTCCAGGCCCAACGGTACGTGCACGCAACGCCCACCCGCCAACTCAACCGAAGGCTCGTAACTGTCATACGCCGGATCGAACACGATGACTTCGTCACCGTTGTGGATAACGGCCTGGATGGCGCAGAAAATCGCCTGGGTCGCGCCCGGGGTGACGGTCACTTCGTTGTCGGCATCGACGTTGACGCCATAGCTACGGGCGATCTTCGCCGCAATCTGCTGACGCAGAGCGGGCAGGCCGGTCATCGGCGAATACTGGTTGTGGCCATTGGCAATATGCCGGCCAACCGCGTCGCACAGGGCTTGCGGGGCATCGAAATCGGGAAATCCCTGAGACAGGTTTAGCGCGCCGGTCTGCGCGGCGAGCTGAGACATCTGGGTGAAGATAGTGATGCCGACATTCGGCAGCTTACTGGTGATCATCGGTGATTCCCTGCTCTGCACCCGGCTCTAACGGCGGCGCGGGAGAGCCCGAGGATAGCCCAAACGGCAGGCACGAAAAAGGGCGCCATACAGGGCGCCCTTCGTCAATTGATCACCGCTGTACCTGTGGCGAGGGAGTTTGTCAGACCGCCGCACCGCCCCGTTCGGCTGCGAAGCAGTCGTAAAACCTGCACCGGGGTCTGACAGACCCCGGTGGATGGTTTCGGTCTGGCTGCGCCACCCAACGGGGGCAAGCCGCCTCACCACAACAAGCCCCCGACAAAAGAGAGTGCGAGGGCTTGGAATCAGCGTTTGTCGCGGCGCTTCTTGTCGGCCTTCTTGTGGTGCGACATCAAGCGACGCTTCTTGTTGACCTGACGGTCGGTGAGCGAGTTCTTGTTGCCTTCGTACGGGTTCTCGCCGCCCTTGAACTCGATGCGGATCGGCGTACCGACCAACTTCAGCACACGACGGTAAGTGTTTTCCAGGTAACGGACATAGGACTTCGGCACCTTTTCGATCTGGTTACCGTGGATCACGATGATCGGCGGGTTCGCGCCACCCAGGTGGGCATAACGCAGCTTGATCCGACGGTTATTGACCATTGGCGGCGCGTGCTCACCGACCGCGTCTTCCAGGATCTGGGTCAGGCGGTTGGTTGGCCAGCGGGTGACCGCAGACTTGAACGAGTTTTGTACCGACGCATAGAGATTACCAACGCCAGTGCCGTGCAGCGCCGAGATGAAGTGAATGTCGGCGTAGTCAACGAAGAACAGGCGACGCTGCAACTCGACCTTCACGAAGTCGCGTTCGCTCGGGGTCATGCCGTCCCACTTGTTGATCGCGATGACCAGCGCACGACCCGACTCAATGGCGAAGCCCAGCAGGTTGAGGTCGTGATCGACCACGCCTTCGCGGGCGTCCATCACGAAGATCACCACGTTGGCGTCTTTGATCGCTTGCAGGGTTTTGACCACGGAGAACTTTTCGACTTCTTCGTGGATCTTGCCGCGCTTGCGCACACCGGCGGTGTCAATCAGCGTGTACTTCTCGTCGTTACGCTCGAACGGGATGTAGATACTGTCGCGAGTGGTGCCGGGTTGGTCATAGACGATAACCCGGTCTTCACCGAGCATGCGGTTGACCAGGGTCGACTTGCCGACGTTCGGACGGCCGATGATCGCGATCTTGATCCCGTCTTTTTCGCTCGGGCCAGGAATGCGCTTGGCTTCTTCGCCCTCGGCAACTTCCTCTTCCTCGCCTTCTTCCGGCTCTTCTTCGTCTTTCGGGAATTCGCTCAGGGCGATTTCCAGCATCTGGGTGATGCCACGGCCATGAGCACCGGCGATTGGAATCGCGTGCCCCATGCCCAACGGAGCGAATTCGGCGCGGGCCATATCAGGGTCGATGTTATCGACCTTGTTGGCGACCACGTAGGAACGCTTGTTACGTTTGCGCAAATGCTCGGCGATCATCTGGTCGGCGGCGGTGAAACCGGCCTTGGCATCTACCAGGAACAGCACAACATCCGCTTCTTCAATGGCCAGCAGCGATTGCTCGGCCATTTTTTCGTCCATACCATGCTCGTCACCGGAGATACCGCCAGTGTCGACCAGAATGTAGGAACGCCCTTGCCACTTGGCCTCACCGTATTGGCGATCACGGGTCAGACCGGACAAGTCGCCGACAATGGCGTCGCGAGTCCTGGTCAGGCGGTTGAACAAGGTGGACTTGCCGACGTTCGGTCGGCCCACCAGGGCGATTACGGGAACCATGCGGCTCTCCACTTCGTTATTTCAGAAAATACAAAAGCCGCTGCGAGGCAGCGGCTGGTGCTCGGGGCTATCACTGCAGGAGCGAGCTTGCTCGCGAAAAACGCAAAAACACCGCGTTTACTCAGACCGCAAACGTAATCGTTGGCGCCCATCGCGAGCGAACTCGCTCCTGCAAGTGAAGCAGCCTGGGGGGTTAACCCCAAGCATAGTCAAACCTTTACTTGATGGTCAGGGCTTCCAGTTTGCCGCTGTTGCCATACACATAAATCGTGTCACCCACCACCAGCGGACGGGCACGCAGGCCGTCGCTGTCGATACGCTCACGGCCGACGAATCGACCATCAACCTGACTCAGCAGGTGCAGATAACCTTCCAGGTCACCCACTGCAACGTAGCTGGAAAACACTTCAGGAGCCGTCAGCTGACGACGAGCCAGCGAATCGTTGCTCCACAAGGCCGTGGTGGAACGCTCGTCGACGCCTTCGACAGTGCCCGAAGACAGACTCACGTAGAGACTCCCGAAGCCCTGCGCGACACCCGCATAGCTGGAAGCATCACGCTGCCACAGCTGGCGACCGCTTTGCAGGTCAAGCGCGGCAACGCGCCCCTGGTAGCTCGCGACGTAAATCGTCTCGCCGGACAACAGCAGGCCGCCGTCGATATCGACCACACGCTCCAGCTCCGAACGACCTTGCGGGATTGCTACACGCTGTTCCCACACCGGCACGCCGTTGGAAATGTCGAGAGCGACCACTTTACCGGTCGACAGGCCAGCCACCGCGAGGTGGTTGGTCACGATCGGCGCACTGGTACCGCGCAGTGTCAGAACCGCTGGCGTGCTGTCATACAACCAGCGCTGAGTGCCGGTAGCGGCATCCAGACCGATCAGACGGTCGTCCTGGGTCTGAACCACCACCACATCGCCGTTGTTGGCCGGTGGTGCCAGAACTTCGCTGGACACGCGAGCACGCCACTTGACTTCACCGTTGGTGGTGTCCAGGGCAACGATTTCACCCTTGAGCGTACCCAATGTCAGCAGACCGTAACCCACGCCAACGGCGCCGGAAACAGGCAGTTCGAGTTTTTTCTTCCACTTGACGTCGCCGTTGCTGCGATCCAGTGCCATCACCACACCAGTCACGTCGGCAGCATAAATGGTATCGCCGTCGATCGCTGGAACCAGCATGTTGTAGGTTTCGCCCTGACCGTCACCGATCGAACGACTCCACTGCTTTTTCAGCACCACTTCTTCCTTGAAGTCGGTCAACTCGGCCGGTGGCAATTCTTTTTTGCTGTTGCTGCTGCAACCCGCGGCCAACAGGGCCAGAGCCAGCAATGCTGCATGTTTCCAACGAATCACGTCACGCATCCCCTTTGGCCAGGTCGTCCAGCTTCATTTGTAGGCCACCCACCGCCGCTTCATCCGACAGTGCAGCCTTGGCCTTTTGATAGGCCTTATACGCGTCATCGGTGCGACCCAACTGCACCAGCAGGTCGCCCTTGAGCTCTTCACGAGTGGCCAGGAATGCCTTGTCCGCATCGCCTTCAAGCAGTTTCAAGGCTTCATCGGCCTTGTTCTGCGCGGCCAGCACCTGAGCCAGGCGCTGACGGGCGATTTCGCCCAGTGCCGGATTGGCCGGCTTGGCTACAATGCCTTTCAGCTCGCTGGCTGCGTCATCCAGCTTGCCACTGTCGACGGCGACTTTCGCCACGAACAGGTTGCCGTATTGCGCATAGGCGCTACCGCCGAACTCACTGTTGAGTTTGGCAGCCAGGTCCGAAACACGGCCCGCATCAGGCTTGCCGTCAGGCGTCAGCGTGGTTTCCAGCAATTGCTGATAGAGCATCGAGGCGCCTTGCGACTGGTTGCTCTGATACTTGTGAAAGGCTTGCCAGCCGAACACGATGACCAGCGCCAACAGGCCGCCAGTCACCAGGGGCTTGCCGTTACGTGACCACCAGTCCTTCAAATCCGCCAGCTGTTCGTCTTCGGTACTCGACACCCCAATACTCCTTAATCGCTAAATCGGCTGTTTAGACAGCTTCAACCCTGCACGACGCAGGTGGCCAGGTGTGCAGCAAGCGCATCCCAGGCAATGCTTTGTTGTTCGCCCTGGCCACGCAGGGGTTTGAAACCTACCACTTGCTGGGCCATCTCGTCGTCACCGAGGATCAGTGCATACAGCGCACCGCTCTTGTCGGCCTTCTTGAACTGGCTTTTGAAGCTGCCGGCGCCGGCATTCACTTGCAGGCGCAGGTTGGGTAGCTGATCACGAACGCGTTCGCTCAACGCCAGAGCAGCCAGCTCGGCGGCTTCACCGAAGGCGCAGAGGTAGACGTCGACCTGACGGGAGATCTCTTCCGGGATCTGCTCCAGGGTTTCCAGCAACAGCACCAGGCGTTCGATGCCCATTGCAAAGCCAACGCCCGCCGTAGGCTTGCCGCCCATCTGCTCGACCAGGCCGTCGTAACGACCACCCGCACACACGGTGCCCTGGGCGCCGAGTTTGTCGGTGACCCATTCGAAAACAGTCTTGCTGTAGTAATCCAGCCCGCGAACCAGCTTCGGGTTGATCACATAAGGAATGCCAGCGGCGTCCAGGCGAGCCTTCAGCCCCTCGAAGTGCACGCGGGACTCTTCGTCGAGGTAATCAGCCATTTTCGGCGCGTTGACCAGGATCGCTTGAGTGTCGGCGTTCTTGGTATCCAGAACCCGCAGCGGGTTGGTCTTGAGGCGGCGCTGGCTGTCTTCGTCCAGCTTGTCCAGGTGAGCGGAAAGGAACTCGACCAGTGCCTCGCGATAACGACCACGTGATTCGCTGGTGCCCAGGCTGTTGAGTTCGAGCTTGACCGCATCGCGGATCCCCAGCTCGCCCCACAGGCGCCAGGTCAGCACGATCAGCTCGGCATCGATGTCCGGACCATCAAGGTTGAACACCTCGACGCCGATCTGGTGGAACTGACGATAACGGCCCTTCTGTGGACGCTCGTGGCGGAACATCGGACCGATGTACCAGAGTTTCTGCACCTGGCCACCGCCGGTGATGCCGTGCTCGAGCACGGCACGCACACAGGCTGCCGTGCCTTCCGGACGCAGGGTCAGGGAGTCGCCGTTACGGTCATCGAAGGTGTACATCTCTTTTTCGACGATGTCGGTCACTTCACCGATGGAGCGCTTGAACAGCTCGGTGAACTCAACGATCGGCATGCGGATCTGCTTGTAGCCGTAGTTATCCAGCAGACGCGAAACGGTGCCCTCGAAATGACGCCACAGAGGGGTCTGTTCGGGCAGGATGTCGTTCATGCCACGAATGGCTTGCAGAGACTTGCTCACATTAAATCCTTAAATTCCGTTCGGCTCTTTGGTCGGGCTCAGCCGCGCGCGATAACGGCAGCGTCAGCTTCGACCTTTTCGGCCGCTTTCTCGCGGATCAAGCGTTCGAGCTCATCCACGAGATTGTCATTCGTCAGTTTCTGCGACGGCTTGCCGTCGATGTAAATCAGGTTTGGCGTGCCGCCGGTCAAGCCGATATGGGCTTCCTTGGCTTCACCGGGTCCGTTGACCACGCAACCGATGACCGCGACATCCAGCGGCACCAGCAGGTCTTCAAGGCGCCCTTCCAGTTCGTTCATGGTTTTGACCACATCGAAGTTCTGCCGCGAGCAGCTCGGGCAGGCGATGAAGTTGATGCCACGGGAACGCAGATGCAGGGATTTGAGAATGTCGTAGCCGACTTTCACTTCCTCGACCGGATCAGCCGCCAACGAGATGCGAATAGTATCGCCAATCCCCTCGGCGAGCAGCATACCGAGGCCCACGGCAGATTTCACCGTGCCGGAACGCAAACCACCCGCTTCGGTGATCCCCAGGTGCAACGGCTGGACGATTTCCTTGGCCAGCAGGCGGTAGGCTTCGACGGCCATGAACACGTCGGAGGCTTTGACGCTGACCTTGAAGTCCTGAAAATTCAGGCGCTCGAGGTGCTCGACGTGGCGCAAGGCCGACTCAACCAGTGCCGCGGGTGTCGGCTCGCCGTATTTTTTCTGCAGGTCTTTTTCCAGGGAGCCGGCGTTTACGCCGATGCGAATCGGAATGCCGCGATCACGGGCGGCATCGACCACGGCACGTACGCGATCTTCGCGCCCGATATTACCCGGGTTGATCCGCAGGCAGTCAACGCCAAGCTCGGCGACGCGCAATGCAATCCGGTAGTCGAAATGGATATCGGCAACCAACGGCACCTTGACCAGTTGCTTGATTTTGCCGAAGGCCTCGGCGGCATCCATGTCGGGCACCGACACCCGCACGATATCAACACCGGCTGCTTCCAGACGATTGATCTGTGCAACGGTGGCCGCGACGTCATTGGTGTCGCTGTTGGTCATGCTCTGCACAGCGATTGGCGCATCACCGCCAACCGGTACGTTACCGACCCAGATCTTGCGTGATTCGCGACGTTTGATTGGAGATTCGCCGTGCATGACTTATTGACCCAACTTCAGGCGAGCGGTCTCGCCACTGGTGAATGGAGCCACATCAACGGGCTGGCCGTTGTAGCTCACCTGAGCGCCACGGGCGAAGCCCAGGCGAACGGCAAACGGCGGCTTGCCGCTGACGGAAACGCTATCGCCTTTACGCTTGAGGCCGCTCAACAGCACCTTGCCGGTGCCATCGGTCACTTGCGTCCAGCAATCGGCGGTGAATTGCAGTTGAACCTGGCCCTGGCCGGCGACTGGAGCCGTCGTTGCGGGTGCAGGGGTGCTCGGGGCAACCGGCGCGGTCACGACCGGAGCAGGAGCGGCCGGTGCCGGCGTCGCAGGAGCAGCCACAACCGGAGCAGCGCTGTGCGCCGGGGCTGTTGGCGCAGGTGCGACCGGTGCTGCAGGCGCAGCCGCAGGTGCAGGTGCAGGTGCAGCCGCTTGAGCTTCGGCCGGTGCTGGCGCCGATGTATCGGCTGGCGGCAATGCAAGAGTGGTTGCGCCTTCAGTCTGGCCTTGTGCGACAGCCTGGTCTTCCGGCTCGTCCAGCGGATGAATCTGGGTGGTACCGTCAGCGCCTTCGACTTCTACGTGTTCAGGGCTCAAGCTGGTCAAGTCCTTGGTGCGCAGCGAGGTCTGATCCTGCCACCAGACAAAACCGCCACCAATCACTGCGATCAGCAACAGCAGACTGACAATTCGCAAGATGGTGTGGGAAACACGGACCGGCTCTTCGATGCGCCCCAGGCTGTGAACGTTACTGCCCTTGGAGTCAGTGCCGGTGGATTGGTCGAACTGCTGGACCAGAACGGCCTGATCCATGCCCAGCAATTTGGCATAGGCGCGAATATAACCGCGGGCAAAGGTATGCCCTGGCAGCTTGTCGAAAGCGCCGGCTTCCAGATTACTCAGGGAATTGACGGTGAGGTTGAGCTTGAGGGCCACTTCGGCCAGCGACCAGCCATTGCTTTCGCGGGCCTGGCGCAGGGTCTCACCGGGGTTAACGCGATTCGCTGCTACAACTTCGGGATGCGCCGCTTTCATCATTGCTCCGACAGGTATTGCTGATATTCCGGTGTACCGGGATAGAGTCGTTTTAATTGCAGGCCCGCACTGGCGGCCTTGTCGCGATCTTCAAACACTTTTGCCAGTCGAACGCCGAGCAATAGACTACGTGCATTTTGTTCGGCGAGCAGGCTAAAACGATCGTAATAGTCACGCGCGGGCACATAATGCCTGTCTTCGTAAGACAACTCAGCCATTTCCAGCAATGCGCGAGGCTGCTGGTGGTTCAAGCGCAGGGCTTTCTCCAGTTGTTGCCGGGCCAAATCACGCTGGCCGAGCATCGAAGCTGTCATGCCAAGGTTCTCGAACACTCGCGAACGCTCAGGATACAGGGTATCGGCTGCGGCTTGCTCGAAGCGCTCGTAGGCTTGCTTGTAACGCTTCTGCTCGAATAGAAAACTGCCGTAGTTATTGAGGATTCGCGCATCGGCGGGACGGGAGGACAGCGCCTTGCGAAAATGCTGGTCGGCCAGTTCCGGTTCCATTTCAGCCTGGAATACCAGACCCAGCGCCGCGTTGGCATCGGGGTCCGCCTCATCCAGCTCCAGTGCTTTCTTCAACGGCACTTTCGCACGTTCAGTCATGCCCTGCTGCAGATACCCGATCCCGAGCTGCACGTAAGCCTCACGCGCCTCGTCGCGGCCCTTGCTGGTCTTCATCGGGTTGTAATCGCCGGAAAGAACACAGCCAGCACACAGGCTGGCCAACAGCAAAAGCAGCGCAAAGCGCAGGGACATAGAGATCCTCTCTTAGTTGTTGTTCGCGGCGTTCTGCGCCATATCGTTGTCGGCGCTCAACTCGCGCACGGCGATATAACGTTCGCTGCGACGGGTGCGATCCAGCACCTGCCCTACCAATTGACCACAGGCCGCGTCGATGTCCTCACCACGGGTGGTGCGCACAGTGACATTGAAACCGGCGTGATGAAGCTGATCCTGGAACCGACGAATGGCGTTGTTACTCGGCCGCTCGTACCCGGAATGCGGGAACGGGTTGAACGGGATCAGGTTGATCTTGCACGGAATGTTTTTCAGCAACTCGATCATCTCGACCGCGTGCTCAACCTTGTCGTTAATGTCCTTGAGCAAGGTGTACTCGATGGTCAGCACGCGCTTTTCGCCCAGGGACGACATGTAGCGCTGGCACGACTCGAGCAGCATCTTAAGCGGATACTTCTTGTTGATCGGCACCAATTGGTTACGCAATGCGTCATTCGGTGCGTGCAGGGACAACGCCAGGGAGACGTCGATGTGCTTGGACAGCTCATCGATCATCGGCACCACGCCCGAAGTGGACAGGGTCACGCGGCGCTTGGAAATGCCATAGCCCAGGTCATCCATCATCAGATGCATGGCGGCAATGACGTTGTCGAAGTTCAGCAGCGGCTCACCCATGCCCATCATCACCACGTTGGTGATGGCACGGTCGACGGTCGCCGGGACGCTGCCAAAGGATTTGTTGGCAATCCACACCTGACCGATCACTTCGGCGGCGGTGAGGTTGCTGTTGAAGCCTTGCTTGCCGGTGGAGCAGAAACTGCAATCCAGGGCACAGCCTGCCTGGGACGAAACGCACAAGGTGCCGCGCTTGCCCTGGGGAATGTACACGGTCTCGACGCAGCTGCCGGACGCCACGCGCACGACCCACTTACGGGTACCGTCGCTGGAGATGTCCTCGCTGACCACTTCCGGACCGCGAACTTCAGCAACAGCCTTGAGCTTCTCGCGCAAGGCCTTGCTGACATTCGTCATGGCGTCGAAATCATCGACGCCAAAATGGTGAATCCATTTCATTACCTGACCGGCACGGAAACGCTTCTCCCCGATTGAGTCGAAGAATTTTTCCATTTCCTGTTGAGTCAGACCCAGCAGGTTGGTTTTAACAGTCGATGTAGTCATGGATTCACCTTCACTCTTAAGCCAATGCTTAGCGAGTGGTTACTTCAGTAGCTGCGAAGAAGTATGCGATTTCGCGAGCAGCAGCGGCTTCGGAGTCCGAACCGTGTACGGCGTTGGCGTCGATGGATTCAGCGAAGTCAGCACGGATGGTGCCGGCAGCGGCTTCTTTAGGGTTGGTAGCGCCCATCAGCTCACGGTTGCGAGCGATAGCGTTTTCACCTTCCAGAACCTGAACAACAACTGGACCGGAGGTCATGAAAGCAACCAGGTCACCGAAGAAACCGCGCTCGCTGTGCTCAGCGTAGAAGCCTTCAGCTTCGGCTTTCGACAGTTGCTTCATTTTCGAAGCTACAACGCGCAGGCCGGCTTCTTCAAAACGGGAAACGATCTTGCCGATCACGTTTTTAGCAACGGCGTCAGGCTTGATGATGGAGAAAGTACGTTGAACAGCCATGGTGTAACTCCAGAAACGGTAATTTGCGAAAAATTAAACCCGCGAATTATACGCGGGTTCTTGGGTATTGCCTAACTGCGTACGGCGCAGACTCAATCTGCTTCTTCGATCCAGGCGGCCTGAATGGCTTCAAGCACCTTCTCGCCACCGCGGGTCGGATCATCACTGAACTCCGGCAATGCCAGCACCCATTTGTGCAGATCGACGAAGTTCACGTAACGCGGATCCACTTCCGGCTTGGATTCAGCCAGCTGGATCGCGATTTCCAGCACATCAACCCATTTCAGACTCATTTCATTTCCTTGAATCAGTGCGGCGCTTCGGCCGCATGGTTGAGCGAGTATTTCGGAATTTCGATGGTCAGGTCTTCAGTCCCGACTCGGGCCTGACAGGCCAGACGCGATTGAGCTTCCAGCCCCCAGGCCTTGTCAAGGTAGTCCTCTTCCAGCTCATCGGCCTCTTCAAGCGAGTCGAAGCCCTCACGAATCAGGCAATGACAAGTGGTGCAGGCGCAGACGCCACCGCAGGCGCTTTCCATCTCGATATGGTGTTCGTGAGCCAGTTCAAGGATGGAAATACCAGGCTCAGCCTCCACAACCATGCCTTCCGGACAAAACTTTTCGTGTGGCAGAAAAATGACCTGCGGCATCGTTATTCCTCAATCTCATTCAGGTTGCGCCCCGCCAGCGCGGCTTTCACCGTCGAGTCCAGGCGGCGGGCAGCAAAGGCATCGGTCACTTGCGACAGACGCTTGGTCTGCTGCTCGATGGCATAGCCATCGGTACCTTTCATCAGTTCGGTCAATTCCTGCACCTGCGCATCGATGACCATGCGCTCTTCGGCATCGAGCAGACGGTCGCCATCAGCCTCCAGAGCCGCCTGCACCGCTTCGATCAGACGCTGCGCGTCGACCTGCTGCTCACGCAGGACGCGGGCGACCTTGTCGTCGTTGGCATGCTGGAACGAATCCTTGAGCATCTTGGCGATTTCGCCGTCGGTCAGCCCGTATGAAGGCTTGACCTGGATGCTGGCCTCGACACCCGAACCCAGCTCGCGGGCGGAAACACTCAGCAGACCGTCGGCATCGACCTGGAACGTCACGCGAATTTTCGCGGCACCGGCCACCATTGCCGGGATACCACGCAATTCGAAGCGCGCCAGGGAGCGGCAGTCACTGATCAGCTCGCGCTCACCCTGCAACACGTGGATCGCCATGGCCGACTGGCCGTCTTTATAGGTGGTGAAGTCCTGGGCGCGAGCGACGGGAATCGTGGTGTTGCGCGGAATCACCTTCTCCATCAGGCCGCCCATGGTTTCCAGCCCCAGGGACAACGGAATCACGTCGAGCAGCAGCAATTCATCGCCGTCACGCTTGTTGCCGGCCAGGGTATCGGCCTGGATCGCGGCACCGATGGCCACCACTTGATCCGGATCGATTTCAGTCAACGGCTGACGACCGAAAGCCTCCGCGACCGCTTCGCGAACACGCGGCACGCGAGTCGAACCGCCAACCATCACCACGGCGTGTACTTCTTCCAGCTCGACGCCGGAATCACGAACGGCACGACGGCAGGCTTTGAGGCTGCGGGCGACCATTGGCTCGATCAGCGCATTAAAGGCTTCACGAGTCAGCTCGGCGTTCCAGTCACCATAAGCGACCTCAACGGACGAGGCATTGGTCAGCGCTTCCTTGGCCGCACAGGCGGTTTGCAGCAAATTGCGTTGCGCACCAGGATCGAGATCGGCAGACAAACCGGCGCTCTCGATGATCCAGCCAGCGATCGCGTGATCGAAGTCATCGCCGCCCAGGGCACTGTCGCCGCCGGTCGCCAGGACTTCGAACACACCGCCGGTCAGGCGCAGAATCGAAATATCGAAGGTGCCGCCGCCCAGGTCATAAATAGCAACCAGGCCTTCAGCATGCTGGTCCAGACCGTAGGCAACCGCCGCAGCCGTCGGCTCGTTAAGCAAACGCAGCACATTCAGACCGGCCAGCTTGGCCGCATCCTTGGTCGCCTGACGCTGAGCATCGTCGAAATAGGCAGGAACGGTAATCACCGCACCGACCAGCTCGCCACCCAGTGTCGCTTCGGCACGCTGGCGCAGGACCTTGAGGATATCGGCGGAAACTTCGACCGGGCTTTTCGGGCCCTGGATCGTGTCGATGAACGGCATGTGCGATTCGCCGCCGACGAAGCGGTACGGCAGTTGGTCGCCCAATTGCTTGACGTCGGACAGACCACGACCCATCAAGCGCTTGACCGACAGCACGGTGTTCAAAGGATCGGTGGCGGCAGCCAGCTTGGCCGACTCGCCAACTTCGACGCGATCGGCGTGATAGCGCACGGCGGAAGGCAGGATGACCCGTCCTTCTGCGTCAGCCAGGGGCTCGGAAAGACCACTGCGCAATGCAGCGACCAGCGAATTGGTAGTGCCCAAGTCAATCCCCACAGCCAGACGACGCTGGTGCGGTTGAGGACTTTGGCCGGGTTCGGCGATCTGCAGTAGGGCCATCGTAATCAGGACTTATCTGTATATCAGGCGTGCGACCGGAGCGGCACTGGGTTAATCGTCGAGGCGCTCTTCTAACTGGCGCACTTCGTAGGTGAGCTTGTCGAGGAACTGCATGCGCCGCATCAGGCGTTCGGCCTGTTCACGTCGCGCAGCATCGTTCCAGCAAGCTGCGAAGCTTTGGTTCAGCTCATCCTGGGCAGCCTTCAGGCGGCGCTTGAAGGCGGCAACGCCATTCAGGTCTGCACTGTCCTGCAGGTCTTCGAGCTCTTCACGCAACGCCATCTGCTGCAGAAGAAACTCCGGATCATGCACCGTGACCTCCAGCGGCAACTCGCCACCATTCAAGGCGAGCAAGTATCGCGCGCGCTTGGGTGGGCTCTTGAGCGTCTGGTAGGCCTCGTTGAGGCTCGCGGATTGCTCTAGCGCCAGCCGCTGCTCACGCTCGGAAGCGTCGGCAAAGCGGTCCGGATGAACGCCGCGCGCCAACTCACGGTAGCGCGAAGCCAGCTGGTCGAGATCCAGATCGAAACTCGGTTGCAGCTCGAATAATGCGAAATGACAAGGAGTACCCACGAGCAGCCTCAGATGTTGAAGCTTTCGCCGCAGCCACATTCACCGCGCACGTTGGGATTGTTGAACTTGAAGCCTTCGTTCAACCCTTCCTTGACGAAATCGAGCTCGGTGCCGTCCAGGTAGGCCAGGCTTTTCGGGTCGATGATCACTTTCTCGCCGTGACTTTCGAACACCTGATCCTCTGCCACCACCTCGTCGACAAACTCCAGCACGTAGGCAAGGCCGGAACAGCCTGTAGTGCGAACACCCAGACGAATCCCCTCACCTTTGCCGCGCCCGTCGAGGGAGCGTCGCACGTGTCGAGCAGCCGCTTCTGTCATGCTGATAGCCATCGGTGACTCCTTACTCGTCGCCAAATCTTGAAAGTCAGATCAAGCCTTTCTTCTGCTTGTAGTCGCGGACGGCCGCCTTGATGGCGTCTTCAGCGAGCACAGAGCAGTGAATTTTCACTGGCGGCAGGGCCAGTTCTTCAGCCAGCTGAGTGTTCTTGATGGTTTCCGCTTCGTCCAGGGTCTTGCCCTTCATCCACTCGGTGGCGAGGGAGCTGGAAGCGATCGCCGAACCGCAACCGTAGGTCTTGAACTTGGCATCTTCGATGATGCCGGCTTCGTTGACCTTGATCTGCAGGCGCATCACGTCGCCGCACGCCGGAGCGCCGACCATGCCGGTGCCGACATCAGGATCTTCCGCGTCCATCTTGCCGACATTGCGCGGGTTTTCGTAGTGGTCGATGACCTTTTCGCTGTAAGCCATGATTCAATCCTCACTCATCAGAGAGTCGCTCTTCAGACCCTGTAAAAACTATTGCGCTCGGTAATCCTGCGTCAAAAACAGGCTCGGACTGCTCATTTACAACCAGTAAACTCCGCGTCCTCGCCTGTTTTTTCCTTGTCTTCCCTTCGCTCGCTACGTTTTTACAGCGTCTGCTAACGGCGATTTAATTAGTGTGCCGCCCACTCGATTTTCGAAATGTCGACACCGTCTTTGTACATGTCCCACAGCGGCGACAGAGCGCGCAGCTTGGTAACGGCCTCGCAGACTTTCTGCGCGGCGTAATCGATTTCTTCTTCAGTGGTGAAACGGCCGAAGGTGAAACGGATCGAGCTGTGAGCCAGTTCGTCGTTGCGGCCCAGGGCGCGCAGCACGTACGAAGGCTCAAGGGATGCCGAGGTGCAAGCCGAACCGGACGAAACCGCCAGATCCTTGAGCGCCATGATCAGCGACTCGCCTTCAACGTAGTTGAAGCTCAGGTTCAGGTTGTGCGGAACGCGGGCGGTCAGGCTGCCGTTGACGTACAGCTCTTCCAGATGCTCGACCTGCTTGTAGAAACGGTCGCTCAAGGCCTTGATGCGCACGTTCTCGGCAGCCATGTCTTCCTTGGCCACACGGAAAGCTTCGCCCATGCCGACGATCTGGTGGGTCGCCAGGGTACCGGAACGCATGCCGCGCTCGTGACCGCCGCCGTGCATGGTCGCTTCGATGCGAACACGCGGCTTGCGGCTCACGTACAGTGCGCCGATGCCTTTAGGGCCGTAGGTTTTGTGAGCGGAGAACGACATCAGGTCGACTTTCAGCTTCTGCAGGTCGATCTCGACCTTGCCGGTGGACTGAGCGGCGTCGACATGGAAAAGGATACCCTTGGAACGGGTCAGCTCGCCGATGGCGGCGATGTCGTTGATGGTGCCGATTTCGTTGTTCACGTGCATGACCGAAACCAGGATGGTGTCGTCACGCAGCTCGGCTTCGATCATCTCTGGAGTAACCAGACCGTCGGTGCGTGGCTCGATGTAGGTCACTTCGAAACCTTCACGCTCCAGTTGGCGCATGGTGTCGAGGACAGCCTTGTGCTCAATCTTGGTAGTGATCAGGTGCTTGCCCTTGGTGGCATAGAAATGCGCCGCACCCTTGATTGCCAGGTTGTCGGATTCGGTGGCACCGGAGGTCCAGACGATTTCGCGCGGGTCGGCGTTGACCAGGTCGGCTACCTGACGACGAGCGTTTTCGACGGACTCTTCAGCTTTCCAGCCAAACACGTGGGAACGGGACGCCGGGTTACCGAAGTTTCCGTCGACCAGCAGGCATTCACTCATTTTTTGCGCGACACGCGGATCAACCGGGGTAGTCGCAGAGTAATCAAGGTAAATCGGCAATTTCATGGACTATCTCCTAAATCAGGCTGGCTGGCGTGCCGCTAGCTCTCTGGCTGTCATTCGACGGCGGACGCTTCAATCTTGTCCAGGCGTGGCGCCTTGCTGTTGCAACGGCGTTGATCCTGGCGCTGGGCTACTTCTTGCACTTCACGGCGAGTGACAAGGTCAGCCAAGCTGATACCGCTCAGAAATTCGTGAATCTGCAGGCTCAGGTCGCACCACAAGTGGTGAGTCAGACAGGTATCGCCCGAATGGCAATCACCCTGCCCTTGGCATTTGGTGGCATCGACCGATTCGTTCACCGCATCGATCACCTGGGCGACCTGGATCCCTTGCATGTCGCGCGACAGCTGGTAGCCGCCGCCAGGACCACGGACGCTGGAAACCAGATTGCTGCGGCGCAATTTGGCAAAAAGCTGTTCGAGGTAGGACAGGGAGATGCCTTGGCGCTCGGAGATATCGGCCAGGGACACGGGCCCGTGCTGCGCGTGCAACGCCAGGTCAAGCATGGCGGTCACGGCGTATCGGCCTTTTGTAGTCAGTCGCATGGACAATTACCACGGAGTTCGGAATGGGGCGAGTATGCAATTCCCGAGTATTTAAGTCAACTATAAGACCTAGTACTTTAGTCAGGTTTACCCGCAAAAGAGCGCGCGCATCATATCAGGGTCTGCGGCCTAATGGCACACCGCTCAGCGCTGTGCCATTGCCTATCTGCGACCTGTACCGGAATCAGCCGACCTGACTCTGATCCTTGTCCTTTACACAGGCGAAGTCTTCTTCACGCAGCTCAGGCAGATCTTTCGCACAGTAATTGCTGCCCAGATCCTTCAGCGCCCCGCACATACCCTCCAACCGCCCATCAACGGCTTGCAGATGGTCGAGCAATTGATTGATGGCGCGGGCCACCGGATCCGGCATGTCTTCAGTCACGCCATAGGCATCGAAACCGATCTTCTCGGCCATCGCCTTGCGCTTGGCGTCTTGCTCTTCGTCGGACTTGACGATGATCCGCCCCGGAATACCCACCACCGTGGCGCCCGGCGGAACCGCTTTAGTCACCACGGCGTTGGAGCCGACCTTGGCGCCCGCCCCCACAGTGAACGGGCCAAGCACCTTGGCGCCGGCACCGACAACAACACCATCACCCAGCGTCGGGTGACGCTTTCCCTTGTTCCAGCTGGTACCGCCGAGAGTCACGCCCTGATAAATGGTCACGTCATCGCCGATTTCAGCCGTTTCACCGATCACGATGCCCATGCCATGGTCAATGAAGAAACGACGCCCCACCTTGGCACCCGGGTGAATCTCGATTCCGGTCAACCAGCGACCGAAGTTCGACACCAGCCGCGCCAGCCATTTCAGGTCCGCACGCCACAACACCGAAGACAGACGATGGATCCAGATAGCGTGCATGCCCGGGTAGCAGGTCAGGACTTCAAAAGCGTTACGCGCTGCCGGATCACGATGGAAAACACTCTGGATATCTTCACGCAAACGCTCGAACATCATTATTCCTTCCGTTTCAGAAGCTCGCCACGGGCCGCTTTTTGGGTTTCCGTGAGGATGCCACGCAAAATATTCATTTCCGCCCGGCTGACCGAGCTGCGTCCGTACAAGCGGCGCAGGCGCGCCATCAAGTGCCGTGGCTTTTCCGGATCGAGAAACTCGATGGCCACCAGGGTTTGCTCCAGGTGTTCATAGAATCGTTCCAGCTCATCCATGGTCGCCAGCTCAGCGCTTTTGACCGATGCCACTTCTTCCTTCTCGACCTTGGTCGGCTGACCTTGCGCAGCCAGCCAGGACATGCGCACTTCATAACTCAACACCTGCACCGCCGCCCCAAGGTTCAGCGAGCTGAACTCAGGGTCTGATGGGATGTGCACGTGATAATGACATCGCTGCAACTCTTCGTTGGTCAGGCCGGAATCTTCACGACCGAACACCAGCGCGATCTCGGCGCCTTGCGCGGCTTCCTCGACCACTTTCGCACCGCATTCGCGAGGATCGAGCAGCGGCCAGGGAATACGACGATCACGGGCGCTGGTGCCCAGCACCAGATTGCAGCCGACCAGAGCCTCTTCCAAAGTGGCGACGACTTGCGCTTTTTCAAGGATGTCACCGGCACCGGAGGCACGGGCGTCGGCCTCGTGATGCGGGAACAGCCGTGGCTCAACCAGCACCAGCCGCGACAGCCCCATGTTCTTCATGGCACGCGCAGTCCCGCCGATATTGCCCGGATGACTGGTATTGACCAGCACGACACGAATGTTTTGCAGCAAGGGAGGCGCTCTCGAACACTGAATTAAGGAGCGGAATCTTACAGCTGAACCTACCGTTAAGCCATGAAAGCGAACGTCGTCCTTCACCTGTAGAAAGTTTCTGATAGAATGCCCGGCTTTCTTTAACAACCTTAGGTGACACATCCATGCAGCCCATGCTGAATATCGCGCTGCGCGCCGCCCGCAGCGCCAGTGAATTGATCTTCCGCTCCATCGAGCGCCTGGATACCATCAAGGTCGACGAAAAAGACGCCAAGGATTACGTATCCGAGGTGGACCGCGCCGCCGAACAGAAAATCATCGACGCACTGCGCAAGGCTTACCCGAATCACTCGATCATGGGTGAAGAAACCGGCCTGCACGCCGGCACCGGCATCGAAGGTGAAGAGTACCTGTGGATCATCGACCCACTGGACGGCACCACCAACTTCCTGCGCGGCATTCCTCACTTCGCCGTCAGCATCGCCTGCAAATACCGCGGTCGCCTGGAACACGCCGTTGTTCTGGACCCGGTTCGCCAGGAAGAATTCACCGCCAGCCGTGGTCGCGGCGCCCAACTGAACGGCCGTCGCCTGCGCGTCAGCGGCCGCACCAGCCTGGACGGCGCCCTGCTGGGCACCGGCTTCCCGTTCCGTGACGACCAGATGGACAACCTCGACAACTACCTGGGCATGTTCCGCGCCCTGGTAGGCCAGACTGCCGGCATCCGCCGCGCTGGTTCCGCGAGCCTGGACCTGGCCTACGTGGCTGCCGGCCGTTTCGACGCGTTCTGGGAGTCGGGCCTGTCCGAGTGGGACATGGCTGCAGGCGCCCTGCTGATTCAGGAAGCAGGCGGCCTGGTGAGCGACTTCACCGGCGGTCACGACTTCCTTGAAAAAGGCCACGTCGTTGCCGGCAACACCAAATGCTTCAAGGCAGTCCTGACGGCGATCCAGCCGCACCTGCCGGCCTCGCTGAAGCGCTAAGCGTCCAGCGACAGAAAAGCACCTTTCGGGGTGCTTTTTTTATGCCTGGAATTTGCCCTCAAAAACACCACCCCCCCCTGTAGGAGCGAGCTTGCTCGCGATGGTCGCCAACGATTACGCGGGCGCTCAGTATTAACGCGGCGTCTTTGAGTTCTTCGCGAGCAAGCTCGCTCCTACAAAGGATGCGTGACAACCCAAGAATCGCGGGCACAAAAAAAGCACCCCGAAGGGTGCTTCCTTTCAAATCTGACACCTGAGCTTATTGGCCCTGCTGATTCTGCGACAAGATCAACTTGCCTTCTTTATCCACAGGAATCTGGTTGCCCGGATCACGATCCATGCGCACCTTGCCTTCCTTGCCATCCAGGGAATACCGCACGTCGTAACCTACGACCTTGTCACTGATGTCATTCACCGTATTACAACGGGTCTGGGTCGTGGTGTAGGTGTCACGCTCTTGCATGCCCTCCTGAACCTTGTTGCCGGCGTAACCGCCACCGACAGCGCCCGCCACCGTGGCGATCTTCTTGCCGGTGCCGCCGCCGATCTGGTTACCCAGCAGACCGCCTGCCAATGCACCAACTACCGTACCGGCGATCTGATGTTGATCTTTCACCGGCGCCTGCCGGGTGACTGTTACATCCTTGCATACTTCACGTGGCGTCTTGATTTGCGTCTTGACCGGCTCAACAGCTAGAACCTGAGCAAACTCAGGACCGCTTTTTTTAACCAGGCTGTAGGTGGCCAAAGCACCTCCGGCAGTCACACCGACAGCACCCAGTACCGCACCAACCAGCATCGACTTGTTCACATGAACCTCCTGACCATCAAATGCGGAACCTGTCCGCGCTTCTCCCAGCCTTGGAGCACAAAAAAAGGCGCGAGTTCAACTCGCGCCTTTTGGGGCTGATACCGGGAAAGCGATGGCCGTTATGGACGGTCGTCGATTTCCTTCTCGGTAGCGGCCGGAGGAATCAAGTCCTCGGAGTTCAGGTTCAGCCAGATCAGCACCACGTTCGCGATGTAGATCGACGAGTAGGTACCCGCCAGAACACCGATGAACAGGGCGATGGAGAAGCCGAACAGGTTGTCACCACCGAAGAACAGCAGCGCCGCGATCGCCAGCAAGGTGGAGATCGAGGTCGCCATGGTCCGCAGCAGGGTTTGCGTGGTCGAGATGTTGATGTTCTCGATCAGGCTGGCCTTGCGCAGTACCCGGAAGTTCTCGCGAACCCGGTCGAATACCACGATGGTGTCGTTGAGCGAGTAACCGATGATCGCCAGAACCGCCGCCAGCACCGTCAGATCGAAGGTGATCTGGAAGAACGACAGGATACCGATGGTCACGATCACGTCGTGGATCAAGGACACGATCGCCCCCACCGCAAACTTCCACTGAAAGCGGAAAGCCAGGTAGATCAGGATGCCGCCCAGCGCCATCAGCATGCCGAGGCCGCCCTGGTCGCGCAGTTCTTCACCCACCTGCGGGCCGACGAACTCGACGCGCTTGACGTTGGCCGGGTTGTCGCCGCCGACTTTCTGCAGCGCTTCAGCCACCTGATGACCCAGTTGCGGGTCTTCGCCAGGCATACGCACCAGAAGATCGGTCGTTGCACCGAAGTTCTGCACGATGGCTTCGTGATAACCGGCCGTTGCCAGCTGTTCACGCACCTTGGTGACGTCGGCCGGACGCTCGTAGGTCAGCTCGATGAGCGTACCGCCGGTGAAGTCCAGGCCCCAGTTCATGCCCTTGTGGAATACGCTGAAAATGGCCAGCGCACTGAGGAACAATGTGACGCCGAACGCAAAGTTGCGAACGCCCATGAAGTTGATTGTACGTAACATGGCAGCCCCTTAAATCCACAACTTCTTGAAGTCACGACCGCCGAAGATCAGGTTGACCATCGCGCGGGTCACCATGATGGCCGTGAACATCGAGGTAAAGATCCCGAGGGACATGGTCACTGCGAAGCCCTTGACCGGGCCGGTGCCCATGGCAAAGAGAATCCCGCCGACCAACAGTGTTGTCAGGTTGGCGTCGAGAATCGCGGTAAATGCCCGGCCGAAGCCTTCGTTGATTGCCCGCTGCACGGTCATGCCGGCCGCGATCTCTTCACGAATCCGCGAGAAGATCAGTACGTTGGCGTCGACCGCCATACCCATGGTCAGCACGATACCGGCGATACCCGGCAGGGTCAGCGTTGCACCCAGCAGCGACATCAGGGCCAGCAGCAGCACCATGTTCACCCCCAGCGCGACGGTGGCGATGATGCCGAAGAAGCGGTAGATGGCGATGATGAACAGCGAAACGAACAGCATGCCCCACAGCGATGCATCGATACCCTTGGTGATGTTGTCCGCACCCAGGCTTGGGCCAATGGTGCGCTCTTCAGCAAAGTACATCGGTGCGGCCAGGCCACCGGCACGCAGCAGCAGCGCCAGTTCGGACGACTCGCCCTGGCCATTCAGGCCGGTGATACGGAACTGGGCACCCAGCGGCGACTGGATGGTCGCCAGGCTGATGATCTTCTTCTCTTCCTTGAACGTCTGGACCGGCACGTCTTTCTCGACGCCGTCGACCACTTGCTTGACGTAGGTGGTCACCGGACGCTGTTCGATGAAGATCACCGCCATGCTGCGACCCACGTTCGAACGGGTCGCACGGCTCATCAGCTCGCCGCCATGACCGTCCAGACGGATGTTCACTTCCGGCGTACCGTGCTCGCCGAAGCCAGCCTTGGCGTCGGTCACCTGGTCACCGGTGATGATCAGGCCGCGCTCGATCTGCGCCGGAGGACGCTTGCCTTCACGGAACTCGAAGGTTTCAGAAGTGGCTTTCGAAGCACCAGGCTCTGCTGCCAGACGGAACTCCAGGTTGGCCGTCTTGCCGAGGATACGCTTGGCTTCTGCGGTGTCCTGCACGCCCGGCAGCTCAACCACGATGCGGTTGGCGCCCTGACGCTGGACGATCGGTTCGGCAACACCCAGCTCGTTGACGCGGTTACGTACCGTGGTCAAGTTCTGCTTGATGGAGTATTCGCGGATTTCCGCCAGCTTGGCCGGGGTCATCGCCAGACGCAGCACCGGTTGACCATTGAGGTCGGCCGGAACAATGTCGAAATCGTTGAAGTTCTTGCGTACCAGTGCACGGGCCTGTTCGCGGGTCGCTTCATCGGAGAAGCCCAGCTGAATGGCACCGCCCAGTTGCGGCAGGCTGCGATAGCGCAGTTTCTCTTTACGCAACAGGCTCTTGACGTCGCCTTCGTAGACTTTCAGGCGGGCATCGAGGGCTTTGTCCATGTCCACTTCCAGCAGGAAGTGCACACCACCGGACAAGTCCAGACCCAGCTTCATCGGGTGCGCGCCGAGGCTGCGCAGCCATTGCGGGGTGGTCTGTGCCAGGTTCAGTGCAACGACGTAGTCATCACCCAACGCCTTGCGCACAACATCCTTGGCAGGCAACTGGTCTTCCGCCTTGACCAGGCGAATCAGACCGCCCTTGCCATTGGCGGCCAGCGACGCGGCCTTGACGTTGATCCCGGACTCCTTGAGCGCTGTGCTCACACGGTCCAGATCAGCCTGATTGACCTGCAGGGCCGTGCTCGCGCCGCTGATTTGAATCGCCGGGTCATCAGGATACAGATTGGGAGCGGAATAAATCAGACCGACCGCCAGCACCGCCAGGATCAGAATGTATTTCCACAGAGGGTATTTGTTCAGCATCACGCCGCCCGCTTATGACGCGGGGCGCCTTGCGCGCCCCGTCGATTGAGTAGAAGTTGAAACTTAGATCGCTTTCAGCGTGCCTTTTGGCAGCGTGGCGGCGATGGCGCCTTTCTGGAACTTCATTTCGACGGTGTCGGAAACTTCCAGAACGACGAAATCGTCAGCTACTTTGGTGATCTTGCCGGCGATACCACCGGTGGTCACAACTTCGTCGCCTTTCTGCAGGCTGCTCAGCAGGTTCTTCTGCTCTTTGGCGCGCTTGGCCTGTGGACGCCAGATCATCAGGTAGAAGATGACCAGGAAACCGACCAGGAAAATCCACTCGAAACCGCCACCCATTGGGCCGGCAGCGGCCGGTGCAGCAGCGTCAGCCATGGCATTAGAGATAAAAAAGCTCATTTAGCACTCCAGTTGCAAATGTTGAATCTTGGGGTCAGAAAACTCAGTCCAAAGGCGGAACAGGTAACCCGCGTTTGGCGTAGAAGGCATCGACAAAGGCGGCCAATGTACCCTGTTGAATAGCCTCACGCAAACCAGCCATAAGCACTTGATAATGGCGCAAGTTATGGATGGTATTGAGCATGCTCCCCAGCATTTCGCCGCACTTGTCCAGGTGATGCAGATAAGCGCGGGAGAAGTTCTGGCAGGTGTAGCAATCGCAGGTCGGATCGAGCGGCGAATCATCATGGCGATGGAACGCGTTACGGATCTTCAGCACGCCGGTGTCAATGAACAGATGCCCATTGCGGGCATTACGGGTTGGCATCACGCAATCGAACATGTCCACACCGCGGCGCACACCCTCAACCAGATCTTCCGGTTTGCCAACGCCCATAAGGTAACGAGGTTTGTCAGCCGGCATCATGCCCGGCAGATAATCCAGCACCTTGATCATTTCATGCTTGGGCTCGCCCACCGACAGGCCGCCGATGGCCAGGCCGTCGAAGCCGATCTTGTCCAGGCCCTCCAGGGAGCGCATGCGCAGGTCCTGGTGCATGCCGCCCTGAACGATACCGAACAACGCCGCCGTATTGTCGCCATGGGCTTCTTTCGAACGCTTGGCCCAACGCAGGGACAACTCCATGGACACGCGGGCGACGTCTTCGTCGGCCGGGTACGGCGTGCATTCGTCGAAAATCATTACGATGTCCGAGCCCAGGTCACGCTGGACCTGCATCGACTCTTCCGGACCCATGAACACCTTGGCGCCGTCGACCGGGGAAGCGAAGGTCACGCCCTCCTCCTTGATCTTGCGCATCGCGCCCAGGCTGAACACCTGGAAACCGCCGGAGTCGGTCAGGATCGGGCCTTTCCACTGCATGAAATCGTGCAGGTCGC
Source organism: Pseudomonas sp. TE12234 (assembly GCF_054061835.1). Lineage (NCBI taxonomy): Bacteria > Pseudomonadati > Pseudomonadota > Gammaproteobacteria > Pseudomonadales > Pseudomonadaceae > Pseudomonas > Pseudomonas sp. TE12234. The sequence goes on from NZ_JBSSEP010000017.1 coordinate 131,779, forward strand.
CGTGCTTCTTGATCACTTCCGTGCCCGGGCGCAGCCACAGGTGGAAGGTGTTGCCCAGAATGATTTCGGCGCCGATCGCCTCGATATCCCGTGGCAGCATGCCCTTGACCGTGCCGTACGTGCCCACCGGCATGAAGGCCGGGGTCTCGACGGTACCGCGCGGGAAGGTCAAACGACCGCGACGAGCCTTGCCATCGGTGGCCAGCAACTCGAAAGACATACGACAGGTGCGACTCATACTGTTTCCTCTGGGCCCGATTCTTTAGGGGCAGTCGGCGCAGGATTACGCGTGATGAACATCGCATCACCGTAGCTGAAAAAGCGGTACCCGTTATCGACGGCTGCCTTGTAGGCCGCCATGGTTTCGGGATAACCGGCGAACGCCGAAACCAGCATCAACAGCGTGGATTCAGGCAAATGGAAATTGGTGACCAGGGCGTCGACCACATGAAACGGCCGCCCAGGGTAGATAAAGATATCGGTGTCGCCGCTGAACGGCTTGAGCACGCCATCGCGCGCAGCACTTTCCAGGGAACGCACGCTGGTGGTCCCCACCGCCACCACACGCCCACCGCGAGCCCGGCAAGCGGCGACCGCATCCACCACGTCCTGGCCGACTTCCAGCCATTCGCTGTGCATGTGGTGGTCTTCGATCTTGTCGACACGCACCGGCTGGAAGGTGCCGGCGCCGACGTGCAAGGTCACGAACGCGGTCTCGACGCCCTTGGCGGCAATCGCCTCCAGCAACGGCTGATCGAAATGCAGCCCCGCCGTCGGCGCCGCCACCGCGCCCAGGCGCTCGGCGTACACCGTCTGATAGCGCTCGCGGTCGGCGCCTTCATCCGGGCGGTCTATATAAGGAGGCAGCGGCATGTGCCCGACGCGGTCGAGCAGCGGCAACACTTCTTCGGCAAACCCCAGCTCGAACAACGCATCGTGACGCGCCAGCATCTCGGCCTCGCCACCGCCATCGATCAGGATCTTCGACCCCGGCTTGGGCGACTTGCTGGAGCGCACATGGGCCAGCACGCGGTGACTGTCGAGCACCCGCTCCACCAGGATTTCCAGCTTGCCGCCGGAAGCCTTCTGGCCAAACAGCCGCGCCGGAATCACCCGGGTATTGTTGAACACCATCAAGTCGCCGGGGCGCAAATGCTCCAGCAAATCAGTGAATTGACGGTGTGCCAGGGCGCCGCTGACCCCATCCAGGGTCAACAGGCGACTATTGCGACGCTCGGCCAAAGGGTGGCGGGCGATCAGCGAATCAGGGAGCTCGAAGGTAAAGTCAGCAACGCGCATGATGGGGTGTCGTCTAGCAGGGCCGGGAAGTCTAGCGGAATTATCAAAAATTCTCCATGTACCTGATTGACCGACGGTTATCACCTCTCTATACTTCGCCGCCATTGAGCCCTGATGGCGGAATTGGTAGACGCGGCGGATTCAAAATCCGTTTTCGAAAGGAGTGGGAGTTCGAGTCTCCCTCGGGGCACCAAAATTAAGAAAGGTCTTGCTTAGCAAGGCCTTTTTTTTCGCCTGCAGAAAAGCCCTCGCCCCCCAGCCACCTGGAGCTGGCTTGCCGGCGAAGCTCTTAAATTTCTCGCATCCTCGGTCGGTACGACCCCTCTCAAGGATTCCCCCCATGGAACAGCACCTGGAAACCGTCGCCCTCTTCTCCCTCAAACTGGCTTACGAATCGGAAGATTCAAGCCCGATTCTGCGTGACGACCTGGTCATGGGTGATTACCAGCGGGATGTGTTTGAGCTGCTGGTGCGACGGGGGGATGTTGCGGGGATTCAGGTGAAGGTGGATGAGTGTGTGGGGTTGGCGTTGGAGGCGGTGGGGGGTGTGGATAAGCCGTTGGGGCGGGAGTTGCGGAGGTTGGCCGGGGAAGTGGCTGGGGTTCAGATGATGGAGGAGCTTGGTGCGCCGATTGTTGCGCTCAAGGGGTATTTGAAAGACATTCAATGATTGGAGATGGGTGACCTAAAAAGGGGTAACTCTCGAAAGCTGGGCACACATTGTAAATCGCCATGTTTTTCCAATAGTAAATCTGTCACTTTTCAGTGCCTTTTCCCCTGATCGATATAGGCCAAAAGAGTGTGATCATACTACCAGCAGTAAAATGTTCTGCCGGTAGACTCCTCAAATGTACCGGTGGAGAATGTCCAGCTCTTAGTGAACATAATGTCCCCATATGACTACCTTCGGATCTGCCAGCGGAATCGCCATTGTTGTAGCACGTGTGAGGGATTTTCGCTCACTCGCCAATATCGAGGTTGAACTAAACGATTTGACGGTTCTAATCGGAGCCAACAACGCCGGTAAAACGAGTTTTCTCGATGCGCTCTTCGCAGCGATCGGAGCGGGACGCAAATCGCTCGGCGGCGACGACGTTCGGCTCGCACCCGGAGAGTCAGTCGCGCCGAAAACCCGTGAAGCCATCATCGACGTTATGATCCGGCCGGTTGGCGCGAATGGTAAGGTGATTGACTCGTACCCAGCAGGTAGTTATTGGACGAATCTATGGGGTACTACGGGCATCGCTAGCGACGATGCACTCAATGACTTTACCGGTATCCGCACTACGCTGAAGTGGAGTGAAGTTCGAGGCGAGCACGTTGTGGAAAGGCGGTTCCTAAAGGAATGGAAGACTTTCGTTGATTGGACGACTGCCAGCACACACGACCGTCTGGTAGGAGCGGCAGCGCTTGAACCGTTGGCGCTTCATTACGTCGACGCCAGACGCGACCTAGATGATGATCTGCGAAGGCCTGGCTCGTTTTGGCGGCGACTTACTGAAGATCTTGGTCTCAGCGCCGCCGATACAGAGGAAATGGAGAAGACATTATCGGGGATAAACGAGCAGATCGTTGCAAAGAGCGAGATCCTCAAGCACCTGAGCGAGAACCTTGCCGGTTTGCAGAGCGTCGTGGCGTCGGGTAGTGGCTCGGTTGCAATTGAACCCGTAGCCCGCAAACTGCGCGATTTATCTAAAGGCGTTGACGTCTCATTTAACACACCCGGAGCTCAGTCCTTTCCGCTGGCTCGCCACGGAATGGGCACCCGCAGCCTAGCCTCGCTGCTCGTCTTCCGCGCCTATGCATCTTGGAGGAACAAGAAGGCGATGGAGGGAGGAGACAACGTTCACTCCATGCTTGCTTTGGAGGAACCCGAATCTCACCTCCATCCGCAGGCGCAGAGGGCGTTATTCTCACACATAAAACAAGTTACCGGACAACGCGTCGTCAGTACGCATTCGCCATATTTCGCCGGGCAAGCGCCGCTTGAAGATTTACGTTTGTTTTTCAAATCAAAGGGCGACACCATCGTGACAAAGCTGGATACCAGCCCTTTGAAGCCCGACGAAATCCGTAAGCTTCAAGAAACGGTGGTGGAAACACGGGGAGACATACTGTTCTCACGTGGAGTGGTACTTTTTGAGGGGCAGACCGAAGAACAGGCGCTCCCAATTTACGCCTCACGTTATTGGAGTGCCACAATCCACGAACTGGGCTTTTGCTTCGTGAGAGTCAATGGCACCGACTACTTCCCCTTTATCTGGTTGTTGAAGGCTCTACAAATTCCTTGGTATGTATTCTCCGATGGCGAGCCCGCCCCTGTTAGCAATCTTGAGGCATGCTTGAAAAAGGCCAACGAGCCGGACGCGAGCAAGTGCCCGAATGTAGTGATTCTGCCAGGAGGCAATGGGTTTGAGGAGCAGCTTCTGGCTGAGGGCTATCTACCGGAAATTGAGAAGGCAATTGATCAGATCGAAGGCCACGCCAATTATCTCGAGAACTACATGGTGGCTCTTGATGGCAAGCCTAAGAAAAAGAATGTTATTCGCGACTACAAAAGCGCAGGCGCGCGTCAGCGCGCGGCGAACGATTACCTAAGCGAAAACAAGACACGGATGGCAAAACCACTCGCTCAAATCATCTCGGCACTCGCCGATCCGGCGCGGCGCTTTCCTAGAAATATCGAACAAATCCTGCTCATCATCGGTAAGGAATACGGGCTGAGCAAAGCGGAGGAAGCGAAATGAGTGAAGCTTACAATACGCGCCTGTCGTCGGAGCAGCTCAGCGTCGCTACCCACGTTGACGGCCCGCTTCTTGTCATCGCAGGCCCCGGATCCGGCAAGACTAGGGTGCTAACGGAGCGCATTCGTCACCTGCTGACGAGTGTTCCAGAGCACTTCCGCGTTCTCGCGTTAACCTTCACTAACAAGGCCGCTGAAGAGATGAAGGAGCGCCTTGCCGACTTGGGTCAGGAGCGCGAACGAGCGTTCATAGGCACTCTCCACGGATTTTGCCTTGAGGTCCTTAGCGAACGTGGCAAATTGGTTGGGATTGAGGGCGCTCTTAATATATTCGAGCAGGCCAGGGACCGTCGCGAGGTGCTTGAAAAAGCCGTTGCGGACGATCCGTTCTTATCCGCGACATTGGAAGAGATCGACAACCCCAAAGACAGAAAACGACGAGTAGACCAGTGGCTTGCATCTATCTCCTATGTCAAATCGCATCCGATCACGTGCGCGATAGTTGACGATGAAGATATCCGGTGTGTGATTGATGCCTATGACGCTGGCATGCGCGCGAGCAACGCATATGACTTCGAAGACCTGCTGTTGCTGACTTACCGGCTTTTCATTGACAACCCGAAGCTCGGCGACATCTACCGTCGACTCTACAAGTTCATTTGTATAGACGAAGCGCAGGACATGAATGAGGCGCAATACGCCGTGATCTGCGCGCTGTGCGGTGAAAGCCATCGCAACGTAATGATGGTGGGTGATCCTCGTCAGTCGATCTACGGTTTCAACAAATCAGGGCCGGAGTACATGGATCGGTTCAGCGCAGAGTTCGGAGCTAAACGCGTGGAGCTCACGGCTAACTTCCGCTCCTCACGCGCTATCGTTGAGTTCGCGCACACACTTGACTCTAGTTACATGGCACATCAGCAGCTTCCCGTGCCGGGTAGCGTGAAGATCCTTCAAGGCGATAACGAAAAGCACGAGGCGAAGCTCATTGCTGACGAATTGCAACGGTTGTTTGCCGAGGGGCACCCTGATGTCGAAGGGGGAGTGCAGCCATCGAAATGTGCCGTGCTTGGCCGCACACGCTATGCGCTTCTGTCGATAGAGGCGGAGTTTAAGGAGCGCGGAATCAACTTCTTCAAACGCCTCTCGGCCAATCATGAAAACGAATCTGAGCTGGTCGAAGACTTTCTCGTCGCGCTTCGGGTCCTCGCGAATCCCAAGGACCGACTTCACTTAGCAACGCTCACCAAGCGCTGGCGCCTCCCTGAAAGCAGCGTGTCGGAAGACTTCGTTACAAACTTGGCGGCGCTGGCCGCGAGCACAAATGATCCGAAGTGCGCAGCAGTGAGTGACGCCATTGCAGCTGCCGCTAAGAATTCGGCTGGGGTGAACCTCATGCCTGCTCTACAGGTTCTAAAAGCCTACGCAGATTCTATGGAGGAAGCAGCTAGGCTTCCAATTTATGAGGATGTAGCGGTTTTAAGCCAAGAGTGGGATCAATTCCTTCGAACCGCGACAGGTTCTAGGAGCCTGGCCGCATTCATCAGCAGCAAAGCGTTGGGCGGTACGCAAAAGGCGTCGCGCGACGGAGTTGCACTTCTGACCGTACACTCCTCGAAAGGACTCGAGTTTGACGTCGTATTCATGGCTGGAATGGCTGACGGCGTATTTCCCGACTACCGCGCCACCGGTCCAAAAGAGCTAGCAGAGGAAACACGCAACGCTTTTGTTGCGGCCACTCGTTCAAGACGGCTGCTTTATCTGACTTATCCCGCGTCACGCTTGATGCCATGGGGAGACGAGCGCCGGCAGCGCCCATCAATTTTCCTCAACGGAGCGCGGACTTAAAGAGTTGCCTTTCGTTTAGCACTCGATCTGAAGGGAAAAAAAGGGGCGATTGATTTTCATGAAAAAAATTAACTGCTCACCTTGCTTCCCTTCTAAGTTGTCAACATAAGCCTCCCGTGGATCTGCTGCCGGAAGGCTTGGTGACTCAGCAACTTCCAGCTGCTCAAGTCATTTCAGTCGAAAAGAGCTGCATTGGACTCTGTCGGAAGTTGCAGCGAGGAAATCCGTACGCTACCCTCCCCACCGTCGCTGCCAATTCAGCGACCGGGCTTGGTAACCCGAGGTAAATCACTGCGCAACAGTGCCATGCGTTCGCAGGCGCTTTTTTTTCGCCTGCGTTCTGCGTTATGGCGGCTGTGCGTGGGACGTCTTCGGACGTGCCGGTTTCCTTGATTTCCCGGTTTACCAACCTGCGCACAGCTGCCACCCATTCGCTTGGTAACGAATTGTGGCGGCTCTTCAAATTAAGGAGCTTCACCATGCGCAATATGGATCCGTACATAATCTGGCTTTCCCCCCTAAGCAACCCCCAACCCCGCAACACCCTCCCCCACCACCTCTCCCTCCTCGGAGGTGGCCAATGACTAACCCATCCGAACTCAAAACCATCGGCCTGACACCCGCCCTCTACTGCGCGGATCAAGCGCTCTTCCACGTCACGCGCGACGTTCCCCTCGGTGATGCATTGGCCATGGCTTCCGATTTTCTGTTTCTGGCCAAGGCGCTGACCCAGGACGCGGCGTATGCCAAGGACACGGACTATCAGGCCTGGGCGGCGCATTATTTGACGGCGATGAGCAAGGCGGTGGTGGATGATGCGGTGAAGGTTCTGACGCGGGATCGGACGTCGGTGTCCATGCCGAAGCGGGCGGGGGCCAAGTCTGGGGGGTAGTGGTTGAGCGTTGTGGAGGCATGCTTGCTGGCGATGGCGGTCTGTCAGTCAACATCTTTGTTGAATTGGATGGCCTCATCGCTGGCAAGCCAGCTCCCACAGGTTTTTTTGTGATGGCGGGGGTGGGGATCAGCCCCGACTTTATTCGGGGCTTTCGATGGTTTGGCCTCAGCTTCGACGCCCTACTCCCCGTGCTCCATCGCCTTTACGGTCACTTCAATCGCCCGAATGCTGATCGCGGCAAAAATCGCGGTCATCAGCACGCCGTTGAAACCCAGCATGATCGCCAACACCCGCGACACCGCCAGTTTGGGCGCCAGGTCGCCGTAGCCGATGGTCAGGCCGGTCACGAAGGCGAAGTAGATGCCGTCGAACGGTTTCCAGCCTTCCAGGTAACCGATGATCAGGCCGAACAGCACGATCACGAAGATCAGGATGGAGAAGATCGGCCAGACCACCCGGAAGTAGAACCAGACGGTTTTGTAAAACTCATGACGCACGTGGGCTGCGTGAGAGAGGCTCATGGCACAGGTTTCCTGGGTTGTCAGCACCCCATCAGCTTGGCACACGCAGAGGATTTTGAAGGTCGAACCCTAAGGGGCTTATAGCCGGGTTGACGTTCCCTGCCCTTATTCGATTTCAATGGGCCCTTTGGTCCCGGCATCGCTGTCGGTCCAGTAGTCCTCCCCCGTCAACCGACGATCACCCTGAATCGTGAAAGTGATCTTGCCCTGACGAAATTGCAGCGTGCCATCGGTGCGCTTGGCGTTGACCCGTTTGCCATTGACCCAGACCTGCTCCTTGGCATCGATGCGAATGGTGGCAACGGTCGTCCCCGAATCGCTTTTGGCCACCCATTGCCCGGCATACGGAGTGGGTGTGGTTGCACTGTCCGTCGCGGCTGGCGCTTGTGGATTACTGAACCCGGCCTTGGCATTCTCCGCCTGAGACTTGTGGATATCGCAGCCTTCCAGCTCGCTCATCTGGGTGCAGCCGGATTGCTCAAGTTGCTGGCGGTACTTGTCGTTGATGGCATAGGCCGGGGTTTGTGCCCCGATCAACATGGCCAGTGCTGGCAGGATGATCCTTTTCATAGGTCTACTCGTGTGGTCAGGGTCTTCTCGAAGGCTGGCAAATTGCGTGGCAGGTTCACTCTAGTCGGTGCTTTTGACTCAAATGACCCACTGTTTATCCCAAGCCCGGTGAATTTCATGTGCCGCCACCCGCGATGGCTGCTCACAAGCCTTAACAGGTCGCCACGAAGACCTGCGCTATCATCGCCCGCCTGCGCACCCTAGAGCCTTGAACCCGGATGTCTGCCACTCTGCCTTTGCCTGCTGATCATCATTCAATGCCCCCGGTCCTGGCCGGCCCGTTGTTACGGCGTCTGGAACCGACGCGGCTGGTGATGTGGCTGGTGGGCTCGCGGACGCTGGCGTTGACGCTGCGCGTGCAGGGCATCGCCGATATTCGCCTGGATGCCGGGCAATGCACGGTCATCCAGGTGGGCACGCAGGCCTTCGTGCATTTGATCGACGTGCCACTGGAGACCGCCCTCCCCTGGGACACGTTGATCGAGTACGACCTGCTGATCGACGACGCACAAACAGGCATCGCCGACTGGGCGCCCCATCTGTTGTATGGCGATGCCCGGCGTCCGAATTTCGTTCTGCGCTCACGCATCGATCAGTTGCTGCACGGCTCCTGCCGCAAGCCCCATCACCCGTCGGCCGACGGTTTGCTGTGTGTCGATGCCTTGCTGGCGCAACCCCATGAAGCCCGGGAGCGCCCGGCGCTGTTGATGATGAGCGGCGATCAGGTGTACGCCGACGATGTCGCCGGGCCGATGCTGCGGGCCATTCATGCCTTGATCGAGCGACTGGGGTTGTTCGGCGAGCACCTGGAAGGCGCCGTGGTCAGCGACAGCGCCAAACTCTACGAGCATCCCGCCAGCTACTACCACCGTGCGGATTTGTTACCGGCGCTTGAGAGCAACGAGACTCTGCGCGAGCGATTTTTCGGCGGGGCGCGCAAGCCGATTTTCACCAGCAGCAATGCCGACAACCATCTGGTGACCTTCGCCGAAGTCATGGCCATGTATGTGCTGGTCTGGTCGCCGACGCCCTGGACCTTGATCGCCCCACAGCCGCCGGCCCTGACGCCGGACAGGGCTCAACGTTATGCGCTGGAACAAACCCGCATCGATGGCTTCAAGGCCGGGCTCGGCCAAGTCGCCCGGGCGCTGGCGCACTTGCCGACGCTGATGATTTTCGACGACCACGATATTACCGATGACTGGAACCTTTCCGCGCAATGGGAGGAAACGGCCTATGGCCATCCGTTTTCCAGGCGCATCATCGGCAACGCCCTGCTGGCCTACATGCTGTGCCAGGGCTGGGGCAACAACCCGGATGCCTTCAGCGGTGTCGTGGAAAAAGCGCGGCTGTTGAGTGCCACCGGGCAGGACCGTTACCTCGACAGCCCAGTGCAAGATGACTTGATCGACCAATTGCTGAAGTTTCAGAACTGGCACTACGTACTGCCCACCCAGCCGGCCATGGTGGTGATCGACACCCGCACCCGGCGCTGGCGCAGCGAAATGAACCTCAAGCAACCCTCGGGCCTGCTCGACTGGGAGGCCTTGAGCGAACTGCAACAGGCACTGCTCGACCACCCGTGCGCGATCATCGTTTCGCCTGCGCCGATCTTCGGCGTGAAACTGATCGAGACCGTGCAGCGGGTGTTCAGTGGGTGCGGTTATCCACTGCTGGTGGACGCGGAAAACTGGATGGCCCATCGCGGTGCGGCGCAGGTGATCCTGAACATTTTCCGACACTCACGTACGCCGGCTAATTACGTGGTGCTGTCGGGGGATGTGCATTATTCCTTCGTCTATGAAGTGCTGATCCGACACCGCAAGGCCGGGCCGCATATCTGGCAGATCACCAGCAGCGGCATCAAGAACGAATTCCCCCGCGCCCTGCTCGAGTGGTTCGATCGCCTCAATCGCTGGCTGTACTCGCCGCGCTCGCCGCTCAACTGGCTGACCAAACGTCGACGCCTGCGCATCGTGCCGCACGTCCCCGAGCATGCCAAGGCCGGTGAACGGTTGTGGAATTCGGCGGGGATCGGCCAGGTGTTTTTCAATGACCAGGGTCAGCCGCAGGATATCTATCAGCACAACGCCAATGGTGCGCCGAAGACACGCATGGTGCCGCCCGAAGTTGAGGAATGAAGGGATGACCGCCGCTCGTGATCATGACCGCAAACCTGCAGGAGCCAGCCTGCTGGCGATGCACCCGAGTGCGCCGCGTTTAACCAGGCCACACGCGTTATCGTTAGGCTCGCTCCTACAATGGATCGTGTCACTCATGGAGGCGATGCCCATTGGACCTCACTCGAACCCTGATCATCGGCAACTCAGGTTCCGGCAAGAGCTGGCTGGCTGACCGGCTGGCGCAGCAGTTGCACGTGCCATGCACCGACCTTGATCGCCTTCACTGGATTTCTGACGAACACAGCATTGCCCGCCCCCGAAACGAGGCGTTGGCCTTGGCACGGGTGGCGGCCGGTGAAGAGCGCTGGGTCATCGAAGGCGTTTATGGCTGGATCGCCAGCGAACTCCTGCCCCGCGCCACGGCGTTGATCTGGTTGAGTGTTGAAGTTGAGGACTGCGTGGCCAACATTCGCCAGCGCGAGGCCGGGCGCGACGAAAATGACCCGTTGCTGATCGCCTTGCTGGACTGGGCCGGCAGCTATCGCCTGCGTGAGGGGTCCAGTGGGTTTGCTGCGCATCAGCGGTTGTTCGAGGATTTCACTGGCTCGCGCATTCAGCTGGCGAATCGGGCGCAAATCACCCACTTCGCCACACAGACTCCGCCCGTGCAGGAGTGCCACTAGCGGCTCCTGCACGATAACCCGGTTCAGGCAGCTTTTATCGACAAAGCAACCCCCCTGACAATCATCTCCACCTCCCGCCCATCAATCGTCAGCGGCGGCAGCAGACGGATGATCTGGCCGCGGGTCACGTTGATCAGCAGGCCGTGATCCCGTGCGGCGATCAGAGACAGGTCGCGGATCGGTTGCTTGAGTTCGATGCCGATCATCAAGCCCTGGCCGCGTATCGCCAATACGTTCGGGTGGTCCGCCAGTTCCGCGCGCAACCTTTCGAGCAGGCGTTCGCCCTGTATCCGCGCGTTTTCCCGCAATTGCTGTTCTTCGATGATGTCCAGCACGGTGCACGCAACCCGACACGCCAAGGGATTGCCACCGAAGGTGCTGCCGTGGCTGCCGGGGGTAAAGAGCTCGGCGGCCTTGCCACGGGCCAGGCAAGCGCCAATCGGGATGCCGTTGCCCAGGCCTTTGGCCAGGGTCATGACGTCCGGCACGATGCCTTCGTGCTGGAACGCGAACCACTGGCCGGTGCGGCCGATGCCGGTCTGGATTTCATCGAGCATCATCAACCACCCGCGCCGCTGGCACAGTTCACGCACGGATTTGAGATAGCCCGGTGGCGCCAGTTGCACGCCGCTTTCGCCCTGGATCGGCTCCATCAGGATGGCGACGATGCGTGAGCCATGGGCCTGTTGCACCTGATCCAGTGCCTTGAGATCGCCGAACGGCACCTTGACGAAATCCCCCGGCAATTTGTTGAAGCCCAGGCGCACGGCCGGGCCGTCGCTGGCAGACAGGGTGCCAAGGGTCCGGCCATGAAAGGCGTTCTCCATGACCACCACCAACGGTTGCTCGATGCCTTTGTGCCAGCCATGCAGCCGGGCGATTTTCAGCGCCGTCTCGTTGGCCTCGGCACCGGAGTTGTTGAAAAACGCCCGCTCCATGCCGGCCAGGTGCGTCAGTTTTTGCGCCAGTTGTTGCTGCCAATCGATGCTGTACAGGTTCGAGGTGTGCAGCAGCAAACCGGCCTGTTCGCTGATGGCCGAGACGATTTTCGGGTGAGAGTGGCCGACGTTGGTCACCGCCACGCCAGCGACCGCGTCCAGGTACTCACGACCGGCCTGATCCCACAGGCGTGTGCCAAGGCCCTTGGTGAAACTCAAGGCCAGGGGTTGGTAAGTGCTCATCAGGCAGGCGGCGGTCATGGCAAAAGCTCCCTCTGTGGTCGCAATACTGTTCAGTTGAGAGATAGAGCGAGCAATCAATAACCTGTGGCGAGGGAGCTTGCTCCCGCTGGACTGCACAGCAGTCCCATTTTGGGGGGCGCTTCGCGCCCCAACGCGAGCAAGCTCGCTCGCCACAGATGCAGTATTCGTCCTTAACTGAACAGCATTGCCCTCTATGGTTGGTGTTTTTGCAGTATGGTTAGCCACCAGAGCTGGATAAACCCGGCAAAACTTCAATCATTTTAAAGCCAGGCTTGATAATGGATCTGTTCCAGGCAATGAGCGTTTACGTGAGGGTGGTGGAAGCCGGCAGCATGACCGCCGCCGCCCAGCAATGTGAGATGTCCACCACCATGGTCGGCAATCATCTCAAGGCCCTGGAGCAGCGCCTGGGCGTGCGCCTGCTCAACCGTACGACCCGGCGCCAGCGCCTGACGGAATTCGGCACGGCGTACTATCAGCGCTGCCTCGAAGTGCTGGGGCTGGTGGCCGATTCCGAGCGTCTGGCGGAACAGACCCTCGATGAACCGAGCGGCACCCTGCGCATCACCGCACCCTTGACCTTCGGCACTGAGCGCCTGGCGCCGGCCTTGAGCGAATTCAGCTTGCTAAACCCGCGGGTGAAACTGGACGTGGTGCTCACCAATCGACGCCCGGACTTGCTCGACAATGGCTTTGACGTGGCCTTCCGCCTGGGCGCGCTCGAACCGTCGAACCTGATCGCCCGCCCGCTGATGGACTACACCCTGACCATGTGCGCCTCCAGGGAATACTTGGCACGTCGCGGCACCCCGGAAAAACCCGAAGACCTGCAACACCACGACTGCCTGGCGTTCGCCTACCCGGCCGGTGATGACTGGCAATCGGTGGCCAGGCAATGGCGCCTGCACGGTCCGGAAGGCGACGTCGAGGTGGCGGTCAGCGGTCCGATGCTGATCAACAGTTCGGCGGGGTTGCATCAGGCGGCGCGCACCGGCATGGGCATTGTGATGGTGCCCGATGCACTGGTGGAGCAAGACCTGCGCGACGGCAAACTGGTCGCCCTGATGCCGAGCTATCAACTGCCGAGCCGGCCGATGCACCTGGTCTATGCCCAGGATCGACATCGGCTGCCGAAACTGCGTCGTTTCGTCGACTTCGCCGTGCAGATGTGGGGCAAACACTAGCCCGGCCGAGGTGCCTTGCACTAATCTGCGCGACGGGCCGTTCATATCGATATCAGGGCGCCAGGGAGAGCAGCGATGGGTGAGGCATCCAACATCGAACCATTGAAGTTCAGCGCATCGGATTTGAACGACGACCTGCTGCCCACCATCCTGGAACTGGTCAGCGACGGCATTTGGGAGTGGAACGCCAACACCGGTTTCGTTTACCGCAACCCGGGCTGGTACGCCATGCTCGGCTATGCACCCCATTCCCTGGACAACAGCGTGTTGACCTGGGAAAGCCTGATCCACCCCGATGATTACCCACGGGTCATGGCGCAGTTCGATGCCTACGTGACGCAACGCGTGCCTGGCTATCAGTGCGAGTATCGCTGCCGCATGCAGGATGGCAGCTACACCTGGATCGAAGATCGCGGCTACATACTGGCGCGCAACGCCGACGGTTCGGTGGCGCGGATGGTCGGCGCGCACCGCAGCATCGAAGACAAGAAGCGCCTGCTCGAAGCCCTCGAACGGCGCAACCACTCCCTCGAAGCCATGGTTGAGGAGCGCACCCGTGAGTTGTCACGGGTCAATCAGCAACTGCAGCTTCAACTCGAAGAGAACCGCAAACTGGCGGAAACCGACGTCCTGACCTCGATCGCCAATCGCTATCGCCTGGAAAAAGCCCTGCCCGAGGCCTGCGAGCGCGCCCAGCGTTTTCGCCAGCCGCTGTCGCTGATCGCCATGGACATCGATGATTTCAAGAACATCAACGATCACTATGGCCATGCCCTGGGCGACGCCGCCCTGGTGCAGGTGGTCGACAATGTGAAGCACTGCGTCGCCGACAATCATCTGCTGGCGCGCTGGGGCGGCGACGAATTCATCATCATCCTTCCCGATACACCGCTGGCCGATGCGCGATGCCTGGCCGAAAACATCCGTGATCGCCTCGCCGGGTTACAGCCTGTCGGCGATTTTCACATCACCATGAGTTTCGGTGTGGTTCAGCGCTTTGACGAAGAGCAGCAGACCGGCCTGATGGCGCGGGCCGATCAGGCGCTGTATCGGTCGAAAATCGCCGGCAAGAACATGATCTCCGTGTAACAGCCGCCCCCTGCCCTCACATCCCCGCCTTCACCAGCACCGGTTTTTCCTGATAGCGATCCGGGTACAACTGCTTGAGTTGAGCCACTTTCGGCAAGTCGTTGATCACGATGTAGGGATAGGTCGGGTGCTCGGTCAGAAAGTCCTGATGCTCTTCTTCCGCCGGGTAGAAACCGTTGTAGCTTTCCAGCTTGGTCACAATTGGTTTGTCGAACGCATGAGCGGCGTCTAGCTGGCTGATGTAGGCCTGGGCCACCCGTTGCTGATCGCTGCTTTTAGTGAAAATGGCCGAGCGATATTGGGTGCCGGTGTCTGGCCCCTGACGGTTGAGTTCGGTCGGGTTGTGCGCCACCGAGAAGTAGATTTGCAGCAAGGTGCCATAGCTGACCTGACTCGGGTCGAAGGTCACTTCGACCGACTCCGCATGCCCGGTGTTGCCACCGCTGACGCGCTCGTACCGGGCCGTGTTGGCCGCCCCACCGGCGTACCCCGACACGGCGTTTTTCACGCCTTTGACATGCTGGAATACCCCTTGAACGCCCCAGAAGCAACCACCGGCAAACACGGCGGTTTCGCTGTGGGCCTGTGTGTTTTCATCCAGGGCCGGAGGTGGCAGGACGACGGCCTCTTCAGCGCCGCCGAAAGAGAACGCCGAGCATTGACTGATGATGCCGGCGGCCGCCAGTCCCAATAAGGTTCGGCGCCAGGTGAACAGGTTTTTCATGACGTTGACTCCTGAAGAATTGAGGTCGATCAGCCGAAAGTAAAGGCGTAGGCCGATGCGCCCGGATCCAGAAACTCGATGCTGAACGTGCGGTCACTCACCCCGCCGTTCTGACGCACCAGTTGATACAAACGCTGTTCCGTTACGCGGCCACTGCCATCGGGCGCCACGTCCATGCCGTGGGCATCGCCCGGAGCCTTGCCATCGATCAGCACTTTGAAGCGCACCGGTTTGCCATCCGCGCCGGGGCCGAGCACCAGGTGCAAATCACGGGCGTGGAAGCGATAGACGATGCGGCTGGCCGGGGCGCTGGCGGTGGCCCGCTCCGATCCGACATGCCATTGGCCACCCAGACTCCAGTCGTTGAGGGCCAACTGCTTCGGTGGGCTGTAGGTCGCCACTTTGTCCGGCACCAGCGAGGTGTCCGGCACGAAATGCTCGGCACGCTGATAGCCGACGTAGGTTTCCGGCGACTGCACTTCGTTGTTGTCCGGGGCCATCTGTACGCCATCGGCCTTGGCGTTGATCAGCCCGTCCGACACCTTGGTCGCGCCTGCTTCACGCAGCAATTGCTGGATGACCCGCTCCGATTCGGCGTACTCGCCTTCGCCAAAGTGGTGATAGCGGATACGCCCCTGGGCGTCGGCGAAATAGTGCGCCGGCCAGTATTCGTTGTTGAAGGCGCGCCAGATCTTGAACTCGTTATCGATGGCCACCGGGTAGTTGATTCCCAGGTCCTTCATGGCCTGGGTGACATTTTTAATGTCACGTTCGAAGGCGAACTCCGGGGCATGCACGCCGATCACCACCAGGCCCTGGTCGCGATACTTCTCGGCCCAGGCTTTGACATAGGGCAGCGTACGCAGGCAGTTGATGCAGGAGTAGGTCCAGAAATCCACCAGCACCACTTTGCCCTTCAAGGCCTGGGCATCGAGCGGTGGCGAGTTGAGCCACTGCACCGCGCCGCTCAGCGGTGGCAGGTTGCCTTCGACCGGCAAGGTGCCCGGGGCTTTGTCAGCCACTGGCAGCGCACCTTCTTCAGACACCGGGTTTTGCGCCGTCATCGCCGCACTGTCACGGGGTGACTTGCCGGCCAGGCGTCCGACCAGCACCTGCTCGATTCCGCCGGTCGAGGCCGTGGAGAACCGCGCCAGAATCCCGGTATCGAGCCCCAGGGCAATCGCCGCCACCCCCGCCAGCATCGCCGCGCCGAGGCCGCGACGCAGCCACTCCCCGGCACCGATCGAACGCTTCATCGCAGCGAAGACCTTACCGCCCAGCAGCAACGCCACGGCCAGGGAAGTCGCGGCACCGGCGGCATAGGCCAACAGCAACAAGGTGGTCTGGATGCTCGCACCTTGCAGCGCCGCCCCGGTCAGCAACAACCCCAGAATCGGCCCGGCGCAAGGTGCCCACAGCAGGCCCGTGGCAACGCCGATCAGGAACGAAGCGCCGGGACGCGGCCGTGCATCGGCGCCGGCCACTTCCGACAGACGACTGCCGGCCGCCACCAGCGGTCGGGTCAGGCGCTCAGCCAGTTGGGGCAACAACAGCGTCAGGCCGAACAGCGCCACGAACACCAGCGCCAGCCAGCGCCCGTACTGATTGAGTTGCACCACCCAACCCCCGCCGACTGCCGCCAGGGTAGCCACGAGCGCGAAGGTCAGCGCCATCCCGGCCAGCAGCGGCAAACCGCTTTTGATGAACGGCTGTCCGGTGCGGGCGAAAACGAACGGCAGGACCGGCAGAATGCACGGGCTGACAATGGTCAGCACACCACCGAGGTAAGCAAGGAGCAGTAGCCACATGGCGATTACCTGCAAAAAAATGAGGGGTGGGAATCAGGCTGTCCTGGGTTGGAACTTCATCGCCAGACCGTTCATGCAGTAGCGCAGCCCGGTGGGTTTGGGACCGTCATCGAAGACATGACCCAGATGCCCGCCGCAACGCCGGCAGTGCACCTCTTCGCGCAGCACGCCAAAGGAGTGGTCCTGACGGGTGGCCACGGCCTTGTCCAGCGGCATCCAGAAACTCGGCCAACCGGTATGGCTGTCGAACTTGGTCGCCGAGGAGAACAGCGGCAGGTCGCAACCGGCACAGGCAAACGTACCGTCGCGGTGCTCATTGTTGAGCGGGCTGCTGTAGGCCCGTTCGGTGCCCTCTTCACGGAGGATTTCGTACTGTTCGTCGCTCAGGATTGCGTGCCATTCACTGTCGCTGTGGGTCACTTCGAACACCTGCGCCGCGTCCGCCTGGCTGATCAGCGCAGTGCTCGCGGAAAATTTGGGTAACAGGCCGATGGCCAGGGCTGCCACCCCCAGTCCGCCGCTCACCGCGAGAAATTGCCGCCGCGAAAATCGTCTTGAATCCATCGCCGCCTCCAAAAATCCTGGGCCGTTTTCATTGAACACAGCCTAGGCTTGGGGTGATCGCCAAATCCTCACGGGGAGTTAAACAATTCGTGATAACTCCGGCCGCGGAAAAGCCGCACAATGCGTTCATTGCGCCGAAGGATTGAGCTGGATGGAACAGACCAAACGAGTCCTCGTGGTCGAGGACGATTTGCATATCGCCGACCTTATCTGCCTGCACCTGCGCGATGAGCAGCTCGAGGTGGTGCACTGCGCCGATGGCAACGAAGGCATGCGCCTGCTGCAGCAAGGCAGTTGGGATGCGCTGATCCTCGACCTGATGCTGCCCGGTGTCGACGGCCTGGAAATCTGCCGGCGCGCCCGTGCCATGGCGCGCTACACGCCGATTATCATCACCAGCGCCCGCTCCAGCGAAGTGCACCGGATTCTCGGTCTGGAACTGGGGGCCGACGATTACCTGGCCAAGCCGTTTTCCATGCTTGAACTGGTGGCCCGGGTCAAAGCGCTGCTGCGCCGGGTCGACGCCATGGCACGCAACCTGAAAATGGATGCCGGCAGCCTGATCCTCGACGGTCTGGCCATCGACCCGATCACCCGCGAAGTGTCCCTCGACGGTCGGCGCCTGGACCTCACACCGCGAGAATTCGACTTGCTGTATTTCTTCGCCCGCCAGCCCGGCAAGGTGTTTTCGCGCATGGACCTGCTCAATGCCGTATGGGGCTACAGCCACGAAGGCTACGAACACACGGTCAACACCCACATCAACCGCCTGCGCGCCAAGATCGAGACCGACCCGGCGCAACCGGTACGCATCCTGACGGTGTGGGGGCGCGGCTACAAATTCGCGACCGGGGAGGAGCAGCCATGAGGTTGACCCTGACACAACGCCTGTCGCTGGTGTTCGCCGTGTTACTGCTGGTGTGCTGCGGCACGTCGGCGTGGATGCAGGTGCGCTCCAACCAGATGCACGAGCAGGAAGTGGTGCAAGGCTTGTCCCGGGACCTGGCGCAACACATCGCCAGCGACACGGTGCTGATGGACACCAAGGGCCTGATGCCCGGTGCGGTGCGCGATCTGTTCAGCCAGTTGATGCTGGTCAACCCGAGTGTCGAGGTGTACCTGCTCGACACCGAGGGCAAGATTGTCGGCAGCGCCGCGCCGGAGGGTCGGATACGCCGCGAGCGGGTCGACCTGGCGCCGATCCAGCGCCTGCTCCGGGGCGACCCCTTGCCGATTCCCGGCGACGACCCACGCAGTGTCGACGGTCGCAAGGTGTTCAGCGCCGCGCCGCTCAAGGTCGATGGCAAACCGGCCGGTTATCTCTATGTGGTGTTGCTCGGCGAAGACCACGATCGCCTCGCCGAACGCGGTGCGACCAGTGCGGCGCTGAATACGGCGCTGCTGTCCATCGGCTTGGTGGCGTTGCTGTGCCTGATTGCCGGTCTCACGGCGTTCGCCCTGATCACCCGGCCATTGCGCCGCCTGACCGAAACTGTCAGCCAGTTCGACATCGACGGCGTTCCGGTCACGCCGCCGACAGCGGCCCCGATGGAGAAAGCCGCCAGCCATGACGAAATCGCCATACTCGACGCCACGTTCCGGCAGATGCAGGCGCGCCTGGGTGAGCAATGGCGCACCTTGACCCGCCAGGATCAGGAACGCCGTGAACTGGTGGCGAACATTTCCCACGACCTGCGCACACCGCTCGCGTCGCTGCATGGCTACCTGGAAACCCTGTCGCTCAAGGACGCCACCCTGCCCCCCGCCGACCGTCGTCGTTACCTGGGCATCGCGCTGGACCAGAGCCGCAAGGTCGGTGGCCTGGCGCAATCGCTGTTGGAACTGGTGCGGCTGGAACATGGCTTCGTGCAACCGGTGCTGGAGCGCTTCTCCCTGACCGACCTGGCCCAGGACATCTTCCAGAAATTCGAACTGACGGCCGAGGCGCGCCAGGTCGAACTGAAGGCCACGTTTGCCTCAAACGTTTCGGCGGCCTGCGCTGATCTGGGGTTGATCGAGCGGGTGCTGACCAACCTGTTCGACAACGCGTTACGCCATACCCCGCCAGGAGGCGAGATCGAACTCGGCTTGCGGCCACAGGGGGCATTTATTGAAGTGACCGTCAGCGACACCGGCCCCGGCATCGCCCCCGAACTGCGTGAAGGCCTGTTCTTGCGGCCGTTCAATATCGGTGGGGCACGGCGTGATGGCGGGTTGGGACTGCGAATCGTACATCGCATCCTGCAGTTGCATGGCCGCGATATTCAGTTGATCGATGTGCCAGGGCGCGGCGCGACGTTCCGCTTTTCGCTGGCGGTGGATGAAGCCACTGCGTCGGCGTTGGCAGAGCGGTCGATGAACCTCAACACACCGGGAAAAGCCTGACAGACCGCAGCGCGCCCATCGCGGGCAAGCCGCGCTCCCACAGGGATCTCGGTCGTTCACCCATTCCGGCTACACCCACAAATCCTGTGGGAGCTGGCTTGCCGGCGATGGCGTCATCCATGACAACTGAAGATCCGGATCAATCCCGATACCCCGGAGCCACCCGCTCCAGCAAGCGCAACAACGCCGCCCAGGCCAACTGCATCGCATCCGGGTCGTTCAATTCACCTTCATCCAGCGCTCGGCCCGGGTCATTGAACTGGCGCTCGGTGTGCTCACAGACTTCAGCCGGTGGCAGCACCAACTCGCCGGCGGCCTGCGCGGCCAGTTGGATGTCGCAGGCTTTTTCCAGGTAGTACATGCGCATGAACGCCTGCCCCACGGTTTCGCCGACGGTTAACAAACCATGGTTGCGCAACATCAGCACCGGCTTGTCCCCCATGTCTGCCACCAGTCGCTCTTGCTCGCTCAAGTCCAGCGCCACGCCTTCATAGTCGTGGTAAGCCACGCGGCCATAGAACTCCATGGAAATCTGATTCACCGGCAGCAAGCCGCCCTTCAACGCGGCCACCGCGCAGCCGGATTTGGTGTGGGTATGCAGCACGCATTGCGCATCCTCACGGGCGCCATGAATTGCGCTGTGAATCACAAACCCGGCCGGGTTCACCGGGAACGGCGACGGCTCCACGGCATGCCCATTCAAATCGATTTTCACCAGATTGGACGCAGTGATCTCATCGAACATCAACCCATACGGATTGATCAGAAAATGATGCTCCGGCCCGGGGATACGCACCGAGATGTGGGTAAAAATCAGATCGGTCATGCGAAAGTGCGCCACCAATCGATAACAGGCGGCCAGTTCCTCGCGTAAACGTTGCTCTGTCGGGCTCATGGGTTCACCACCTTGCAAGCGTCCAGCCCTTGTCCCAACGCGTCCCAGCCGTCGAAGCCACGGCGAGCGATGAACACCAGATGCGTCACGCGGGCCTGAGCCTCATCGGTAGCCGGCAGAAACTGACTGCGGGTGCCAACATGCTGCAACCAATGAGCCTTGTTGCCCTGCGCCAGCACCACCAGTCCCTTGACCCGAAAAACGTCGCTGGGCAACGCCTGCAACCAGCCGCGCAAGCCCTCGACATCCAGTGCCGCATCGCTCTGCCACAACCAGCTGCTGAACATCTCACCGTGATCGTCGTCCGACACCCGCGTCAGCGGCTTGAGCGCCCGAGGCTCAAGCTCCAGTTCAGTGTCCAGCCACAGTGCATCCGGCAACTGCGACTGCACGCTTTCGTGCACCCGAGTCCTATGCCCCAGGGCTTCACGCAACGCCTGCAATTGTTGTTCGTCGACCAGATCGGTCTTGTTCAACAGCAACAAATCGGCGGCCGCCACCTGCGCCCGAGCGAGTCGCGCATATTCACCTTCGAGTTGCAGGTGACGGGTGGCGTCGACCACGGTGATGACCATGTCCAGTTGCATCTGGCTGCGCAGTTGCGGGTAGGCCAGGGTTTGCACGATGCGCTGCGGGTCGGACACGCCGCTGCATTCGATGACGATGCGCTCCAGCCGCGGCTCCAGTTGCGCCAGGCTGCCGAGCTGCGCCAGCAAGTCTTCCTGCACGGTGCAGCAGATGCAGCCGTTTTGCAGGCTGTACACGGCATCCGTGACTTCGGAAACGATGGCCGCATCGATGTTCAACTCACCGAAATCGTTGACGATGACGGCCAGTCGACTGCCCTGCGCACGGCGCACCATACGGTTGAGCAAGGTGGTTTTACCGGCGCCGAGAAACCCCGACACCACGGTCACGGCAATACGTTGTGCATCCATCACGCCTTGCCCTCCAGCACGGGAGGCTCGCCCTGCCAGACCGCTTTGAGCCCCAGCGCTTGCAGCGTCGAATGACGGTCGTAGACCAGTTGCCCTTCGACGAAGGTCAGCAGCACCTGAGTCTGGTGGATGTAGTTGCGCGCCGGCTCGGCGAACAGGTCACGGTCGATCACGATCAGGTCTGCTGACTTGCCGACTTCCAGGCTGCCGGTGGTTTTTTCCAGGCCCATGGCCACGGCGCCGTTGCGGGTGATCACGTTCAACGCCTGCTCAAGACTGATCGGATCGCCGAAGCACGCCGGGTCGTCGTTCCATGGGTTTTGTCGGGTGACCATGGTTTCCAGCGCCAGCCATGGGTCGATGGACGCCACCGGCCAGTCGGTGCCCATGACCGCCGTGCCGCCGGCTTCGAGCACGCCTTTGAAGTCGTAGATGCGCTTGAGGCGTTCCTGGCCGTAACCGGAACGCGCACCGCTGGCGAATGGCGTCGGGTACCAGGCCGCCGGGGAAAATTCGGCGATGACGTTCAGTTCCTTGAAGCGCGGCAGGTTGCCGGGGTGCAGCAAGGTGCTGTGGGCGCACTGGTGGCGCACGCCACTGAAACCGTTGCGACGGCGGGCCTCGGCCACGGCGTCGAGGAACACGTCCGACGCGCCGTCACCGGTGCAGTGGGCAATCACGCGGATGCCCTTGCGGTCCATGTCCACCACCATGTCGGTGATGTGCTCTGGGGTCAGGTTGAGCTTGCCGCGCCAGCTCGACTCTTGCGGCCATGGCGTCAGCAGGTACGAGGATTTCGGCTCGACCGTGCCGTCGAAGTGGAACTTCACCGCGTTGGCACTCAGGCGCGCGCTGCGGTAGTAGTGACGTTCGCCCGCCAGCAGTTCCCAGCGACGGCGCACCGGGAAAATGTCGTCCTGCCAACTGATCGCGGCCTCGATGCGCACGGTCAGTTCACCGCTGTCATCCAGTTCCTTCAGGGCCTGCAAGCGCTGTTCGCAGACGTGCACGTACTTGCTCGCCGTAACGCCGCGCGAACTCTGGAAATGCACGCCATCGCGATAGGCGCGGCGCAGCACGCTGACCGGGGTCGGTGGCATGGCGGCGTGGATCATCGCGTAGGCGCCGTCGATCATCAGACCGGTGGGTTCGCCGGTCAGGTCATCACGTTCGAAATAACCGTTGCGCGGGTCGGCGGTATGGCGGTCGATCCCGGCCAGTTCCAGGGCCTTGGAGTTGACCATCATGGTGCCCCACATGCGGTCGAGCAGCGCCACGGGACGGTCTGGCATGACGCTGTCGAGCCAGGCGCGGCCCGGGGTCAAACCGGCCTCGCGGAAGGTGTAGCGCACCCAGTACTGACCGTAGATCCAGCCATCGCCCGGATGGCTGTCGGCATAGGCGAGGATGCTTTCGCGCAGTTGCTCTGGCGTCGGGTCTTCGATACCGACGTCGAGGTCGTCGCTGTAGCGCGGTGCCAGTGCGAGGTCGGGGTGGGTGTGCATGTCGTGCAGGCCGGGCATGCAAAAGGCGCCTTGCAGATCGTGCACCCGGGTGTTCGGCCCCTTGAAGGCTTCAAGCGCGCCGAGGCTGGCGACGCCGATCAACTTGCCGTCGCGGATCGCCAGCGCCTCGGCCCAGGGGTTGGCCGGATCCTGGGTGTAGATTCGACCGTTGGCGAGGATCAGGTCGGCGTAGGTCCCTTGTACGGAATGGGTAGAAGAGAAGTTGTCGGACTCAGCCATGTAAGCCACCTTTGAGTTCAGGGCAGTAGGAAGATCCACCGTGCGCTTGGCATGTCGGGGACCTGAAAAATTGTTGTTGTTTTAGCCAGCGTTCAATCCGCCAGGAAAGTCGTGGCGTCGACCTCGATCATCAGCGGTTCGCAGGTATCGCCAAGTTGGCCAAGCAGCGCTCGCAAACCGGCGAGATTGCCCGCACGGTAATGGGCGACATGGCAGCTTTGCGCCAGGGCGGCGAAGTCCGGCGTGAGGATGTCGACCCCCAGCAACGGCACCTCGCGGGCGTTCATGTAATCGCGGATTTCCGCATAGCTGGTGTTGTTCCACAGCAGCAGGATCACCCCTGCGCCGGCCTCTTTGGCGGCGATCAGTTCGGCGCTGGAAAACTGCAGCCCACCGTCCCCCACCAATGCCACCACCGGACGCAACGGCTGGGCCAGCTTGGCGCCGATGGCTGCGGGCAAGCCGTAGCCCAGGGTGCCGTAGCCGCTGCCGGCGTTGAACCAGCTGTTGGGCGTCGGTGCCCGGTAGCCTAGGGCTCCCTGATACACCGGTTGAGTCGAGTCGCCGACGATCAAGGGTTGCGGCAGCGCGTCACGGACGGTATCGAGCAGCGCTTGCAGACGACGCTGCTTTGCACTCCAGCCAGCGTGTTCGACGGCATTGACTCGCGTTACCCGATCACCGGCCCACGCGGGGTCAGCCTGGCGTTGCGGCAATCGCGCCAACAACGCGCGCAGGCCTTGTTCGGCATCCCCCAGCAGCCCCACCGCCGCCGCTTGCACGCCGAGCACTTGCAGGGAGTCAATGTCCAGGCGGATCAGCGGCGCCTTGAACGCCAAGGGGCCGAGGCCGAAAAAGTCATAGTCGGTTTCCCCCAGTTCGGTGCCGACGGCCAGCACCACGTCCGCCTCGGCGAACAGCTCGCGGCCATGGGCCGAGGACTGCACGCCGTCGAGCAGCAAGGGATGGTCGGGGGCCAGCAGGCCTCGGGCATTGGTGGTCAGCGCGACCGGCGCCTGCAACCGTTCGGCGAGCAAGGTCAGGGTTTCGCTGGAGCGACGCGCACCACCACCGGCGAGGATCAAGGGCCGCTGTGCGTGGCTGAGCAAGGTGACCGCGGCCTCGATGGCTTCGGGGGCCGGGGCCGGTGCCGCGGGCAATGGACGCGGGCGCAGGTCCAGGCCGTCGGCGGACATTTCCAGCACGTCCAGCGGTATCTCGATGTGCACCGGACGCGGCCGGGTACAACCAAACAAGGCAAAGGCCCGCGCCAACACTTCGGGCAATTGGTCCGGGTGCTGCAACGTATGACTGAAGGCACAAACGCCAGCGACCAACGCACGCTGGTCCGGCAGTTCATGCAGGTGGCCATGGCCCAGGCGCAGGTGTTCGCGGCGATTGCAGGTGGAAATGACCAGCATCGGCACCGAGTCCGCATAGGCCTGGCCCATGGCGGTGAGGATATTGGTCATGCCCGGGCCGGTGATGATGAAGCACACCCCTGGCTTGCCACTGGCCCGTGCGTAACCATCGGCCATGAACCCGGCGCCCTGTTCGTGACGCGGGCTGATGTGCTTCAAACGGCTGCCGTGCAAGCCACGATAAAGCTCGACGGTGTGCACGCCGGGAATGCCGAAGACGTGTTCCACGCCATAGCCTTCCAGCAACTGAACGAGCGCCTCGGCACAACGGGTCATGCAGCACCTCTTTGATGATGGGCCAGAGCGACCCGATGACAAGTTGGGCTAGTATTGTTGAACCAACCAATACAACAATCGATTTTTTTTGGCCTGACTGTTCAATTTACGTCACCATATAGCTCTGACCTTTGTGGTGGGGAGCTGGACTGTTCAGCAGGTGGATGGCTCGGCTGACCGATGCAATGGGGGCCGCTGCGCGACCCGGCGGGAGCAAGCTCCCTCGCCACAGGGGGCGTGTCGTACTTGGTTTTTTTTAACTATTGAGCGGGATGATTTATGCGTTTTCCATCGATGACAGCCCTGCGCGCCCTGGACGCGGTTGCCCGCCTCGGCAGCGTGTCGGTCGCGGCCCGTGAACTGAACCTGACTCGAAGCGCCATCAGCCACCAGATCAGCAAGCTGGAGGAATGCGTCGGTTTTGCCCTGACCGAGCGCATTGGCCGGGGCATCGGCCTGACCTGGCAAGGCGAACGTTATGCCCGGGAGGTGCACGGGATTCTGTTGAACCTGCTCGATGCCGGTCAGTTGGTCGGCGACCAGGAAGTCTCCGGTCGACTGTGCATCAGTTGCGCACCGGGATTTGCCACCTATTGGCTGTGCCACCACATCGGCGCGTTTTTGCGGCAGTACCCGCAAGTGCAATTGCAGCTGATTTCACCGCGCACCCCGGACGACACTCATAATCCGAATGTCGATCTGTTCATTGCCTACGGGATTGGCGACTGGCCGGAAATGATCGTTGAAGAAATCGTGGCCTTGCGCTTCTTCCCGGTGTGCAGCCCACGGTTGATCAACGCATTGGGCGGGTTGAAAAGCCCGCAGGAACTGAGCAACTACCCGTTGCTGCACATGACCGACTACTCCGACTGGCGCGTCTGGCTGACCGCCGCCGGGGCGTCAGGGGTCAACGCGGTCAGCGGCATTCTGTTCTCCGACGCACACTGCGCGCAGTCCGCCTGCATTGCCGGCCAGGGAATCGCCATCGGTGACAACCTGATCAGCGGCGATGCCTTGTCCAAGGGGCTGCTGGTGCGCCCATTCGACATCACCATCGACCTGCACCGTGGCTACTACCTGGCCGCCGACCCGCAAAAAGCCGACCGCGCAGCGGTCCAGGCCTTCAGCAACTGGGTCAAGACCCAGCTTCAATCCTCGCACCAGACCTGGCAGGACACCCTGTAGGACCCTCGCGGTGTGTCAGGCGATGTCGATGCTGAAGGTGCCGGCCCCATCGCGGGCAAGCCCGCTCCCACAGTGTTCGTGGATGTACGCCGAGTCCGTGAACGGCCCAAATTTCTGTGGGAGCTGGCTTGCCAGCGATGGCGGCGTGTCAGGCGGCATCGATGCTGAAGGTGCCGGCCC